>JAEEVW010000040.1 GCA_016291085.1 Prevotella sp.
CATTGCCGCTCATGGCCGTCCTCTTTGGAATCAAGGCCACGGACAGGGTCAAGAGTTTCCTGTTCAGATTCATCGCCGTGCCTGCCAAGTGGGTCAGAACGGCAAGGCAGTACAAACTCAACATCTATTCAGCAAAACCTTACAACATTATTTGGGAACACGGATAGGCTAACTTTCCTTCGCTGATGCTTTGGTCTAAGCCTCTCGACCTTACGGGGTAAGGGGGAACTGGCTCATGTCTAGTCGTATTGCACGTTTGTATGCCTATAAACAGACAGACATGTCTCAAATAACGGCAAAATTAGAACCTTGACAAATCATCTGCGGATTTTAGGAAACAAACTTTTTTCTACAATTATTTTGTTGTTTCGTTGTTTTTTCCTAACTTTGCAAGCGTAAGATATTCTACATCTTATCACAATAAGGCTATATGCCGAAGGATCTAATCCTATATGCCCTCTTCGGAGGGCATTTTTATTGGAATAGCAGACATTAGTGGGGTCATTATTGTGGTCGCTTGGCAATACTCCGGACAAAAATAATTCTTCAGCGGACGAAAAAAATTTTTTAGCGAACGAAAATAAAATTTCTCCGAACGAAAAAAATTACTCCGAGAGTATTTGCAAATATGTGTAGGACTATTGAACAATAAGGGTGCCTTATTGAAAACAAGCGTTCCTTACTTTGCGTCGGTTGCTCCACGTTAAGCAACAGCGCAGTTACGGCAGGCTATTTATTCCCAAGGTGGGAATATTTCATTCCCAGGCTGGGAATGTTTTGTTCCCAAGGTGGGAATAATTCATGGGCTAGAAGTCCGATTCTCATTCTAACAAGGAACGAGTATTGAACGATAAGGGCCGAGTAATGAAAATTAAAGGCACCTTATTGAACAATAAGTGTACCTTATTGGAAGACCTAACATTGTTTTCAGAAAAAGTGCCTGAATAAAGGCATTTCGAGCAATTTCGCAGTCCTCAAGACCTAACAAAGACCTAACATAAAGGTAACATAGACCTAACATAACACCCAACATGGGGGACTTTGATGATGTAACCTCTATGTTAGGTCTTTGTTAGGTGTCATGTTAGGTGTCGGAGCGTCCATGACGTTCTTAAGTTGCTGAAAGTAAGCTACTTGCAATTTGCCAATGTTAGGTGTTATGGAAAATGTTATTTCGTACATTGACGAAGAAGACGAGCTGCTTTTTCGCTCGGAAATGAAAATAAATAAGGATTTGTTTTGTATTGTCCTCGCTTTTTCGTACCTTCGCGACAAAATTCTAAATAAAGCGCAAAAATGAAGTATTACAGCACGAATGGGCAGGCTCCCATTGCCGACCTGCAAAAAGCAGTAGTGAAAGGACTGGCAGAAGACCGCGGTCTGTACATGCCGGAAGAGATTTATAAGTTGCCGAAGGCATTCTTCAACGACATTCAGGACATGAAGTTCCAGGATATTGCCTACAACGTGGCCAGCAACTTCTTCGGTGACGATGTAGATGGTGACGCCTTACAGGATATCGTTTATGACACGCTGTCGTTCGACTGTCCTGTGGTGAAAGTGACCGACAACATCTATGCTTTGGAGTTATTCCATGGCCCTACCCTCGCCTTTAAGGATGTCGGCGCAAGGTTTATGGCGCGATTGCTGGGATACTTCCTGCGGATGAATGGTTGCGGGGAAACCGCAACCAATGGGACGGTGAACGTCCTCGTGGCAACCAGCGGCGACACGGGCTCAGCTGTGGCCAATGGATTCCTCGGCGTCGAGGGCATCCATGTATATGTGCTCTATCCTAAAGGCAAGGTCAGCCCTATTCAGGAGTGTCAGTTCACGACGCTGGGCAAGAACATCACTGCTATCGAGGTGGACGGCGTATTCGACGACTGCCAGGCACTCGTTAAATCGGCCTTCATGGATGAGGAGTTGAACCAGCACATGAAGCTGACGTCGGCCAACAGCATCAACGTTGCCCGTTTCCTCCCGCAGGCGTTCTACTATTTTAATGCGTACGCACGCATGAAGGAAAATGTAAAAATGAAACAATGTAATAATGCAAAAATGGAGGAGGCGGGCATCGTGATGTGCGTGCCCAGCGGTAACTTCGGTAACATCTGCTCGGCGCTGTTCGGACATGAGATGGGACTGCCCATCAAGCGCTTCATTGCTGCCAACAACGCGAACGACATTTTCTACAAATACCTGCTGACGGGCCACTACGACCCGAAGCCCACCATTCAGACTTTGGCCAACGCGATGGACGTAGGCGACCCCTCGAACTTTGCACGTATTCTGAACCTTTACAGCCAGAATAATACGCTGACACCCGAGGCTACTCACCATCGCATCACCAACCTGATTAGCGGTGCCACCTTCAGCGACGAGCAAATCAAGGAAACCATGCGCCAATGCTATAGCGAAACGGGCTATATACTTGATCCTCATGGAGCTTGCGGATATCGTGCACTACAAGAAAGTCTGAATCCCGGCGAGGTCGGCGTGTTCTGCGAGACGGCCCATCCTGCCAAGTTCAAGGAGAAGGTTGACGACATTCTGGGTATCGATATCGAGATTCCAGCTCGCCTGCGTGCCTTCATGGAGGGCGAGAAGCAGAACGTGGCTCTCTCGAAGAACTTTGCCGACTTCAAGGCCTACCTCATGGGGCAATAGTGAGTTTTCGCAAACGTTAACGTCATAAATTACGTAAAAACGATACGTTATTCGGAAATTATTCACTATCTTTGCACTCAGATTTCAAAACAAACTATTTAATAAAGAATACAATTATGTTGAAACCGTTAAACAAACACTTCGCTCCGAAGAGCGTGATGCCTGAAAAGGTGATTCAGTTTGGTGAGGGTAACTTCCTCCGTGCGTTCGTTGATTGGATTATCTGGAACATGGACCAGAAGACCAATTTCAATGGTAGCGTTGTTGTCGTACAGCCCATCGACAAGGGTATGGTTGAGTGGCTCAATGGTCAGGACTGCCTGTACCACGTGAACCTGCAGGGTCGTGAGAACGGCAAGCCCGTCAACACCCTCGAGCGTATCGATGTCATCAGTCGTGCGCTGAACCCCTACTCTCAGAACGATGCTTTCATGGCGCTGGCCGACCAGCCCGAGATTCGTTTCGTCATTTCAAACACCACTGAGGCTGGTATTGCCTTTGATCCCGCCTGCAAGCTGGAGGACAAGCCCGCCAGCAGCTATCCTGGCAAGCTTGTGCAGTTGCTGTATCGTCGCTGGCAGACTTTCAATGGCGATCCCACGAAGGGTCTGATCATCTTCCCCTGCGAGCTTATCTTCCTGAATGGCCACGTGCTAAAGGATTGCATCAACAAGTACATCGAGCTGTGGCAGCTGCCCGCTGACTTCAAGAAGTGGTTCGACGAGTGCTGCGGCGTTTACGCTACCCTCGTAGACCGTATCGTTCCTGGCTTCCCCCGCAAGGAGATTGCCGAGATTCAGGAGAAGGTGGGCTATCGCGACAACCTCGTCGTACAGGCCGAGAACTTCCACCTGTGGGTCATCGAGGCTCCGAAGGAGATTGCTGCAGAGTTCCCCGCCGACAAAGCAGGCTTGCACGTGCTGTTCGTTCCCTCTGAAGAGCCTTATCACAAGCGTAAGGTGACTCTGTTGAACGGCCCGCACACCGTATTGTCGCCCGTGGCATTCCTGAGCGGTGTCAACATCGTTCGCGACGCCTGCAACCACGAGGTTATCTCGAAGTACATCCACAAGGTACAGTTCGAAGAGCTGATGCAGACCCTCGACCTGCCGATGGACGAGCTGGAGAAGTTTGCAGGCGACGTGCTCGAGCGTTTCGACAACCCGTTCGTCGACCACCAGGTTACCTCGATCATGCTCAACTCATTCCCCAAGTTCCAGGCTCGCGACCTTCCCGGCGTGAAGACCTACTTGGAGCGCAAGGGCGAGCTGCCTAAGGGTCTCGTATTCGGTCTGGCTGCCATCATCACCTACTACAAGGGTGGCAAGCGTGCCGACGGCGTGGAGATTATCCCCAACGACGACGAGAAGATCATGGGCCTGCTGAAGGAGCTCTGGGCTACCGGCGACACGCAGAAGGTGACCGACGGCGTACTCGGTGCTGAGTTCATCTGGGCCGAGGACCTGAACAAGGTGGCTGGTCTGAATGCTATGGTGAAGATGTTCCTCGACCTCATTCAGGACAAGGGCATGCTCGAAGCAGTAAAGACTATTCTGTAATCACACGAATATATTCCAAGAAAGTGAGCTGACTATTTGGTCGGCTCACTTTTTTTCCGTAATTTTGCAACCCAAATATAAGGTACGCTCATGAGTGATTACATCGAGATAAAAGGAGCCAGGGTCAACAACCTGAAGAATGTCAACGTCAAGATACCACGCAACCAGCTGGTAGCCGTTACCGGTGTTTCCGGCTCAGGAAAGTCGTCGTTGGCTTTCGACACGCTGTATGCCGAGGGTCAGCGTCGCTACGTCGAGAGCCTCTCGTCGTATGCCCGCCAGTTTCTGGGGCGAATGAACAAGCCCGAGTGTGACTACATTCGCGGCATTCCGCCCGCCATCGCCATTGAGCAGAAAGTCATCTCGCGCAACCCGCGAAGTACAGTCGGTACTACGACGGAAATCTACGAGTACCTGCGCCTGCTCTTTGCCCGCATTGGTCATACCTATTCGCCCATCAGCGGACAGGAAGTAAAGAAGCACTCTACGGAAGATATCATCCAGTGTGTGCAGCAGTTCCAGCCGGGCACCAAATTCGTCGTCATGGCACCTATCCATCTCGGTGAGGGGCGCACCTTGGAACGTCAACTGCAGATGTTTGTCCAGAATGGCTATGTCCGCATGGCCGTTGACGGCAACATCGTCCGCATCGACGACTGGCTGGCCACTGTGTCCGACAGTTCTGCTGTCGGAGCATCGAGCCTCTATCTCGTTATTGATCGCCTGTCTGTCGACGACAGCAAGGACTCTATATCGCGTCTCGTTGACTCTGCAGAGACGGCATTCTACGAAGGGCGCGGCGACTTACGCCTGATGGTCAGCCCATCGGGACTCACCTACGATTTCTCACAGCGTTTCGAGGCCGACGGCATGACATTCGAAGAGCCGAACGACCAGATGTTCTCTTTCAATTCTCCCGCAGGAGCCTGTCCGGAATGTCAGGGATTTGGTAAGATTATCGGCATTGACGAACACTTGGTCATTCCCAACACCACGCTATCGGTCTACGACGGTTGCGTACAGCCCTGGCACGGCGAAAAGATGAAAATGTGGAAAGAAGAATTCTGTCGTCGGGCCTCTAAAGACGACTTTCCCATCTTCGAACCTTATTACAACCTGACACAGAAGCAGAAAGATATGCTGTGGCACGGTCTGCCCTCTGATAAGCATCGCGACAAGACCGATCGTGTATCCATCGATAACTTCTTTGAGATGCTGCGCGAGAATCAATACAAGATTCAGTATCGCGTCATGCTGGCCCGTTATCGTGGCAAGACCACCTGTCCCAAGTGCCACGGTACGCGTTTGAAACCCGAGGCTGAATACGTCAAGATTGGGGGACGCAGCATCACCGACCTGGTGCAGATGCCGATTATTCGTTTGAAACAATGGTTCGACCAGTTAGAACTGACAGAGCAGGAACAGGTCATTGGTCGACGATTACTTACAGAAATCAACTCTCGTCTGCAGTTTCTGCTCGATGTCGGACTGAGCTATCTCACGCTCAACCGCATGTCCAACTCATTGTCAGGCGGCGAGAGTCAGCGCATCAATCTTACCACCTCGTTGGGCTCATCGCTGGTGGGTTCCCTCTATATCCTCGACGAACCAAGCATCGGATTGCATTCACGCGACACCGACCGACTCATCAAAGTGCTCAAACAATTGCGCGACCTGGGTAATACCGTTGTCATCGTCGAGCACGACGAGGAAATCATGCGCGCTGCCGACTACCTCATCGATGTTGGTCCCGACGCTGGCCGCTTAGGCGGTGAAATCATGTACGCCGGGCCCGTTCCTGCGCTAGACGGTTCAGCAGGTCGTGTGCCCGACGGTTTTGCCGTCGGGAAAAGCCACACGGTGAGGTATCTTACCCACCAGGATCATATTCCAGTACCCAGCAGTCGTCGCCCCTGGAATCAGAAAATTACTATCAAAGGTGCGCGCATGAACAACCTGCAAGGTATTGACGTCGACTTCCCGCTGAACGTCATGACTGTTGTCACCGGTGTTTCCGGCTCCGGCAAGTCGTCACTGGTCAAAGGCATTCTCTACCCCGCCCTGAAGCGTCATTTGGGCGACGTTTGCGATGCACCGGGGGAATACATGGGCCTCGAGGGCGACTATCTGTCCGTGAAACATGTGGAGTTTGTCGACCAAAACCCGATTGGTAAGTCCACGCGATCGAATCCTGCCACTTATGTCAAAGCCTACGATGCCATACGCGATCTCTTTGCCGATCAACCGCTGGCCAAGCAGATGAATTTCACACCGCAATATTTCTCGTTTAATGCTGATGGTGGACGATGCGACGAGTGTAAGGGTTCCGGTGTCATTACTGTCGAGATGCAGTTCATGGCCGACATCGTACTCGAATGCGAGGCCTGTCACGGGCACCGATTCAAACACGACATTCTCGATGTCCGTTTCCATGGGAAAAACATCGACGACGTACTCAACATGACCATCGACGAGGCCATCCAGTTCTTTGCCAACAGCCAAAAGACAAATGCTAACAGCTTATGTAAGACCATCGTCAACCGTCTGCGTCCGCTCGCTGATGTCGGACTGGGCTATATCAAACTCGGACAAAACTCCTCTACGCTCTCCGGTGGTGAGAACCAACGTGTCAAACTGGCTTATTTCATCGGACAGGAGAAACAGGAACCCACACTCTTCATCTTCGACGAGCCAACCACTGGTCTACACTTCCACGACATAGAGCGACTCCTCCACTCGTTCAACGCGCTCATCGAACGCGGACATACCATTCTCATCATTGAACATAACATGGAAATTATCAAGTGTGCCGACCATATCATCGACATCGGCCCCGATGGTGGCGACCGTGGTGGACAGCTAGTAGCATGTGGTACGCCCGAACAGATTGCCGACTGTCCGCAAAGCGTTACCGGGAAATACCTAAAAGACAAGCTATAGCACAAGCAGAGTGTTAACAAATCATAATTCTCAATTCTCAATTCTCAATTCTCAATTAAAATGATTACCTTTGCACCCGCTTTGAGAAAAGCAAGAGATCTTTGAAAGGCTGCCGATATGGCTCAGTTGGTAGAGCAACGCATTCGTAATGCGTGGGTCGCCGGTTCGAGTCCGGCTATCGGCTCACTTTCCTCGGGAGTCAGAATCCAACATTCTGGCTCCTTTTTCTTACCAGCGGATTTAGCTCAGTTGGTAGAGCATTGGCTTCCCAAGCCGAGGGTCGCGGGTTCGAGTCCCGTAATCCGCTCCTCAAAAAAGAGAAAAATGAGGAAAAAGTGAAAAAAAAGGCTCAAAAATTTGCAGGGTTCAAAAATTAGTCGTACCTTTGCACCCGCAATTGAGGAGATAACCCCACGGTTTCGAACTCCAGGGTCCTTTTGGAAGGATGGGTGAGTGGCTGAAACCAGCAGTTTGCTAAACTGCCGTACGGGTTCCCGTACCGGGGGTTCGAATCCCCCTCCTTCCGCACCGAGGGGATTTCTCTGAGAGAGCACTCTTTGAAATGTTGGTCGATTGACTTTTGGTCTATCTCCCTCGCGACTCGGTCATTCAAATATATTTGAAGACTCTCGCTGCTTGGTCGATTCATCTAATGGTTAGGATACAAGATTCTCAATCTTGGCATAGGGGTTCGATTCCCCTATCGACTACTTGGACGATGCACCCGTAGCTCAGTTGGTAGAGCACCTGACTCTTAATCAGGGTGTCCAGGGTTCGAGCCCCTGCGGGTGTACAAAGAAAAGGAATTGAATGAAAATTCAGTTCCTTTTTTATGTACCTTCGCAGGCGAAATGAAGAAAGGACTATTGGCTTTATCGCCCCTTGGGGTATTCATCGTAATGTACCTGGTAACCAGCATTATTGCGGGTGATTTCTATAAGGTGCCTATTACGGTGGGGTTCTTGGTGGCATCAATATATGCGGTAATCATCAGCGGAGGACTGCCTCTGCGCAAGCGGATAGACATATACAGCAAAGGGGCGGGAACGTCGCAAATGATGCTGATGATATGGATATTCATCTTGGCCGGAGCCTTTGCGCACTCAGCGAAAGTGATGGGATCTATAGACGCGACGGTCAATCTGGCATTGACGCTGTTGCCTGGTGAGATGCTGCTGGCAGGACTATTCCTGGCGGCATGTTTCATATCGCTGAGCGTGGGAACAAGTGTAGGAACCATCGTGGCACTAACCCCCATTGCAGCTGGTGTGGCGACACAGACAGGCACATCGGTGGCCCTGATGACTGCGGTAGTGGTCGGTGGTTCGCTGTTTGGCGACAACCTGTCGTTTATCTCGGACACAACCATTGTGGCAACGTCGACGCAGGGCTGTCGATTGAGTGACAAGTTTCGCGTGAATTCGTTCATCGTAATACCTGCGGCTGTAATAATCCTGTGCGTATACATCTTCATGGGACAAGGCATCAGTTCGCCACAAAGTGTGGGCGAAGTATCGATTGTGAAGGTCATACCATACTTGGTTGTGTTGCTTACAGCTATCTTTGGCATGAATGTGATGGCGGTGTTGACGCTTGGCATCGTTCTTACAGGCGCTATCGGTATTGCAGACGGTTCGTACGACGTCTTCGGATGGTTTCATGCCATGGGCGACGGCATTATTGGCATGGGCGAACTGATTATCATCACTATGATGGCTGGCGGACTGTTGGAGATTATCCGCCACAATGGAGGCATCGATTTTCTGTTGGAGCGACTGACGCGTCATGTGAATACCAAGCGCAGTGCCGAACTGTCGATAGCAGCACTGGTGTCGCTGGTGAACCTGTGTACAGCGAACAACACCGTGGCCATTATTACCGTAGGCGGATTGGCCAAACACATCGGTGACCGCTACGGTGTGGATAGTCGTAAGGCAGCATCAATACTGGACACCTTCTCGTGCGTAATGCAGGGACTTATCCCCTACGGAGCACAGCTGCTGATGGCAGCAGGACTGGCTGCACTAAATCCCGTGAGCATCATTCCTTACCTATATTACCCCATGGCTGTGGGCGTAGCAGCACTATTTTCCATTGTATTCAGATACCCTAAACGTTATTCATAATGGACATCATTCACAGAAACATAGAACGGCTCATCTATCTAGAGGACCCTAACGAGCGCGAAGCGATAGAACCTATGAGCGAGTGGAAATGGAAACGACTCTACTCAATAGTACGCGATTATGGACTCGGCCCATGGATAGCCAATGGTTTGCAGGCCTATAGCGACGATTTTTTCTTGCAACTATCCCCCACTCTTCGCGACCAGTTTATGGCACTGAGCGGTGAGAAAGACCCTGCACGGCTAGAACGCTACGAACTGGAAATGGAGCGCGCCAAAGGCACACTCCATAAGTTGAAGCCACGGTCGCTGCATGCCTATGCCCGCGACCTGATCAATACCGTCAAGAATATCGAAGAATAGCCCTACTCCACCTATTCTTACCTACTCCACCTACGCGACCTAATGATGTTTGAATCGGATTTCGCGTAGATTGTGTTCACCCATGAAACGACTCTTGTCGACAAATCCGTTGATGCCTATAATGCGTCCCTTTGCGGTATACTGCCACATGGTATAATCGCGATCATCTGCCAGCACGGGAGCTTCGTCTGTATACATAGCCACCATCAGATGATAGTCGTCGATTTTGCCTTGCAGATGACGGTTGTAGAAATTGCGAAAAGTGTAGAGCAACGGCTTCTGATGGTAAGCTTCCTCAACGAGATCAAGAAAATAGAACAGCGAATCGCAGAACACATCGGTCGACAACCCACCCGTTGACTCGATGTCAATCATGGGAATCAGGTCCTGTTCGCCAGGCAGACACTGTGACATGAAATTCTTGAGTTGTTTCTGCTGGTCGGTCAATGGACGATAGAAATGGTAGGAGCCGACCTTCAGCCCATGACGGTGAGCCATCTCGATGTTACGCTCAAATGTAGCATCAATTCGATCTCCACCTTCGGTAGCTTTCAAGTAGACATAGGTCATATTAGTACGGTCGCCCACCGTTTCCCAGAACACATTACCCTGATAATGGCTCAGGTCGAGGCCATGAATATGCCGGCAGGTATCCTCACACTGCACATAGGGATTGGGCTTTTCAACCTTCACTGTGTCCTGCTCAGCTGGCACATTCTGCACATCCTGCGCCCACAGCTGACCTGCAAAAAAGAATATTATTGCACTAAATACTATCTGCTTCTTATTCATCTTTTAATGATTACCTATTATTATTTCGTAACGCGAATCCAGTCGGCGTCAAGCCAACCGCGATCCGTCTTTGGATTGGTGTCAACGGCAACAAAACCGAATTTTGCGCCAATCCATTTGCCTTGTTTCATCTGGTATTCGCCACCACAGTCTTGATATTTCTTGCCATTCTGGCTCCACGCAAAGCTAACCTTGGGAATGCCACCATGAGCAACGCCAGCCTCGGCATTACGGACCTTCAAACGCAAGTAGATGTCTTCGTGAATACCGGGTTTGTAGTCAATCTTATCCTCGGCAGTGGGTTTCAGTGTGGCTACAACTTCCTCCTGCTGGGCCTTGCCACGATCAGCATCCTGACAGGTAAGGATGACCAGCTGGAATTCCTTGCCCTCGCGACGAACCACCAGCGCCTGATAGTTATGACCCATCATGATGATTCCGCCCATCTGACCATCAGCCTTCGATGTGAAACGAACCTTTGCGGTAACTGTGAACTCGTCGGCTGGTGTCTTCTGTAACAGCAGGTTGGGTACTTCCCAAAAATTCTTCCAACCATCGGAGAGCTTATGAGTGTAGATGCGCATGGTGCCGAAAGCGGTGGGAACACCGAACTTCTCGTCGTAGTTGGCATGCCACTCCCATTGTTTACCAATAACGGGAGCATTGAATTCGTCGCTCTCAACGGGATTGACTATGCGTGTGTCGGAAGCTTTTGGCTTCTGATAAGTGGTAACGGGTTCGCCCTTCTTGCCCATGACGGGCCAGCCAGTAGACCAGTCGACAGGGTTCAGATGTACCACGCGACCATAAGCCTCCTTATCCTGGAAGTGCAGGAACCAATCTTCTCCATACTTTGTATGTACCCAACCACCCTGATGAGGGCCGTTGATGTTGGTCTTGCCCTGCTGCAACACGATTTTATGTTCGTAAGGACCGTAGGGTGACTTTGAACGCATAGCCAGTTGGAAACCTTCAGGAACACCACCAGCAGGACACATTATCCAGTACCAGCCGTCGCGTTTATAGAACTTCGGACCCTCGCAGGTACGGTTCTCTGTGCCGTTTCCATCAAACACGATGACGGGCTGTCCAATGGGACGCATGCCATCAGCACTCATCTCGCGAACCGTCAGCACAGAGGCAAACTTCGAACGCGAATTGGCCCAACCATTGACCAGATAGCAGCGTCCGTCGTCGTCCCAAAGCGGTGTAGTATCAATATACCCCTTGCCCTTGATGACACAAACGGGATTCTCCCACTGGCCTTCTGGATGCTGTGTCTTCACCATATACACACCATAGTCTGGGTCGCCCCAATAAATATAGTACCAACCATTATGGAAACGGATGCTAGGAGCCCAGACGCCAGCACCATGTTGAGGTGTGCTGAAATGCTGTTGCAACTCAGCGTCGCCCTCGTAAAGACTAGTCAGCGCGTAACTGACAATCTCCCAGTTCACCAAGTCCTTCGAATGCAGGATGGGCAGCCCGGGCACACACTGGAAACTGGAGGCCGTCATGTAATAATCTTCTCCGCTGGCACCCACGCAAACATCGGGGTCGGAGTAGTCGGCATTGATAACGGGATTAGTGTACGTGCCGTCGCCATTGTCGGGCGACCATACCTCTGATTTGTAATTTTGTGCGCTGGCAGACCATGTAGCCATTGCCAACAACATAAGAGCTAGTTTTTTCATTGTAGTTTATTTATTTTGAGTTTGTAGTTTATTCCGTTAAAATCGATGCGCATGACCCGCTTCACGTCGTCGTCAGTCGGTGAAATGGCGAGTGCCACATGCCCCATTGTGCGACGAAGATTTATCTCAACACAAGGATGCAAAAATAGTTGAGAATTGAGAGTTGAGAATAGAGAATTATGATTACCTTTGTTGACGATCATCATATCGACACCGAAGAGGCCACGATAAGAAGCAAGACTGAGGTTGCTCGTTATTTGTTGCTTGATTCTATCAAGTAAATCCTCTGGTATATAGCGACTTATCATCTCCTGCTTAGCTCGCTCGGTTGCAAGGATATTTCCCACGTAAGCACCATTAATGGTATGGAACAGCGAGAGTCCGAGATAGTGAATGCCTGCATCATCGACATAGAATTCCATACCAAAATCTTTTACTTTATTATAGTATGGTTCTACCATTACCGAGCCCTGTTGGGCAACCAGATTACTAAACCATCCTGCCTGCATCTGAAACGGTGTACGCTCCGTGCTCAAGAAGCGCAACCCTCGCCCACTCGACGACCAAGGAGCCTTCATCACCACCTGACCGTAACGAGCCAGCAATGACTCCACTTCGTCAGCGGTAGTACACTCGAAAGCTTCGCCTATAGTTCCCTCCATCTGCAACAAAGGTAGCAGACGGGCAGCAGTTCGACGATGGGACAGTTGGCGAATCTGAGCTATCTGTTCTTCAGACGGCAATAGCGACTCACGAACACCGTAGCGTTTCAATGTGGCACGCAAAGCCAAATTCCAACCCCAAGGGAGCACGGCATCAGTTTCCTCGGAGCAAACGCCTCGATTGCTCGGAGCAATCCACTCGATAGCTCCGGACAATTCACGACATCCCGTCTGACGCAGTCTGTGAACCACCTTGCGGAAAGCTTTTTCGGCACTCTCCACATGGTCGACCAGCACCACATCACCCTCTTCTGCCCAAAGGGCAGGCAGGAAACCCAAATCAGCCCGAAGCTGACGCCCTGCGTGTGGGGCCGTAAAGTTTGCCAGGTTGCTGGCCAGCGCTATATCGTGCTCAGGATTGAATACATGTAGCTTCATTTCGGCTGCAAAGGTAATGAAAATCGATAGAAAAAACAAATTTATTTGGGTATTTGAGAAATTATTGCTAAATTTGCAACGTTTTAACAAAATATATAATATTGTATATGAAACCAGTAAAGATACTAAGTGTCGACGACGAGGCCGATCTCGAGTTGCTATTAACCCAATATTTCCGTCGCCAAATCAGGAAAGGCGAATACCAGTTCTTCTTTGCCCACAACGGCTTGGAGGCGTTGACCATGCTGTTGAAAGAAAAGGATATCGACATTATTCTGAGCGATATCAACATGCCCGAGATGGACGGACTGACGCTACTCACGAAAATCAACGAGTTGCAGAATCCCGCCCTGAAGTGCATCATGGTGTCGGCCTATGGCGACATGTCGAACATCCGCTCGGCAATGAACAACGGTGCCTTCGACTTTGCCACAAAGCCCATCGATCTGGATGACCTCAGCGTGACCATTGAAAAAGCCATCCAGCAGATAGAGTATATTAAGCAGTCGCAGGAAGAGCACTCACAGCTGGAATCGCTGAAGACCGACCTGGCTGTAGCGGGCGAGATTCAACAGGCTATTCTGCCACGTATCTTCCCCCCATTCCCTGAAAACGAACGCGAGCTTGACCTGGCGGCTACCATGACGCCAGCCAAGGACGTGGGTGGCGACTTCTACGATTTCTTCCGCATTGACGACGACCATATCGGACTGGTGATGGCCGACGTATCGGGTAAGGGTGTTCCTGCCGCTATCTTCATGGCTGTCAGCCGTACCCTGATCCGTACTATTGCCATGCAGGGCTTTGAGCCAGGTGAATGCCTGACAAAGTCGAACAACCTTCTGTTCAAGGAGTCTATCGACTCGATGTTCGTCACCGTGTTCTATGCCATCTACAATATTCGTACAGGAGAGATTGATTATTGTAATGGTGGCCATAATGCCCCTTATATTCTCAAGGCCAACGGCTCGATAGAGATGATGCCCTTGAGCACCAACTGCATGGTGGGTGCCATCGATGACTGGGAATTTAAGAGTGCCAAGTCGCAACTGGGTGTTGGCGACACACTGGTGATGTATACCGATGGTGTCAACGAAGCATTCAACGTCGATTTCCAGGAGTATGGCGACGAGCGCATGGAACAACTACTGAAACAGCAAAGCGGTAAAGACTGTCGCGCCTTGATTGATGCCCAGATGAACGACGTCAAGGCCTTTGCCGGTGAGGCTCCGCAGAGTGACGATATTACCATCATGGCTCTGAAACGTAAAGCATGAATAACGCGAATAAAATCACCATCGCAATAGCCGCAGTCTTACTGTTAGCACTGGTATGGCTGGTCTACAGGGGCTACTACGCCCAGAAAGCGATGGCCTTGCAGAATCAGGAACTTCAGGAGCAGTTGAAGAGACTGACTACGGAAGAGAAGCGTTCTGCCGTCATGCAGCGTGTGAATGCCCAGTTGGAAGAGATTGCCAATGAGCAGCGTCGCATTAGTGACGAGCAGCGCTTGGCCGCTGAGCATCAGACCGAGGTGGCTGAGGAGATGCGTCGCAAGGCTGAGATAGAGCGTCAGAATGCCCTCTTGGCCGAGCAGCGAGCCCTGGAAGCATCGGATGTGGCACAAAGCCAGCGTAAGATTGCCGAACAGCAACGTGCCGAGGCCGAGCAGTCAAAACGTGTGGCCGACACGCTGACGTATCTCAGTCTGGCACGTACCCTCGGACAGTCGGCCATCACACAGTTCAATGCAGGAAATCAGGAGCTGGCCGACCTGCTGGCACATACCGCCTGCCTGTTCACCAACCGCTATCATGGCGACATTTATGCGCCCACCGTCTATCAGGCATTGGCCATGACCAGCCAGAACAAACACGTCTGGAACAAGCATAAGGGCAGCATCACCGACATTGCATTCTCTGACGACAAGTCGGGCTATATGGTTACTTGCAGCACCTATGGTGAAATCATGAAACACACTAATTACAAGGCCGGCAATCTGACCAGCGAAATGCTATTCAGCAATTCTAATTTCGACTTCCGTGACTGCTTTATTGACCGTGCCTCGAACTCCATCTATGCCCTGAGTCGCTCGGGCCATCTGGTCATTATCGACAGTAATAACAAAAAGCAGGTCATCCAAGTCAACATCCCCAAACTCAAGGAAATGGACGTTGCTGACACGCAGTTTCTTCTTTTCGGCGAAAGCGGCATGGCGCTGTTCGACACCACAAAACGCGCCATCGTCATGGAAAAGAAGCTACCCTTCCAAATAGAGTTTATCAGCCGTTATCAGAATCATCCTGTGGTGTTCGACCGCCAGGGGAATATGCATATCATCAAGAGTTTCGACAATATCGAAACCAGCAAGGTGCCCTTCAAGGGACAGGTGACAGCCTTTGCTGAATCCAAGAACCAGCACATGCGAGCCTACGGCATGAGTGACGGCACCATCAACATCATCAAGGCAAAAGGCGAGAAAATCCGTCTGGTGGGTCACCTGTCGCGCATCACGAAAGTAAAGGTTGACGGTAGCAGACTCTATTCGTCCAGCTATGACGGAACGCTGAACCTGTGGCTCTACAACAGCGCGAAGATAGAGCCCATGACGCTATTCACCACCCGCGGATGGATCATCAATTTCACCTTCGACCTGAAGAAAAACGGTGTATGGTCAGGCGACCAGAACGGTAATCTGACCGAAGCCCTTATCTCGGTGCCCCAGATGCAGCAGCGTCTGCAGAGCAAGCTGAAGCGTAATCTGACCCGCGAGGAATGGAACTTCTACATCGGCCGTAACGTGCCTTACGAGGAAATCAAGGGAAAGGAGGCCAAGCCATGAAACGACTGATTGCACTCATAGCGTTTGCGCTCATTCTTCTGAGTCCAGCGCTTAACATACAACGTTCTGTGTCGGCACAGGGCATTCCCTATCTGCGCAACTATATGTCGACAGAATACAAGGGACACAACCAGAACTTCGACGTCATTGCCGCTAACGACGGAACGCTCTATGCTGCCAATTTCGAAGGTCTGCTCTACTACGACGGTTCCGACTGGCGCATCATCCATACCCCGGGCATCAGCCGTATCACCGCTGTGTTCCAAGACTCCAAGGGTACATTGTGGACAGGAGGTTACAACTACTTCGGCTATCTGAAGGTCGACGAACACGGCAACCTCTACATGCAGCCCTGTACTGCCAAACACGCCTTCCACGGTGAGGTGCAATGGATTTTCGAACAGGAAGGCACCATTTTTTTCCTGGCCAGCGACAAGGAGGTTTATTCCGTGCGCAACGACAGCTATGTCTGGGCAGCAGGCAAGAAGAGTCCCTCTTCCCAGCGGAAAGAGTATTCTCTCAACAGCGATGTAGAAATCACTCAGGTTGAAGACTTGGACGATGGCTTGCAGGCCCTGTCCACCAATGGCGATGGCGTCATCTTCGTCGACCAGAACGGACAAGAGTTATTCCGTGTGACCGAACAGAACGGACTCTGTTCGAACAACGTCAGCCACATGGACTACAACCGTCATGGACTGCTGTGGGGAGCCACCGACAACGGACTGTTCAGCATCGCCTTCCCCTCCATCTACACCCATTTTTCCTCCTACGAAGGACTGCGTGGCGAGGTATTGTCCATCGAGCAGATGAACGGACACATCTATGCTGGAACGCTCAGCGGACTGTTCCGTTTGGATGGCAAGACTTTTGTTCCCTTCGAAAACGTCACCCATGCCTGTTGGCAGCTGGCCAAACAGGGTAATTCGCTGCTGGCTGCCACGTCGAACGGTGTCTTCCGCATCAGCGCCACAAACGTTGCCACCCAGCTGACGAAAAGCAATACGCTGTCCGTCATGACCGATGGTGCCGCCAATTTCTATACCGGCGAGGTCGAAGGTGTCTTCCACTACGAGAGCAACAGTCAGAAGAAGGTCAGCGACATCGAGAAAGTGGTAAAAATCATACGCGACAAACAGGGTAGCATCTGGTTGCAGAACCTGTATGGCAAGGTATGGAAAAGCAACGCAAAAGGTATCTTTGAACCTTATACGAAAGACAGTAAGGACGAGATATCGACGTTGGTTGAATTCGATAAGATGCTCATGCCCGTCGGAGCAAACAGCTCACGCCCCATCAGCTATCCGCTGTTCTCCTATCTCGACCCGCAGGGCGTCACCTGGCTTACTAACAACAAGGGCAAGCATCTCTATGCCTACAAGGATGGGAACAAGGAACCCGCCCTGTCTGCTTCGGTCTATCCGCTCATGGACTTCTCCGTACGAGCTATGTTGCGCGACGACCATTTGCTCTGGATTGGCGGTGACAGAGGCATCAACATTGTAGACCGTAGTCACGAGGAGCCCTCTCACCGCGAGAGACCTCATCTCCTGCTGCGTTCCATCCTGTTGCGTGGCGACACGGTGATATGGGGCGGCTATGGCCCGCAGCCCAAAGAACTCGAGGAACTGCCCAGCAACGAGCACCACATCGTGTTCAACTACTCCATCGATTTCCCCAATATGCTGCTTAAGACACAGTACCGCACGCGTCTGAACAACGGACAATGGAGTGCCTGGGAGACCGATACAAAAGAGGAATACAGCAACCTTACCTACGGCAGCTACCTTTTCGAGGTACAAGCCCGCGATGCCTTCGGACAGGTTTCCGACATCGTCAGCCTGCGTTTCAGCATCGACTATCCCTTCTACATGCGCTGGTACATGAACATATTGTATGTCATCGTGGCAGGCCTGCTCATCTACGGCATCATCCAATGGCGCCTGCGTCGTCTGGAGAAGGACAAGCACCGCCTGGAGCGCATCGTCAAGGAACGTACCACCGAGGTGGTTCGACTCGAGAAGATGGCTACTGTGGGTAAGCTGACCCAGGGACTTATCGACCGCATCCTGAACCCCTTGAACTACATCAACAACTTCGCCAAGCTTTCCGAAGGTCTGGTGCGCGACGTCAAGGCTAACGTTGAGGACGAGCAGGAACACATGGACCCCGAGAATTACGAGGACACCATCGATGTGCTCGACATGCTGAAGGGTAACCTCGAGAAGGTCGGCCAGCACGGTGCCAACACCACGCGCACGCTGAAAGCCATGGAGGAGATGCTGAAGGACCGCTCGGGCGGCATCGTTCCCATGGACATCACCCCCATCCTCCATCAGGACGAAGAGATGTTGCGCACCTATTTCGAAAAGGACATCACCCAGTATGGCATTCGCGTCACGTTCGACATCCCTCAGCACGACATACAGATCAACGGCAACGGCGAACAGCTCAGCAAGACGTTCATGAACATACTGGGCAATTGCGTCTATGCTGTCGTCAAGAAGGCCACGAAGGTGCAGCAGGACTACCAGCCCGAAATCAAGCTCCATGCCATTCAGCAGGAAAAGCAAATCGTCCTGAAGTTCACCGACAACGGTATCGGCATCGAACAAACCATCATCGACAAGATCTTCGACCCCTTCTTCACCACGAAGACCACGGGCGAAGCCGCTGGTGTGGGTCTCTACCTCTGCCACGAAATCGTGCAGAATCACGGTGGCACCATCACCGTCGAGTCCGAAAAGGACAACTATTCAGAATTCACCATCACATTGCCAACCCTTTAACACGGAATGGATATGAACGAACAAGTTGATATGCTCAAGCAGCAGTTGAAGCAACAGGAAAAACTGGCATCGCTCGGTATGCTTAGTGCCGGCATCGCTCACGAGATACAAAACCCGCTGAATTTCGTCATCAACTTCAGCAAGATGTCGACGAAGCTGCTCGACGACCTCGCGGATATTGTTGACGACAATGTCGATAAACTGCCCCAAGAAGACCGTGAGGAGGTTGAAGACATCGTGGCCGACCTCAAGGAGAACATTGCCAAGATTGTCGAGCATGGCGAACGTGCCATCAGCATCATTCAGGGCATTCTGCTCGTTTCCCGAGGCAAGGAGAACGAGTTCATCCCCTCCGACATCAACCGCATCGTCAAGGAATATGTCTGGCTGTCCTATCACGCCATGCGCGCCAACGACAAGAAGTTCAACATCGCCATCCACGAAGACTACCAGGAGGGCCTTCCCCAGATTATGGTCATCCCACAAGACCTCAGCCGTGCTGTGCTCAATCTGGTCAACAATGCCTGCTACACCGTGTGGAAGCGTTCGCAGAATGCCCCCGACGACTACAAGCCGCAGATTACCGTCAAGACTGCTTTGGCCGACGGCAACATCGTCATCACCATTGCCGACAATGGCGAGGGCATGTCCGACCTGGTGAAGCAGCGCCTCTACGAGAATTTCTTCACCACGAAACCCATCGGAAAAGGCACCGGACTGGGCATGGGCATCACCCGCGACATCATCGAGAACAAGCACAACGGTCACCTCACCTTCGAGTCGACAGCAGGCGAAGGAACCACATTCACCATCACTATCCCCGTCAAGAAATCATGAACAAGCGTCTATACATTATTATATATCTCTGCTGTTGCGTGCTGGCAGGCTTCGCCCAAAGCGTAGAGGAACGCTATCGTGCCATCTACGACGAGGCCGAGCACAACTACAACATCGGACGACTTGACGAAGCTATCCACTCGCTGAAAAACAATATCCGGGAATTCCCCATGTCGTTGCGCACCGGTGCCTTCCGCATTTTGTCGCTGTGCTATCTGGGCGAGGACAACGAACTGGAAGCCGAGAGCTATGCCCGCCTGCTGCTCGACGAGAATCCATACTACAGCACGACGCCCAGCGACCCGCAACGCTTCATCGACATGATTGAAAGCATCAAGTCAGGACGCACAGCCACCATCACCACGGCATCGAGCAAGGCCGAGAATCTGAACGAGGTTCCCGTGCCCACGACACTTATCACCGAGGAGATGATCCACAACTCCTGCGCCCGCAACCTGCAGGAGGTGTTGGCCACCTATGTGCCGGGCATGAGCATCGTCGACTGCAACGACGACATCAACATCACCATGCGCGGCATCTACAGCAACGGACAGGAGAAAATCCTCCTCATGCTCAACGGCCACCGTCTGAACAGTTTTGCCACCAACATTGCAGCACCCGACTTCAGCATCTCGCTCGACAAGGTGAAGCAGATCGAGGTACTGCGCGGACCGGCTTCGTCGCTCTATGGCGGCGTGGCACTCACCGCTGTGGTCAACGTCATTACCAAACAGGGAGTCGACGTCAACGGTGTCGAGGCACGAGCCGGTGTGGGCAACTACGGACAAATCAAGGCCGGCATGCTCTTTGGCAAGCGCTATTTCGACCTCGACGTGCTCATCTGGGGACACCTCTACCGTGCCAAGGGCGAATCGGTGTTCATGCCCGTAGAAGACACCGGCATGCAGATGACCGAGGGCGACATCACCATCGGCGGCATCGGACGCAAGCCGTCCTTCGACGTCGGCGTGCAGATGAAGTACAAAAACCTGCAGTTCCTCTACAACACCCAGTTCTCGCAGGTCATCTCGCCCGTCACCATGTCCTACACCTTCTCGCCCTACACGCCCGACAAATACCGCTCGTTCAACGGCGTAGGGCCCTCGTTCACCACCCTCGCCCATCACGCCAACCTCAGCTACGGACAGCAAGTGGGAAACTTCTACCTGAAAGGCAGCGTCAACTACGACAACGGCGACCTGACACACTACCAGATACTTAACGAGCCCATAACGTCGGCCATGCTTGGCGTGCTGCCCATTCCCGACCAAATCAAAGCCATCATGGACGGCAAGCCCGGCATCGCGCGCTACATCAACGGACAGGAGCACACCGTCGGCGGCAAGGTGCAGGGCGATTGGAGCTACATCAACAGCACAGACCATCAGGGCATGCTGTCGTTCGGAGCCGAATACAGCTATTTCCAGCTCGACGATGTGGAGTACGTCTACACATACGATTTCAACAAACTCGCTTCCGACGATAGCAACGTTGCTAAAAGGGGCAAAGGCCACGAGAGCAACATGAACGCCTTCATGCAGCTGAAGCACCACTGGCGCTCGTTCATCGTCAATGCCGGTCTGCGCTTCGACTACAAGAACCGTTTCGACGACACCAAGATTCGCGAATTCTCGCCCCGTCTGGCACTCATCTACGTGCAGCCCAAGTGGAACCTGAAGCTCAGCTACTCAAAATCATTCATCGACGCCCCCTACCTGTATCGTAAGACCAACCTCATCGTGGCCTATTATATGGGGCCCGACGAAGAAGACAGCGATATCCTGATGCCCGAGACACTTCACTCCTTCCAGCTCACCTTCGGAACCAGCCAGTGGCTCCCCGGACTGAACGTCGAGCTCAACGGGTTCTACAACATTGCCCGCGACCTCATCTACCAGTACGTCGCCGAACACTACAACACCGGCAACTACAACACCTATGGCATCGAGCTCTCGGCCGACTACCAGCACCGTCCATTTACCGCCCACGTCAATGCCACGTGGCAGGGAGTCAGCCGAGCCGAACTCTTCGACATCACCTTCGGCCACTCGCTCAGCACCCCCGACTTCGCTGCCAATGCCGTCTTCGCATGGCAAGCCACCAAGAACCTGAAGCTGCGCACCCACATCGACTTCAAGAGCCGCCAGCATGTCTTCTATCTCGACATCCTGAAGTATGGCATCTTCCGTACCTACAACACCATGCTGACCGAGGCCAAGGAAAAGTATGCCCTCGACCCTACCCCCGAAAACAAGGCGGAGGTTGATTACTACGACAAGGAAACCACCCAAGCTCAGAACGAGATCCCTGTCTTCAAGGAAATCAATTCCCGCGTGCTCTTCGACCTCGGTGCAACCTACCAGTGGCGCAACCTCACCTTCGACATCGACGTCAAGAACATCCTCAACAGCCACTACAAACAAAGCGGCGTCTCCACCGGTCTCATCCCCCAGCGCGGCCGTTGGTACCTCGCCACCGTCGGCTACAAGTTCTGACCCCCGCTCTCCGTTTGTACGAAAAAAACGCCCTCATGCCTTTGATTGACATGAGGGCGCTTCTTGTCCACTTTCCTACTTTCCTACTTTATATTGTCGGAAGTTCGGAAACGAGCTTCTTGTAGTGACCGCGCATGCTGCGCTCGATGGCTTTATCTGCTTCCAGACGCTGCAAAGTCTTCTGTGCTGCGCGATTATTGGCATAGCCAAAGACCTGTGCAAACTTCTCGGTTGTGAATTCATCGGGCAATACTCTGAAACACTCCTGGAACTTGTTCGTGCGGCGACACTGCTTTGCGGCATCCTTCAACTGGTTGTCGTAATAAAGACGATGCAGTTCATAATACCAGAAATGCTGTGTGCGGTACTGTATGTCAAGCACTAAATCGCAGAGAGCACGGTCTGTATCATCAATAACGTAGGTGCCTGTCTTTTCGCGCTCTTCCCAGTGACGCATATCGATATAGGGTGCACTCACATTAATGCCGTAATAAGGAACACGCTTGATGAGCAGCCAGTCGGCTTTATCCTTGTCGTTGAAATCGGCAATGGCTCGGCGCTCGTCACACCACTTATGAACGTGTTCCACCAAAGGCCAGATAGGCAGTTCACCACGACGTTGATCTAACAAGTAAGCCCATTTTTTCAGCGTCTCATTATACTCGTTCAACTTCGAATCCTCCTTGCGGCGAAGCGGCATCATCGTGAAATCGTCCTCACCCATTGGAATGGTTCCAGTACGTGTATCAAGACCAGAATTAAAGTTTCGCTCATTCACTAACAACTTCAGCGTGGGTGGAGTAAACGTCTCTATCATGTTCCAAAACACTTTGAAACGTCCGCTGACAGACTGCTTGTTGCTGTAGTGCTGTGAGTCGTACTCGCCGTGGAAACTCTCCAAAACCATGTTGCTGCGATTAATCCAACTGCCAGCCTTGCCTATTTCCAGATCTTTCTCTGACGAAACAGTCACCATGTGACGTCCCATCAATTCACCGTCAACGTCTTCCTTACAGTTAATCATCGAGCGTATGAACTCGCTGTTAGAACTGCGGTAGCCAAACATGCGGTTGTAAATCTCCGGACGTAGATCCTTCTCTTTGTTGGCACCCTTGGCGTCTGTCTCGCTTTTCCACGTGTTGGTACTCTCGTCGGCCAATTCGCCCTCGGCAATGATTGGAGCCAGCAGCAGGTTCATCAGTCTCATCAGCGAACGCTTACCGCTTGTCGGGTCGCCTACACCCCAGATGATGTAGTTCAAACGGGTGCGTTCACTCTCGTCGGCATAGAAATAATAGTAGGTCAGATCCATGTCGGTACCCATCATAGCAGCAGACGCAAAGAGCAGGAAGGGCCACAGACGGCGCGGATGAGGTTCACAGACTTCGCGCAAACAAGGGAAAACGTCGAAGAACGATTCTATCGTGTCGCACCATCTGTCAAACGGCAGAATAGCCAAAGGATTGATATTCTTGCCATTTACTACAGCCAACTCCAAGTTGATGCCTGCCTTATCCATCAGCTCTTTCAGAGCCTTTGGATAGTGTGTCAGCAGCTTCTTCTTGGCAGCCGACTGACACAGGTCTTCCACTTCACCGGGTTCAGGATGCCAGTCCTTCACCCAGTCAAGGAGGTAGGCCATCTGAATGGCTTTCTGAGCATCGTTGTCGTTGAAGTAACACAGCCAGTGGGAAGTCTCAGTCTGCATGCGGTCGTGCTTTGTGTGAGGAGGCAGGCTTGGGCCGTAGTACTCATTGAGTACCTTAATGAACGCCTCGTCTTCAGAAGTGAACTCTACAGGTGTTTCTGTCCTGGGTGCAACGGCAGTAGTGGGCTGTGTGGTCGCAGCACCCGCTGTCTGCTTACGTGCCTCTTTGCGCTGGTGTTCAAATTCTTGCCAACGGGGTTGTGTAGGCTCAGATTCTCCACGACGGTAAGCCTCACCGTAACGTGCCTCAAATTCAGGATTCTCGTAGGTGAACAGCTCCTCCCAATCGATGAACTTGATGTCATCATATTTGGGAATGAAGTGGGCATGATCCGAGTTCTTGGTCTGGCTGTCGGCATAGTCCAGCACACCCAGCTTTTCAGCAAGTGTGTAGGCGTTGTCCTGCAGATTGCCGTCTTCCACGTTGGCTTTGAACACCACCTTGGCACCCTCGCCCGAAGGAGTGATGAAAACCCAGACGATGCCCAGATCCTTGAAGTCTTCACGCTTGAGCCACTCCTCAACGCGTGTTTCCACGTCGGGGACATGGTCGGCATCAAGCACCGCAAGACCTGTCAGATAGCCGTTCGACTGCACACGCCACAATCCCGTACGTCCCCAGCGGTCGGTGCTTTCGGTGAAGTTGGCTGTGACGATGACGGCAGGCAGTCCGCTCTTCATCTGACTGATGTAGAGCTTCACGCGCTGCACATCGTCGGCTGGAACCTTCTTCTTGCTACGGCGTTCGTCCTTCTTCAATTCGGCCAACAGCCAAGCTTGGTATTCCTCCGTTTGGACGACAGCGACAACGAATTCGCTCAAAGCCTTACGGGCCGTAGCGTCTGCCATATCGTGCTTAGCCTTGCGGTAAGCATCTATGGCCATGTTGTTCTCTTTCTGCGCGGTGAGGTCTTTCAAAACCTGTGCCGACAATTCCTGAGTGGGTTGGTTGACGTTTGGTTGGTAACTTCTCATTACTTGTTTCCTCCATTTTTAATGTTGCTTACTAATTTGTTGAATCTCTCTGAGGCCGGCAATCGGCGAACCACCAGCTGCACCTGGCGCAGCACCTCGGCTTGCCAGTCGCGGCTGTGCTTGCCCAAATCGATGGAACCCGTAAAGGTCACTACACCCTTCTGTTCGTCGAGCCAGCATTGCAAACCACCTTCTGCGACCACACGCAAGCTGTCGGGCTGCTGTTGGGGTTTCAAAGGTTTGATGCCCAACTTCTTCAGTTGACTGGTGTACTCGTTCCAAGGATCGGCAGCATCGGCAGCACACGTCAGGTAAGCTACCTTCATTGGCTTCTTCTCGCTGCAGGTTTCATACACCTTGCCACCCTTCGTGGTCTTCACATTACGCTGTGCCGGCTCACCCTGCTCGTAGGGCGTAAACGTAAACTCGTCGCCCAAATAAGTGCCCGTACCCCGAACTTTGCGGGGCTTGGGCTTGCTGTTGTTATCAGTCTGTGCCATAGCGATTACTTATTAATAGATACGACATCGTTAGCAATGATTTCCTGATAGCAGTTGCCATTCACTTCGTGGACCTGGAAACGCAACGAGGCTGCCACCAGCTCACCCTCAGCAAAACGGCACTGAGCGAGATTGCCGAACATGGTACAAATGTACTCATCTCCGAATTTACCACCACCAAACTCTTTGAGTCTGATTACACACTTGGCCAGTTGGCCACCCTCCTGCTTTGTGGAGGGAATGTAGGTCACATCTCCCTGTGACACTACCTTGAAGATAAATGTCTCCATCTTTCTTTTGTCGTTTTTGTTAATAAAAGATGAGACGCGTCTCCATGCTCGCTCTCTAAAAGGCGCCTGAAAGTCCGCATGGCAATCTGGATAATTCTTGACTGCGATGCAAAATTACTAATAATAATTGGATGTATTCTTTCCAATAATTTTCCAATAATTCAAGGCATAAAAAAAGTAAGAACCAATGCGATTCTTACTTCTTTTTGGTGTTACACAACAACATATTGTGGTGCTAATTGTGTGAGGTATCGTTGTATCCACTCTATCAGCTTTTCCCACAACCTGTGTCTTGCTCGTTCTTTCTTTTCGGTGCGGCTTTCGTTAAAAATCGCCGGTTTCCATTCGTCAAACCACTTACACCAATTATTGAGCGTCTTACGCGACGGAAACTCTGGCACTTCATCTGCAAGGATGCGGTGAAAATGCGATTGTTTGCCATAACTGTCGTCGTCGGGACTGAACACCTTAAAAGCAGACTTTAAAAAACAGACGCTGAACTGAGTAATGTCTTCATACAATTCCTCACACTTCAATTTGACTGCGTCTAAAGTGTCGTGGAAATATTGTACAACCTTACAGTCGGCAATACTGGCGAAAAGACGCTTTATCGGGTTCCTGCCTGCTTTAGACTTCCGTCGCGTTTTATCAAACAGTTCATAACGTTCTAAGTATCGTCGAGGTATTTTAACCCAATCGTCGTCTACTTCTATCTCGTCATTCTCAAAAGCAGTAGTAATAGCTGAAGCTATTTTTTCAGCTAAATATCTGCTACTTGTCCCTAAACGCTTTTTGGTAACAGTAAACTTCAAAATTTTATTCAAAAAAGAATACTCTCTCTCTTGGCTGCCGTCTACATGAGACTCAGCCTGCTGTGGTTTGATGTTGTCTATGTCATTTTCTTTATGTCTCCTGCTCATCCTTAGAGCTTTTAAAGGGTTGTGAGTTTAAACACTGCGTCCAGCGGTACCTGTTTCTATTCTCTGACGTACAGAGCTGATGGCGCATCCTGTTACATAACCATCATTTATTCAGGCCCGGGTGCCGCGTTTAGGGGCTGACAGGTTGTTACAAATCGTTTGTTGATCTATAGGCATCATGTTTTTAGTTCCAAAAACTAGTTAATTTCAACAGACGGCAAAAATACAAAAACTCTGGAACTCCACAAAATAATTACAAGGAAAGTTTAAAACAAAACTACAATTATTTGCATATCTCGATTATTTTTCGTACCTTTGTAGTGTAGTTAAGAGACATTCTGACGCTACGAATTAACCCTATTTATTCACATTTAAAACACACAACGCTATGAAGAAAAACAACAGTATTTGGGAAATCCTTCTGAGGATTGTTATCGCAGCTGCAACGGCAGCACTGACCGCACTGGGTACCACCAGTTGCATGGGGTATGGACCATTCGACAGTCTGGTATGATGGACGACATCCGCTTATCCCCACATTTTACGTTGGCAGAGTTCTGCAACCCCGGCAGGTACCCTGCCAACGTTCCTTCGACGCAACAGGTGGCTAACCTGACCTATGGCTGTCTGATGCTGTTGGAGCCTGCCCGCGAGACCATCGGCTGTCCCATCATCATCAACTCGGGCTTCCGTAACCCTCGCGTCAACGCTCTCGTTGGCGGTATCAAGAACTCCCAGCACCTTCTTGGCCAGGCTGCCGACATCCGCCCCAAAGACCCAGCCCAGTTCCAGCACCTGGTCGCGTTCTTGAAGGCCCACACCCTTACCGACCAACTCCTCACCGGCAATGGCTGGCTCCACATCTCCTGGTCACCCTTCACTCCTCCCCGCCACGATGTCCGTATCGGTTACTACAAGTAACAACAATCCCCGAGAATTCGCAAATCTCGGGGATATTTTACACAACGGGGTCGGTTCCACCGTGTACTCAAATATAAATTGCTCGTGGCTGTTATTACCACGAGCAATAATAAATATTCAAAATTATTCAGAATTGAATATTGTATTTATCATTTACTATAGCCATACCCCAATGCGAGAACAGCAAGTGTTATACTTTGTTTCTTCTCAAAGCACTCTGTTATAATATGCTCAGATTCTGACATTAACTTTTTATTTTCAACTTGATTGTAATTTCTCTTGTTTAACTCTTTTTCTATTGCTCTTTTATAATCATCAAAAGTCATATGAATTGCATTGCAGTCACGTATATGTTGTAGAGTTGGTGTCTTAAAGGGTTCTGTCGGTTCTGGCTTTTCAATGATTTTGGAAAAAATAGCAATTGGCACACCTAGAATAAAAAAAACTGCTAACGGAACAAAAAACATTCCTAATATACCATCAAAGACGTTACCTTTTATACAATTTATTATCAAAGTAACTAGCCCTATCACTATCAATAATATCAATAAAGTGATACCTACCCAGTCAGGCAATTCTTTTCTTTTATACTTTAATCTATCAATTTCATATTGATTATATCTCTCTTCACAAGCCTTGCAATATTTAATTTTATATCCTTCACCATCGAAATAGCGTTTGATTGTTTGATAATTGTTATCCATTACGTGTTTCCCACAAAAAGGACAAATAAAACCGCCAGCCTTAATCGTTGTATTTTTATGGTCACTCTCTTTTGCATCTGTGACCTGTTTCCTTTTCTCTCTATTATGTTTTTCACCTTTTACAACCTTCACAATAATATATATAAGTCCTACTATAGCAAGAAATGTGATGATACCTAAAATCGATATTGGTTCAGAATTTGCGGCATCGTCTTGGGCTTCGTGCATATATACAGACTGAGCAAATGCAAACGAGGGCAATAATAGAATCAGCGTAACAGTATATTTTCTCATATATCAGTTTATTTGCCACAAAACTACACTTTTCATCGATTATCGCCAGCACAATTACCCACAGAAACAAACGCCAAAAATATAGATGCAATAATTACAAAAATCCAGAACAAAGGACTTTTGGCATACTCTTTTCTATATTCTGGGTCATTTTTAATTGGCGCAATTGCCATAATATAAATACCAAGTAGTAGAGTTACAATAAAAACAACTGCAAGCATACTTTTTCATTTATAACGTTATCTAAATGCCACAAAGATAGTAATTATCTCGGTAAGTTCCAAATTTATTGTAGAAAATATGGGCTATCCATGCCATTTTAGCACTTCAAGCCCATATTATAGAAAGAGGATGGTGGTTATTTGAGCCGAAACGCCATGCGATTGTCGTAATTCATCCCATGCTTTACAGACAAGGGGCATCCTCTTATGAAATAGGGTTAGGATGTGCGGACTCGTAAAGAACACCATTTGGTGCTTGTGAAAGCTCCCACGTCTCTCGACAGTGGGCATCCTTCCCTAATATTGATTAAGAGGATGTAGCGGGCTAGTTTTTGGAGAACAATCTTTCGATTGGTATAGAAAACATTTCCCCTTCCTTACGGTTTAGGGCATCCTCTTAAGTGGTTTGAGGGATGTTGCGACCTTGTTTCTTCCATCACTTTTGATGAACGCTTACTCCACCCACCCCTTGCGGTTGATGGGCATCCCTCATGTATGGTAGAGGATGGTAGTGGTTTGAGCCGTAACGCCTTGCGACCGTCGTAAACCTCATGTCTTACGAACAATGAGCATCCTCTTATGTGAATGAGGGATGAGCGGCTCTTAGTGTCCATCACATTGTGATGTCGTGATTAACTCTCCATGCCTTACGGTTAATGGCATCCCTCAATTTGGTAGAGGATGGTCGGAGATTCTGTACTCGACACCTTGCAGTGTAAGGCTATTATCCCTTATGCCTCACGGTCATAAGCATCCTCTAATAAGTTTATGAGGGATGTAGCGGGTCAATTCAGTATCATAAGATACCTATAGTACATCCTCGCCTTGCGGTTGGAGGCATCCCTCATGTATTATAGGGTTAGGATGCTGCTAATTTTGATAAGACTACACCTTGCG
>JAEEVW010000041.1 GCA_016291085.1 Prevotella sp.
GTACTTGAATCTTCGGGAAGCCTTATAAACAGAGATCTTGGGAAACAAAAAAGCCTCAGATTTCTTTGAGGCATTGTTGTGGACCAGGTAGGGCTTGAACCTACGACCTCCAGATTATGAGTCTGTTGCTCTGACCAACTGAGCTACAAGTCCGATGCAAATGCTTTTTGCGGGTGCAAAGGTAATAAAAAAAAGTGAAAATGAAGAGTGAAGAGTGAAAAATTTGCTTCCGCACCTTATTTTTAATAAAAATTGCACTACCTTTGCAGCGATGAACAACGATAAACGTCAAGGATTGAGTGCCGCAGAGGTGTCGATGAGTCGGTTGGAGCATGGTGAAAACGTGCTGACTCCGCCGCGTCGACAGTCGATGTGGCGCTTGTATCTGGAGAAATATCAGGACCCGATGGTTCGTATTCTGCTGGTGGCTGCTGTGGTGTCGCTGGTGCTGTCGTTCGTAAAAAACGACTTCATCGAGACCATTGGCATCATTGCTGCGGTGCTTCTGGCTACGACGGTGGGGTTCATCTTCGAGCGCGACGCAGCCCGTAAGTTCGATGTGCTGACGCAGCTGGGCGAAGAACAGCGGGTAAAGGTGATAAGAAGCCTCACCCCTAACCCCTCTCCAACGGGCGAGGGGAGTCATGGCACTATTGTGGAGATTCCTAGGCGTGAGGTCGTGGTGGGCGACATCGTGATAGTCGAGACGGGCGACGAAGTGCCAGCTGACGGACGGCTGTTTGAGGCCACTGATTTGCAGGTCGACGAGAGCAGTCTGACGGGTGAGTTGCTGACGACAAAGTCACTGGACCATCAGAAGGTGTCGGCATATCCCAGTGATATGTTGTTGCGCTCGTCGATGGTGATGAACGGCACGGGACGCTATGTGGTGACGGCTGTCGGCGACGAGACGGAGATTGGTCATGTGGCTCGTCAGGCAACGGAAATCACAGGCGTGAAAACTCCACTGAACATGCAGCTGGATCGCTTGGCCAAGCTGATCAGCAAGGTGGGTAGTGGTGTGTCGATAGCTGCCTTCCTGGTGTTTCTGATTCACGACATACTGACCAACGAATTGTGGCATACCGACGATTATGTGGGTATGGCTGAAGTGGTACTGAAATACTTCATGATGGCTGTCACGCTTATCGTGATGGCTGTGCCCGAGGGCCTGCCAATGGCTGTAACCCTGGCGTTGGCGCTGAACATGCGAAGGATGCTGAAATCGAACAATCTGGTGCGTAAACTGCAGGCTTCGGAAACGATGGGTGCTGTGACGTGCATCTGTACGGACAAAACGGGTACGCTGACGGAAAACAGAATGACGGTAAGTGATGTAAGACGGATGATGGATGATGGAAGATATGAAATGGCCATTGCGCTGAACACGACGGCTACACACGACGTGGGTAATCCCACGGAACAAGCCTTGCTGCGGTGGTTACAGGAGCAGGGGGTAGACTATCAGCAGCTGCGCAACGAGCATCCGCTGACCAGCAGACTGCCATTCTCGACGGAACGGAAATACATGAGTACGACGGTGGGCGACACCGTATATATAAAAGGTGCCCCAGAGGTAGTGATGGGCATGTGCGATATGACTCCCGATGAGCGCCAGCAGGCCCAGCAGCAGTTGCTGGAGTGGCAGCAACACGCTATGCGCACATTGGCTATCGCACAAGACAAGACCCTGTTGGCTATCGTGGCCATCAGCGACCCGTTGCGAAAAGAAGTGCCTGCGGCCATTCGTCAGTGTGAGCAGGCCGGCATCGACGTGAAGATCGTAACGGGCGACACAGTCCAGACGGCAATGGAGATAGCAAGGCAATGCGGGGTCATTGACCATTCACCATTGACTATTGACCATTCACCATTGACCATCACCGGCGCTGAGTTTGCTGCGCTGAGCGACGAAGCGGCTTTGAATGTCGTTCGTAGGCTGAAAGTGATGTCGCGAGCCCGTCCGACTGATAAGCAACGGCTGGTCAGCCTGTTGCAGCAACAAGGCGAAGTGGTGGCAGTGACAGGCGACGGCACCAACGACGCCCCAGCCTTGAACCGCGCCCATGTGGGACTCTCGCTGGGCTCAGGCACCAGTGTAGCCAAAGAAGCCAGCGACATCACGCTGATTGACGATTCGTTCAGCAGTATCGTACATGCGGTCATGTGGGGACGTTCGCTATACAAGAACATCCAGCGGTTTATCTTCTTCCAACTCGTAGTCAACGTGACGGCCCTGCTACTGGTGCTGTTTGGTGCCTTCTTGGGAACGGAGCTGCCGCTGACCATCACGCAGATTCTTTGGGTGAACCTCATTATGGACACATTTGCCGCTATGGCTATGGCCTCGTTGCCGCCATCGCGCGAGGTGATGCAGGAGAAACCACGTTCACGCGATGCCTTTATTATCACGCCGAGCATGTCACGTGGCATTGGCATCATCGGAGGGCTGTTCTTCGTGGGCACCTTCGCGCTGCTTTACTATTTCGAGCAGATAGCAGGTGTTGACGCTCATGAGTTGACCATCTTCTTCTGCATCTTCGTCATGTTGCAATGGTGGAACCTGTTTAACGCCCGCACCTTGGGCTCGAACCATTCGGCATTCCGCAGACTCTATGCATGTCGGGCTTTCTTGCTGGTGCTGGCCTTAGTGCTGGCGGGTCAGTGGCTGATAGTGACTTTTGGTGGAGCAATGTTCCGTACGGTGCCCCTGTCGCTGTCCGAATGGTTTTGGATTATTATCGGTACGTCGCCCGTGTTGTGGATAGGGGAAATCTGGAGAAAGGTAAAAAAGTAAAAAGGTAAATAATGGACGGATTTGTTGCAACGATAGGTATGTTCGATGGCGTACATCTGGGTCACCAGTTTGTATTGCAGCAGACGATAGACTTGGCTCGCGAGCTGGGTTTACAGCCGCTTTGTATCACTTTCGACCATTCACCACGACAAGAACAGGTGTTGACACCGTTGGACGACAAGATTAGGTTGATTCGGCAAATGGGCATTGAACGTGTGGAAGTTTTGGCTTTCACGCCACAGTTGAAGTCGTTGACCGCTCGGGAATTCATGGAGCAGGTGTTGCGCGACCAGATGAATGTGCGCGTATTGCTGACAGGCTATGACAACCGTTTCGGACGGAACCGCGAGGAAGGCTTCGATGACTATGTGCGCTATGGTCAGGAGCTGGGCATTGAGGTGTGTTGTCTGCCACCGTTGCCTGCAACCTCATCATCGCTGAATGCAAAAAATGTCAGTTCATCGTACATCCGTCAGTTGTTGTCGGATGGTCAGGTGGCTGAGGCTGCCGATTGTCTGGGACATCCCTATTCCATCAGCGGACACGTCGCTCATGGCGAGCACATTGGTACGGAACTCGGTTTTCCTACGGCTAATTTGGTGCCGTCTGAGAGTCAACTGATTCCTTCCCCAGGAGCCTATGCCGTTAAGGTGACACTCCTCACTCCACATTCCTCACTCCACACTCAAAACGGCATGATGAACATCGGCACGCGTCCTACCTTCGACGGACACGAACAGACGCTCGAGGTGCACATCCTGCATTTCCACGAAGACCTTTACGGACAAGCGTTGAGCGTGGAATTTGTCAAGAGATTGCGCGAAGAACGCCGTTTCGATAGCATGGAAGCCCTTAAGGAACAATTAAAGCAAGATGCCATTCAGGCAGAACAAGTGCTAAATGAACTTTGAACTTTGAAAAACGATGAAGAAAGCAATCAGTTATCTACTTATTTTTCTTGGCATTCAGATTCTTGGTGGTGCCATTATCAATGCCGTCTGGCCATTGGTGACGGGGTCGCCTGACAAGACACCGACTCTGTTGATTACGACAACGGTAGTCGTCAGCGTGATAGTCATCATGGTTTTCCTATGGGCCCGCTGGACAGAGGTGTCGCCCAAGTGGTTGCGCACCAGACCTTGGACGGTGCTGACGTGGAGCGTGGTGGCAGCATTGGGGCTCATCATACCCTCGTTGTGGATACAGGAACAGATGCCAGAATTGCCCAATCTGGTGGAGTCGGAGTTTGACATGATCCTTGGCAATCGCTGGGGCTATGTGACCATAGGCCTCTTGGCACCGCTGTCAGAAGAAATCGTGATGCGTGGAGGTATTCTAAAAGAGCTTCTGAAATCGACAAAGCTATCGCCTTGGGGAGCTATTGCTATTTCGGCCCTGTTCTTCAGCCTGATACACATGAATCCGGCTCAGATGCCGTACGCCTTCGTCATTGGACTGCTGCTGGGTTGGATGTATTGGCGCACAGGGTCAATCTTGCCTGGTGTGGCTTGTCATTGGGCCAACAACAGCGTGGCCTATGTTGTCTATAATATTTATCCTGATCCTGACATCAAGCTAGTTGAAATATTCAAGGGCAGCGAAATGCACGTCATTCTGGCTGTAGTATTCTCGTTGCTTATCCTGTTGCCAGCCCTCTATCAGCTCCATTTGTGGATGCGTAGGGCAGAAGAATAAAGAACGAAAGACTGCAAAAAAAGCGAGCTACCTCTGGTGTGTCAGACGGTAGCTCGCATTGTGTTAGTGTGTTTAATAAACTTGATCAATTATAGAGAAAGCATAGAAATAAATCTTAGTCTGTGGGCAGCGTGGGAGTTAGCACTTTGGTGCTGTCGGCTGCCATTTCATCCACATTGGCTACCTGAACAGGAATGACTACGGCTACGGTGTCGGCTTCCTTCAGGTTTTCTGCATAGTCGCTGGGCGTGTTCCATGTGGAATCCCAAGGAGCCTGAGCAGCATTGCCAAGGGTGAGGATGATAGCCACGACGGCAGCAGCCTTGAAGAGCGGCATGAGGCGCTGGGTAAGCGTTACCCGCTGGGCCTTTTCCGTCTGTGGCTTCTCGTCAATCATGGCCAGGATACGGGCATCGAAATCATCGTCCAGCGACTCGCAGGCATCTGCCATGAAGAGTGGGCGCAAGGGTTCCATCTCTGCTGGAATGTCCTTCTGGCAGAAGAAGGTGCGCAGAATGTTCTCTTCTTCGAGAGTGGTCTCTGCGTTCCAATAGCGCTCCAGGAGCTGTTCGATGTACTTATAGTCCATATCTTTCTTGTTTTAAAAATTCCTTTTTTATTGTCTGTCTGGCTCGGAAGATATTCACCTTCACCTGCTCTTCGCTGATGCCCATGATGGTTGCAATGTCGCGATAGCTCTTGTTCTCCATGTCGCGCAGCTGCATGACGGTGCGCTGCTTTTCGGGCAATTGGTCGATGATGCGTCTGACGAGGGCTATTCTGTCGTGTTGCACGGCCTGCTCCTCAGGGTTGGCACCGTAGCTGTTGTCAGCGGTCTCATGACCTTCTTCTTCGAGCGATGCTGACTGGTTGTCCAGATGGCGCATCTTGTCGAGCGAGAGGTTTCTGCAGATGGTCAGGCAGAAGGCTTCTGTGGAGTCTATCTTGTCCCAGTTGTCACGCTGGTTCCAGACCTTCATCATCGTCTCCTGTACAACGTCCTCGGCTTCCGCACGGTTGAGAGTGATGCGGAGCGCCAGTCTGAAGAGCTCATTCTTCAGCGGCAGCACGTCGGCTTGGAAACTGATTTTTTTCACCTCTCTAATAATAAAGACGATTCAAAAAAGGAAAAGTTACAGAAAAACTAAGATTTTTTTATTCTATGATGGTTCCGTGCTTGCCATCAATGGCTGTAGCAAGGGTAATAATCACTTTCGAAACACCAGCATCGACGGCATTCAGGGCATTTTCTATCTTGGGAAGCATACCACCTGAAATGGTGCCGTCGGCTTTGTATTGATCAAATAATGTACGTGTAATGACGGGAATCACTGAGTCGTCATCCTCAGGATTGCTCAGCACACCCTTCTTTTCGAACGAGAAGATGAGCGTCACATCGTAAATCGTTGCAAGGGCCTTGGCCGTTTCTGAGGCAATGGTGTCGGCATTGGTGTTCAGAATATGTCCCTCTCCGTTGTGCGTCAAAGGAGCCATCACGGGGGTGATGCCAGCCTCAATGAGTCGGCTCAGCATCTGGCCATCGGCAGCGTCGACGTCGCCAACCCAGCCGAAGTCGATACCATCCTTGAGTGGGCGCTTGTGACTGCGGATAGCGTTGGCATCAGCGCCAGTGAGTCCGAGGGCATTGATGCCGTTAGCCTGAAGACGAGCCACGAGGTTCTTGTTGACCAGTCCGCCATACACCATCGTGACCACCTCGAGCATATCACTATCGGTGATGCGACGACCATTGACCATCTGCGTCTCAATGCCCAAGCGCTCAGCCATCTTGGTAGCCTTACGGCCACCGCCATGTACCAGCACTTTACGCCCCTCGATAGCCGAGAAGTCGCGTAACAACTGAGAGAGCTGCAGTTCATCCTCGACTACAGCTCCTCCAACTTTTACTATGGTAAGTTTTTCTTTCATCGTTCTTGGGTTTTTTCTAGTTTTCCTAGGAGTTACTAGGATTTCCTAGTTATTCCAAATAAGTGTAACCATAAAGCCCTGAGCGGTAGTTGGATAGGAATTCTTTGCCTTCTTCCAAGGTAATCTTACCTTGCTTGACGCTCTTGGCTACCCAGATTTCCAACTGACGGACGAGTTTCTTAGGGTTATACTGCACATATTCCAGCACCTCTTCTACCGTTTCTCCATCGAAGATCTGGTCGATGTGATAATGACCGTCTTTGACGGAGATGTGTACTGCCGTCGTGTCGCCAAACAGGTTGTGCATGTCGCCCAGAATCTCCTGATAGGCACCAACGAGGAACACGCCCAAATAGTAGTTCTCGTTCTTCTTCAAGGCATGAACGGGCAGAGAATGCGAGTTATGGCGGTTCGTAGCGAAGTTGGCTATCTTACCGTCCGAGTCGCACGTAATGTCCTGAATGGTCGCATTACGGGTAGGACGCTCGTTCAGACGCTGAATGGGCATGATGGGGAATATCTGGTCGATGGCCCATGAGTCAGGCAATGACTGGAACAGCGAGAAGTTACAGAAATACTTGTCAGCCAGCAACTTATCGATATTCATCAGTTCCTCTGGAACGTGCTTCAGATTCTTGGCCAAGGCGTGAATCTCGTGACACACACTCCAATACATAGCCTCAATCTCTGCACGTGTCTTCAGGTCGACAATACCATGTGCAAAGAGGTCGAGCACCTCCTCACGAATCTGTTCTGCATCGTGCCAGTCTTCAAGAACGTTGCGAGGCGACAAGTTGTCCCAAATCTCATAGAGGTCCTTTACCAGCTGATGGCTGTTCTCATCAGGCTCGAATTCCTCGGGCATCTCAGGTAGTGAGGCCGTCTCCAGCACATCAATGACGAGAACAGAATGGTGGGCAGCCAGCGAACGGCCGCTCTCGGTTATCAGGTTGGGGTGGGGGATTTCGTTGCGGTTGGCAGCGTCCACGAAGGTATAGATACAGTCGTTGACGTATTCTTGAATAGAGTAATTGACACTACTCTCGCTGGATGGAGAACGCGTACCATCGTAGTCGACACCCAGACCACCACCACAGTCCACGAAGTCGACGTTGTAGCCCATCTTGTGCAGCTGTACATAGAACTGTGAGGCCTCGCGCAGGGCTGTCTGAATACGACGAATCTTTGTGATTTGCGAACCAATATGGAAATGGATGAGTCGCAGACAGTCGCGCATATCCTTCTTGTCCAGCATCTCCAGAGCCTCCAAGAGTTCCGCACTGGTTAATCCGAACTTAGAAGCGTCGCCACCGCTTTCTTCCCACTTGCCGGCACCGCTGCTGGCCAGTTTAATGCGGATACCGATATTGGGTCTGACACCCAGCTTCTTGGCCTCCTTGGCAATGATTTCCAACTCGTTGAGCTTCTCGACGACAATAAAGATACGCTTGCCCATCTTCTGTGCCAATAAGGCCAGTTCGATATACGACTGATCCTTGTAGCCATTACAGATGATGATAGAGTCGCTCTGACACTGTACGGCAATCACCGCGTGCAACTCTGGTTTCGAGCCAGCCTCGATGCCCAGATTGAACTTACGACCATGCGAGATAATTTCCTCAACAACGGGTTGCATCTGATTCACCTTGATGGGGAATACCACATAGTTTTCTGCCTTATACTCATATTGCTCAGCCGCTTTCTTGAAGCAACTCCATGTCTTCTCGATACGATTGTCGAGAATATCGGGGAAACGCAGCAGTACTGGTGACTGCACATCACGCAGTGACAGTTCGTCCATCACCTCACGGAGGTCAATCTGTGTACCGTCCTTGCAAGGGGTCACATAGACATTGCCTTCGTCGTTGATACCGAAATAGCTGGTACCCCAGCCATTGATGTTGTAAAGTTCCTTGGAGTCGTCAGTGGTCCATTTCTTCATAGCTTCAGCAATTCACGTAGTTGTTGTACAGATATTTTTATTTTGTCATAATCGTCAAGCACATTGACGTCGAGCGTATGGCGAGCTTTCTCGTAGAACGGCTCACGCTCTTTCAGATGTTCAGTGATATATGCTATCAGTTCCTCGGTACTTTTGCCCTTCAGCAGCGGACGTTCTACCTTGGCCATGAGCAGGTGCTTGTAGAGTGTTTCCGGACTGGCCTTCAGATAAACCACGTCGCCTTGTTCGTTCAGGTAGTCCATATTGTCGAAGAAGCAGGGCGTACCACCGCCACAGCTGATGATGACATCCTCGAACTCTGCCACCTCGTGCAACATGTTGTATTCTATCTTACGAAAGCCCTCCTCACCCTTTTCTGCAAAGATCTGTGACACCGTCTTGTGCATCCGGCTCTCGATATACCAGTCCAAATCGTAGAACATCATTCCCGTCTCTTTCGAGAGGGCTTTGCCTACGGTTGTCTTGCCCGAGCCCATGTAGCCGATCAGGATGATACGCCTCATTTCTTCTGCTTTTCGATGATTTCCATGCACTGGTCGAAAGTCAGCTTGGCGGCTGTGGAATGCATGGCCTTGGGGATACGGTAGTTCTTGCCGTCGAAGGCGATATAGGGACCATAGCGCCCATTCAGAATCTGCATCTTACCATCAGCATCAAAGGCTTTCAGGTGTTTCTGAGACTCCTGTTGGCGTTTCTCCTGTATCAGTGCTACAGCCTCTTCCATGCTAATGGCCATAGGATCTGTTTCCTTGGGAATAGAGGTGTATTTCTTCTGGTGGAGGACATAGGCACCGAAGCGGCCCATACCAATGACGATGGGAGAACCTTCGAAGTCGCCTAAAGTGCGAGGCAATTGGAACAGTTCCATAGCCTCTTCGAGCGTGATGTTCTCCATGCTCTTATCGCTGGGAATCTGGGCAAAACGAGGCTTTTCGGTATCCTCGGCGGAACCAATCTGAACGACGGGTCCGAAACGGCCGATTTTGACGAAGACGGGCTTGCCGCTCTTGGGGTCGATACCCAGTTGACGTTCGCCGGCCTTATGTTCCTGACGGGCGTTCAGAGTCTTTTCTACAGTGGGCTCAAACTTTTTGTAGAAGCTCTTCATCATGTCCGTCCATTTTTCACCGCCTTCGGCAATCTTATCGAAGTCCTGCTCCACTTTAGCTGTGAAGTTATAGTCCATAATGGTGGGGAAATACTTCATCAGGAAGTCATTGACCACCATACCGATGTCGGTAGGCAGGAGCTTGCCCTTGTCAGAGCCAGCCATCTCCTTACGCTTTTTCTGCGTGATGATCTTACCCTTTAGGGTGTCGATGGTATAGAAACGCTCTTCACCCTTCTTGTCGCCCTTGTGTACGTATTCGCGCTGTTGGATAGTGGAAATGGTAGGAGCATAAGTTGAAGGACGGCCAATGCCCAGCTCTTCCAGTTTATGGACGAGCGAAGCTTCCGTATAGCGCAGCGGACTCTGGCTGAAACGTTCTGTGGCCTGAATCTCACGACGGGTCAGTTCCATGCCTTTCTTCAAAGGAGGCAGCACGTGGCTCTCTTCTTCCTGCTCTTCGTCGTCTACAGACTCACGATAAACCTTGATGAAACCGTCGAATTTCACCACTTCGCCCTGTGCCACAAAGACCTCGTCAGTACCAGTGATGGAAATGTTTACAGTGGTCTTCTCCATCTCGGCATCAGCCATCTGACTGGCAATTGTGCGTTTCCAAATCAACTCATAGAGTTTCTTCTCCTGAGACGTTCCCTCGATGCTGGCATTCTCCATGTAGGTAGGACGAATGGCTTCGTGGGCCTCCTGAGCTCCCTTCGAACTGGTATGATACTGGCGCACCTTGCTGTATTCCTCGCCATAGAGTTTGGTAATCTCCTCCTTGCTGGCATTGATGCACAAGCCAGAGAGGTTCACAGAGTCCGTACGCATATAGGTAATTTGTCCGTGCTCATACAGGTGCTGAGCCACCATCATCGTCTGGCTGACGGTAAAGCCCAGTTTGCGGGCAGCTTCCTGTTGCAGGGTAGATGTCGTGAAGGGGGGAGCTGGCGTACGCTTCATGGGCTTCTTCACTACAGCGTCAATAACGAAAGAGGCTTCTTTGCACTTCTCCAGGAACTGCTCTACCTCTTCGTGCGTCTTCATGCGCTGAGCCAGCGTAGCCTTCACTTCCGTCTGAGAACCATCAGCATTGGTAATGGCGAAAATACCATTGATGCTATAGTAGGGCTCACTGTTGAAGTTCTGGATTTCGCGTTCACGCTCGACAATCAGACGTACTGCCACACTCTGTACACGACCAGCCGAAAGCGCAGGCTTTACCTTGCGCCACAGCACGGGAGACAGTTTGAAACCCACCAGACGGTCCAATACACGACGGGCCTGCTGGGCGTTCACCAGATTCATGTCCAGATGACGCGGCGTCTCGATAGCATTCAGAATGGCGGGTTTGGTAATTTCGTGGAATACGATACGGTTTGTTTTCTCTTCGTCCAGTCCCAATACCTCGCACAAGTGCCAGCTGATGGCTTCTCCCTCGCGGTCTTCATCGGATGCCAACCAGACTTTCTCAGCCTTCTCCGCATTCGATTTCAGTTCTTTGACGAGCTTCACCTTTTCCTCTGGTATCTCGTATTCGGGTTCGAGCGTCTTGGTGTCAATACTCATTTCCTTCTTCTTCAGGTCACGGATATGACCATAGCTCGACATCACCTTAAACTCCTTACCAAGAAACTTCTCTATCGTCTTGGCCTTTGCAGGCGACTCAACTATTACCAAATTCTTCTGCATACGTTAATTATAATGCTTTAATTTTTTATTCTTCAAAACGTCATAATGACATGATTCGGGCTGCAAAAGTAGAGAAAAGTTTTGGTTACACCTTATTTATATATAAGAATTTTGGTTTTATTAACACTTCAAGGGTGCAGGGAAAACCACTCATCTCTTAGAGATGACGACAAAATAGGTGTTAGTGAGTCTTATATATAAAAAGCAAATTACAATGATGAGAAAGCTTCTGATGATCATGGGCCTTGCGCTGCTGACGGTGTCGGCACAGGCAGGTAAGCCGTGGGACAACGGCAAGTTACGTGTTTCGGATAACCAGCGTTATCTGCAGTTTGAAAACGGACAGCCCTTCTTCTGGCAGGGCGAGACGGGCTGGTTGCTGCCTGAACGACTCGACAGGGCTGAGGCTGAGTGGTATCTGCAGTCGTGCGCCAAGGCGGGCTATAATGTGGTACAGGTACAGACCATTGACGGGGTGCCTGCCATCAATATCTACGGACAGATGTCGAATGTGGACGGCTGGAACATGACACCCTTCACCTCTGGAAAATCTGGGAAATCCGGATTATCCGGCACCTATACCTATTGGGACCACATGGACTATATCGTCGATATGGCCGCCCAGCACGGCATCTACATCGGTATGGTATGTATCTGGGGTGGACTGGTGAAGGCTGGCAAGCTGAGCGTGGAGGATGCGAAGAAATACGGCACCTTCCTCGCCAACCGCTATAAAAACAAGCCCAACATCATCTGGTTTATGGGTGGCGACATTCAGGGCGACATCAAACCTGAAGTTTGGGAGTCGCTGGCTACCACCATCAAGTCGATAGACAAGAACCATCTGATGACCTATCATCCGCGTGGGCGCTACACATCAGCCAAGTGGTGGAGCAAGGCAGAGTGGATGGATTTCCATACTTTCCAGAGCGGACACCGTCGCTACGGACAGCGTATGGGTAACAAGGATTACCCCATTCCTGACAATACGGAGGAGGACAACTGGATGTATGTCGACTCGACGTGGAAGTTCAACCCCATCAAACCTGTACTCGACGCTGAGCCTTCGTACGAGGATATTCCCATGGGACTTCACGATACCAACGAGCCTCGCTGGAAGGACTACGACGTGCGCCGCTACGCCTATTGGAGCGTGTTTGCTGGAAGCTGCGGACACACCTACGGCCACAATGCCATCATGCAGATGCTGAAGCCCGGCTACCCCACGAGCTATGGTGATGCTGGCGACGTAAAGACGTGGTATCAGGGACTGAAGGATCCTGGTTTCTCGCAGATGCAATACTTGAAGCGACTCATACTGTCGTTCCCCTATTTCGAGCGTGTGGCCGACCAGAGTGTCATTCTCGAGAATGGCGAGAAGTACAACCGTCTCATTGCCACTCGTGGCAACGACTATCTGTTGGTTTACAATTACAACAACAATAACATGAAGCTCGACCTGACGAAGATTAGCGGAGCGAAGAAGAACGTGTGGTGGATGACAGCTGCTACGGGCAAGCTGAAGTACCTTGGTGAGTTTGACAACAAGGTGCTCACCTTCCGCTATCATCCCCAGTCGGCTCGCGTCGAGGATGGTGTGCTCATCGTCGTTGACAGCGACAAGGACTATCTGAAGAAAGACCAGACGGAACTGTCGCCTGACGGATACAAGGCTAAAGAAAGAGATCTTAACGAATAACGAAATAACGTTATAACGTAATAACGAATGAAGAAACTCCTGATCATATTGCTGACTATGGTTCCCCTGATGGGTGTAGCCAAAAAGAAGGTCGTGAAGCCTGACGTGAGTGTTGGGAACCTGCGTGTAGAAAACCTCGACCAGCCTTTAGGCATTGATACTGCAGAGCCTCGTTTCTCTTGGCAGATTATGAGCGACAAGCAAGACGTTCGCCAGACTGCTTATCAGATTATTGTCAGTGACGATAAGGGGGAAGTGTGGAATACGGGCAAGGTGGAGAGCGACCAACAGCTATGGCTTCGCTATGCTGGCAAGAAATTGCAGAGCAATACCTTCTGTACGTGGAAAGTGAAGGTTTGGACTACTGCTGGCGAATCGGACTGGAGCAGTGACGAGTGCTTTAGCATCGGATTGCTCGACGAAGGCAAGTGGCGTGGCTATTGGATAGGTTTGGAGAAACTCTTGCCTGGCGAGGAGCGTGGCATGCACACGCGTATGGCTGCCCGCTATTTGCGCAAGGAGTTCGAACTGAAAAATAAGGAGGTGAAGCGTGCTACAGCGTACGTCGCTGGTATCGGACTCCATGAGTTCTACGTCAATGGTCGGCGCATGGGCGATGGTGTGCTGCAACCCGTACCCTCCGACTATCGCAAGACCATCTATTACAACACCTACGACGTCACATCATCCATCTTACATCACCCATCTTACATCTGTCTCGGCATCATTCTGGGCAACGGCCGCCTGTTCCCCATGCAACAGCACAAGCCCTACAAGATCCATACGTTCGGCTACCCCAAGTGTCGCATCAACGTCATTGTGGAATACGAGGACGGCACAACGCAACGTTTGCAGACGGACGACAAGGGTTGGAAGGTGACAGCCAACGGTCCGATTCGCGCTAACAACGAATACGACGGTGAGGAGTACGACGCACGCATGGAGATGATGGGTTGGAGTGAGGTCGGTTTCGACGATTCCAAATGGTTGAAGGCTGAACGTACAGACATTCCTCAGGCTTATCTGCGTGCTCAGATGACACCAGGCATGAAGGTGTTGCAGCAAATCAAACCTGTGTCGCTGAATGGCAACATCGTCGATATTGGCCAAAACATTGCTGGTTGGCTGAAAGTGCGTGTTCGTGGTCAGAAGGGTGACACCATTCGTGTCGTTTATGCTGAGAAATTGAATGCTGACGGCACGCTTTTTCGCGAGAACTTCCGCAATGCCCGCTCTACTGACATCTACATTTGCAATGGTGACGAGGGCTCAGAGGGTCGTTGGTGGACGCCTACGTTCGTCTATCATGGCTTCAAGTATGCCGAGGTCATTGGCCTGAAGAATGCAACGCCACACTCTGACCGCAGGTCAGAGAATGCCACGAAGGACGATTTTGTGGCCGAAGTGGTGGCTGACGAAATGCGTACCACAGGACACTTTGAATGCTCGGACACCACGCTGAACAAGGTCATGAAGAATGCCTGGTGGGGCGTACTTGACAATTATAAGGGAATGCCTGTCGACTGTCCACAGCGTGACGAACGGCAGCCTTGGCTGGGCGACCGCACGATGGGGTCGTTGGGCGAGTCGTTCCTCTTTGACAACGAACGCCTCTATACCAAGTGGATGCGCGATATTTGTGAGGCACAACGCACGGATGGTTGCATTCCTGATGTGGCACCCGCCTTCTGGAACTACTATTCCGACGATGTGGCGTGGGCGGCAGCATTGCCTTTCTCGTGCGATATGCTCTATCGACAGTATGGCAATCGTGAGGCCATCGAGCACAGCTATCCATATATCAAGAAGTGGGTGCAGCACATCATCGAGGAGTACAGTCGTGATGGCATCATCCGTTGTGGCAAATATGCCGACTGGTGCGTACCCCCTGAAAAGCTGGAACTCATCCATTCGCAAGACCCTGCCCGCAAGACGGACGTGACGCTCATCTCTACGGCCTACATCATCCGCACCCTGCAACTGATGGAGCAGTGGGGCTGTGAGGCTGACTATTGGCGTCCTATCCGCGAGCAGATGACGGAGGCGTTCAACAAGAAGTTCCTGACCATCAAGCGAGGCACGTCGCCCCGTCCTGGTCATGTGCTCTATCCTGACAGCGTGTTCTATGGCAACAACACCGTTACGGCCAACATCCTGCCTTTGGCCCTTGGCATTGTGCCTGACGACTGCAAGGACGACGTCATCAATAACGTGGTGCAGAACATCTGCATCCAGAACAAGCACCACGTCTCGTGTGGTGTCATTGGCATTTCGTGGTTGATGCGAGGATTGTCGGACAACGGGTTCGCTGATGTAGCCTATCGTCTGGCAACCACCAAGACCTACCCTTCGTGGGGCTATATGACGGAAAACGGAGCCACGACCATCTGGGAGCTGTGGAACGGCGACAAGGCCTCTCCCAAGATGAATAGCGGCAATCATGTGATGCTCCTGGGCGATCTGCTCACGTGGGCTTATCAGTACCTTGGCGGCATCCGGCAGCCCCGATGGAAAACCAGCAGGCACAGTGGCGATGGTCAAACGGCCACCGTTCCCGCCACCGTTCCCGCAGGTTTTTCTGCGGGCTATAAGCACATCGTGCTGAAGCCCGCCTTCGAGATTCAAGACTGCGAATGGGCGAACGTCAGCTACGACTCGCCCTATGGCACCATCAAGAGCCATTGGCGGAAGACGCTGCAGCACTTGGAGTGGGACGTCACCATTCCCTGCAACACCACCGCTGACGTCTGTCTGCCTAATGGCGAGACGAAGACCATCGGTTCTGGCTCGTATCATTTCAGTGTCGACATACCCACAGGCCATCCTGCTATTGTGAAGGACGAGTTCCTCTACGAGCATACCTATTTCCCTGAGGCCCACGCGTCGACCATTGTCGAACTGAAGAATGGTGACCTCGTGGCAGGCTATTTCGGTGGCACCCACGAGCGCGACCCTGATGTCTGCATCTGGGTGAACATCAAGAAGAAAGGCTCGGACGAATGGAGCAAACCCATCCTCGCTGCCGATGGCGTCCTCTCTATTGACGACCCCAATGCCAAATATATGGGCCTTTCTGGTTTGAAGGACGACACGACGTCCGCCACCGCTGGCCCCATCCGTCGCGCTTTTTGCGGTTTGTCCGCAAAAGGCTCCCTTCCTGACGAGCAGAACTACGACTACATCACCAAGACTACCCGTCTTAAAAATGTGCCTACCAAGTTAAAGCGCAAGGCTTGTTGGAACCCTGTGCTCTTCGAGATGCCCAACGGCGAACTGTGGCTGTTCTTCAAGATAGGCACGACGGTGGGCGATTGGACGGGCTGGCTCTGTAAGTCGAAGGACAGAGGGCGCACGTGGAGCAACAAGGAGCCGTTGGGATACGCGACGATTCCCGACGGAAAACCGTCGGGCACAGTGGCTGCAGATAAAGCCACCATGCCCGCTGGTTTTCCAGCGGGAAAGCAGGTGGCGCTGCTGGGCCCCATCAAGAACAAGCCCGAACTCATCGACGGGCGCCTGCTCTGTCCTTCGTCGACTGAGAAGAACGGCTGGCGCTTCCACATGGAGATGCTCGACCTGAGCGACGGACGCTGGAAGAAGGGCACCCCTGCGAAGGACTTGAACTGGAAGTGGATTCCCGTAGAGAGCACGGAGGCCATCAAGACGGACGACAACCAGATGCACCCCATCGACTGCATCCAGCCCTCTATCCTTAAATTAAAGGACGGGCGCCTGCAGGTGACGATGCGCACGCATAATGCGCACATAGCTACCTCGTTCTCGTCGGACAATGGTGACACGTGGACGCCAGTTACGCTGCTCGACATTGAGAACAACCAGAGCGGTACGGATGCCGTCACCTTGCAAGATGGTCGTCACGCGCTGATTTACAACAACTTCGAGACGCTGCCGTTGACGCCTAAGGGTGTGCGCACGCCGTGTTCCATTGCGCTGAGCGACGATGGTACGAACTGGCAGCACGCCTTGACGCTGGAGGATTCGCCCATCGACCAATACTCGTATCCAGCCATCATTCAGGGACGTGACGGCACGCTGCACTGCGTCTACACATGGCGACGCCAGCGCATCAGCTACAAGCAGATTGACCTGACGAAATTGTCAGGAGTAAAGTAGTTCAGAAGACTAGGGTTAGAAGAATATCCAGATCTTGTCGGTTTCTGGGTAGTTGTACCAGTTGAGGCAGCTTTGGTGGTTTTCTACCCACTCGCCAAACGAGCGACCTGATGTGGCGTAGGCTCCGTCGTTGAACACCACGCCGGTATCCGTGCGTTTGCGGAATCCCAGCTGGATGCCTTCCAACGGGTATTTGAAGTCGGCAGAGGGAACGAGCAGCGCCCAAGGCAGGTCTTTGATTTTTGCCTCTACATTGTATTGATACATCACCTGTGCGGCTTTATACGAATCGAGGTGAGTCTCGTATCGGGCACTGTTGTAGAAGGCAACGATAAACGGGTCGATGCTTTCCAACGACATCTTGTCGACCGCTTCCTCGCTGTTGAAATACACGGTATAGGTTTGCGAGACGACCGGTCTCGACTCATACTCCTCGCCAACGGTCAACGAGGTGTTATAGATTTTCCGCACAGGGATTGAACCGCTGTTTTCTGTCAGAATCTGGGTGTTGTCCATAGCCCAGTGGGCGTCGTTGAACAGGGTGATAACGGCTTCGGTGCCCTTTTGTCCTGTACGGTAGGTCTGGGTGTTGTTAATCATCTCTCTCGACCCTGCAGGCAGTTTGTCGTCGAAGGTTTTTCCGTTGATGGTCGTCACGCTGTCGATGGCGTTGTAATTGACGCCCAGCAGTCTGATGAATGCTGCACACTGGACGTCACAGCCTACTGCTGCCAGCGTGACGTGAATCTGCATTTGTTTGGACTCTGTGCGCTCCAGTCCGATGCGCATCACCACGTCGTTGTAGTCGTAGTCGCCACACAACGGGAAGTCTTTCTCGTAGATGTAGGTGTAGGTCTGCGGTTTCAGCGTGCCTAAGGGTGTTCCTGAATTGAGGGCTCCTGAAAAGTCGACCTCCTGCTGGGTGATGGGGAAGGATTTTACGTAATAGTAACCATCCTTGTCGACCAGCGCTGCATAGAGCGTAGTCTGTGTCAGCGGCACACTGACGGTCAGCCATTTCGACTCACCCTTGGCCATCGGGCTCTGGTTCATGATGTAGACTGTCGACGACGTCGTCAGGGGGTTGGCAGTCAACAGCATGGCCTTTTCGATGTCAAAGTCGACGTTGGCTTTGATCTGATACGAGCGCTCGGCCGTCAGTTTCCATTCGTGGTACTGGTCTACGCTGTCGACGGGCGAGTTGTATTTGATGAACTCCTCGTATGCCTGCTCGTCGTAGAGGTTTTTTTCGCAACCCACAACGCTCAGAAGCACCACAGCTCCCAGCGTCGCTTTTATCAGTGAGTGAATCGTTTTCATTCTTATTACCTGTTTATTTGCTGCCAAAATTACGATTTTTGCTTTAAAAACACAAAAAAATATAGACAAGTGGGTGCAATTTTGTCATATTTTAAAGATTTTAACACAAAAATGCACTCACTTTGGGAAAAACTTTGTAATTTTGCACCCATCAATATTGAATAACTATAGTTACGTAACAACAAAATTAAAATCTTAAGAGCGGAATGAAAAAGTTTTTTGGTATAGGATTATTGGCTCTGCTCGCTACGGCCTATTTAACATCCAGCTGTTCGCGCGACGATTTGTCGGGCTCGTTGCTTGAAGCCAAGAAGGCAACGTTTAATGAAAATTTCGTGGCCGAGTATGGTCAGATTGCCCCCAACCACGACTGGGGCTTCGGACTGGATAATGGTGCGCGTGCCTTTACGCGTAGTATGGCGAATCCGGCTTGTGCTGATGCTAATGCACCGTACGATGCAACTTGGGTGACGAATTACTTGACAACGGCCAAGGAGCCCAACAGCGACAATATTGCACACAACAGTAATGATAGAACTTGGGTTGAAGGAACGGCTCGAAAATGGGTGGTAGACACACCAGCCTCAGTAACATTGCCTTCAATGGGTAATATCCAGTGGGGAACAATACCGCAAACGCTTATCTATAATCAGGATAATTATTGGGAAAATGGTGTGCAGCATTTCATCTCTAACGAAGATAAGGCTTGGTTCAATGAAAACTGTACACCTGTGACTAAATTTGACTGGAGCACTTTTGATTATAACAATTTTGATCAGCGTGCAGCGTATGTCACACTTGTACTTGAACTATATAACAAGTGTCAGAACAGTGGTCGTGAAAATTGGATGACTCTTACAGGAACATGGGACTTAGGTTCTAAGACTGAGGAAGTAGGCCATTGGGAGGAAGGCACTGAGGGTTATTGGAAGGATGATGAAAACTTCGTGCTGAACTACAAGATTACCGGCACATGGACAGGCGCTATAGGCGTGCTTGCTACTGAGGGCTATACCGACGGTGTGGCTAACGGCTACGAGCGTACGGTGGTCGTGACTGGTACGTGGAACCTCTCAGCAGACCAGCGTGTGGGTGCTAAGGGGCGCATCATCGTTGCCAACGGTGGTAAGATTGTTCTTTCCAACGGTGCCAATCTGAACAGTGTCAATGCGGCTCAGATTGTGGTACTTCGTGGTGGTGAGATTAGTGGAACGGGTTCTATCGAGTTCTCTAATGGTACTGATTCGAGCCTGCAGAGCTGGAATGGTGGAACCATCGATGTGACCAAATTCAACAACAATGGCGGAAACTTCTTCAATTATGGCACGCTGAAAGCTACTACGATGGATGGTGGTGCTGGCAACAGCTGCTACTACAATCATGGTATTGTCAACATCGGGGCTACAGGCAGTAGTGCCAATATCCGCATCTACAACAAGTGCCAGTGGTATGTGCAGACCAATGCCCGCATCCGCAACTATGAGGGTGTTATGGGTTCGGCGCTGATCGTTGATGGCGAGTTGATGTTCTCTTCAAGTGCCGACGGCACGAACGATCCGACGTATGTCGGTCTGGCTGCTGGTGCGCTGGTGCAGTGTGCTACGCTGTATAACCAAGGAACTTCTTGGAGTGGTCCCACCAGCGGAGGCTATGCTGCATTGAACATTACCGACAAGATTACTTACTTGAACTGGGAGGATAACCCTGCAAACGGTGGTTATTTTGCCAACAACATTTACGTGGTGGCTAACACGTGGGACAATATTCCCATAGGTAACGGTATGCAGTCAGGTGATGAGGCTACAGCCGACTATAAGATGTTCTCCATCATTGCCAACTCAGTGGGTAATGGCGGAGTGAAGAAGGCTACCACGGGTTCGAACGTGGTTGCTACGCCCGACCCGCAGTTCTCGAAGGGTGTTCGTGGCTGTACTCCAGGCTTCTCCGTTGATGAGGAAGTGCCCGAAACGCCTCCCACCAAGCGCATTGTGCTGAAGCAGGCCGGTCGTGTGTTCTGCGAGGACCTCGGAACGGTCAGTTCGTCCGATATCGACTATAACGACGTGGTGTTCGACGCCTGGCTCTATGTCGAGCGCACGGGTGACGACGAAAACACCGATGTGTTCCACAAGGCCTTCATACAGCTGTTGGCTGCTGGTGGCACCATTCTGATCAAGGTGGCTGACGTGAATGTTCACAAGGCCTTTGGTTACAACAACGACGACGTGATGATCAACACCTACAGCGAGGGCGAGAGCCAAATCGGCGGCGCCAAGCATGCAGAATACGGCACAGACTTCTCCACGCTGCCCGATAAGATTGTCATCACCGATGCCAGCTACGTCACTGGCGATGACGGACAGATGAACATCTTCTATATCCCCATCACGGTGCGCACGTCTGACAACAAGGCCGTTGAACTGACTTCAACTAATTCTGTCACAGGAGGGTCTACCGCTCCGCTGAAATTCATGGCTCCCCTCGGCACGCCGTGGGCCGCTGAGCGCGTCAAGTTCGGAAAGGCATATCCGATGTTCCGCGATTGGGTGGGAAACAAAGACAAGACCCCGTGGTCGCTGCCCAGCGAGACGGCAACGTTTGACGTGAACGACCTGCCGCAAGTGGCTACCTACGCTCCCACCGACGATGAGATTGGCAGCGCTACGAGCACGGTGACAGACCCCGATACTCCTGGACAGGGTACGCAGGAGGAGGAGACACCTCCCACCTTCAGCTCCGTGACAGGCACTGATCTCAATGTCTCCCCCACTACCCTCTCTGGCAGCAGCAGCATCACGCTGCCTGCAGCAAGCTTCAACGGTGTCGAGGCTGCTACCGTTTATGTATATGGTACGGGCGATGGTGAAGTGCTGGTAAATGGCGTGTCTGCCACTACCGTCGAATCGTCAGCACCCCGATTTGGATTCGGCTTCACACGCAGTGCAACACCCGTTGTGAAGGCCTGCCAGCTGGGTCCCAGCAACCTGAAGACCACTACGGTGAGAATCACGGGCTACAACTTCAAGGTATACAAGTGCAGCATGGTCAACGAGACGGGCAGCTACTCCGTCAGCGAGCCGTCGGGCAAGGGCGACATCATCTACAACACCAGCACGATTCTCGACTGGGGCAACAGCGGTGGTGCCATCACCATTACCAACGATGCACTGAAGAACGTCAAGGTCGGTTCGACAATCAGAGCGTTCGGCATCGGCTATGCCGCTTCCTATTGGGAAGTTCAGACGTTCGGATTTAATACGACGGGAGGCTGGAACGAAAGCACCAAGATCAACCCGAAGAGCGGCACGTCGTTCACCGGAAATGGCGCCAAGGAAATCGAATTCCCCATCACCTCGCAGGATCAGGTCAACATGGTGAAGGGCGGCTCCATCGTCGTACAGGGCTACAACTTCATCCTGAAGTATGTCACCATCGAGAATCCATCCAGCTCTGGCAGCACCACCTATACCACCGTTCCTGTATGGTCTGGAGAAAACGATGCCGAAAACTGGACTACTATTTATAGTGGTAAAGGTGACAAATTCAAGGATGCAAAGGAAGGCGATATTTTAAAAATAACTGCCCATCCTGTAAATGCATCAGCTTTTTGGCAATTTAATGTAGCCAATGGTAGTTATGGAGATGTATATGGTTACACAAAGAGTGATACAAACGGACAAACAATCAGCACTTCAGGTTATCAAGAAATCGAATTAACTCAGCCGGCTATAGACAACCTCAAGGCAGGTGGAATGATGTCATATAAGAATAACTTGGTGTTTACTGCCGTCGATTTGCTCCTAAAGAATAATTAAAGTACACAATATCAACATAAGATTTTAATTTTGAGAAGGGGTATCTGCGCGAGGCAGGTGCCCCTTTTTCAGTGCGCTCCGAGCAATCGATGGGTTTGCTCCGAGCAATCGATGTGCCCGCTCGGAGCAATCGAAGGGTTTGCTCCGAGCAAACGATGCGTTTGCTCGGAGCGGACGGTGCGCGAGGTCCGAGCGCCTGTCAGACCCGTTTTGAGCAACAAGCCGTTTCTCTCCCAGCGAGAGGCCGTTTCTCTCCCAGCGAGAGGCCGTTTCTCTCCCAGCGAGAAGCCGTGTTGCTGTTTTTCCCTGGGCAGGGAATTTTTACGCGCTGGGCAGGGAGTAAATTTTCGCTGGGCTAGGACGGCACTTTCTGACAATTCTGACAAATGACAGTGTCAGAATATGCGAGGTGGTGATGGCGGAGAAAAGTGCTTGTTAGTTTATATTTATATATAATATATATATTATATAGAAATATGCCTTTATTTCGGTTTTTGCCATGAAGGGTGGGCGCGGATTTTGGCTGTCAGAATTGTCAGAATTGTCAGAATCGCTCAAAATTACACAAAGAGTCCCTTTTGTGAAATTTTTCCAAAAAAGTTCCGAAGGGATTCCGAGGTTTTCCGATGTTTTTCCGACATTTTCCGAAATGCCGCCCAACTCTTTTCCGACGCGTGGAAAGGGGGCGGAAGACCGCTCTATACCTTATTTTATTATTAACTTTGCAGTGATAATTTCATGGTTTAACTTCAAAAATTTTAAAAGCTTATGAAACAAGAAAATTTGAACTGCAAGATGATTGCAATGAACCGCAAGGTTCGCGGCCCGAAAGGCCAAGTGTTCGAGCACACGCTCGAGGAGTTTGTTAACGTCACCCAGGCCGACGAGGTGGCAAGTTTGATAACCAAGATTCGCCAGACGGAGGACAAGGACGAGCGTCGTCGCCTGAAGGGCCAGTTGCCCTTCCGCTGTCCGCACTACTTCCGTTTCCGCGACAACCATCGTGCGCAGGATGCGATTCTGCCCGAGGAGTTCACGTTCCAGACGTGTGTCGACATTGACGACGAGACGATGGTGGCTCAGGCGCGCACGCGTGCGTTCATTCTTAATAATAAGGATGGCGAGTGGAAGGGCATGCTGTTGCACATGGAGTATTCAGCGTCGAAGAAGCTGCACATCGACATCCGCATTCCCGTGGGCATGACCATCGAGGAGGCGCAGCGAGCCTATTGCCAGGCGCTGGGCGTGGACTTCGACAGTGACTGCTGCTCGCCCGAGCGCATGATCTACATCGTAGACAGCGCCTCGCAGCTCTTCACCAGCCCGGAGTGGCAGACGCGTCTCAGCGACGAGGAAATCGCCCTGCGCCGCAAGGCCTATGCCGAGCGTGGACTCGACATTGATGGACGGGTAAAAAGGGAAAAGGGAATAGTGAAAAGTGAAAAATTTGCTACCGCCTTAGATGCTGAGCGCAAAAATGAGCCGACGTCGGAACAAGAGCTGAAATCTCAGCCGACATCGGAACAAGAAAGCAAAATGGCTGTCTTGTCCAACGAGCCGAAAATTCGACCCGTCGCCAACGAGCTGAAATCTCAGCCGGTTGCCGCCGAATCGAAAATTCGATTGGGCGATTATCCCACGGAGTACGCTGGCATTCCCTACGCGTACATCGTCGAGGAGCTGGCCGATCAGCTGGGTGGTGCACCCGAGCATGGCTCGCGCAATGCGTTCATCTTCTCGATGGCCTGCCATCTGCGCTACGTCTGCAACGACGATGCCCAGTGGATTCGCAGCGTGCTGCCCAACTTCGGCGAGGCTCAGGACCGTGTGGATGCAACCATCGCGAGTGCCTGCAAGCGCAACCAGTCGGCAACGATGAACCAGAAGATGAAGACGGCCATCACGTTGGCCCGCAAGCGTAAGGCTATGGAGAACGGCACCGACGAGCAGTCGTTGATGCGTCAGCCCCAGATGCCCGAGCGTCTGCCTGCCCCCGTGCGTCTCATTACGTCGAAGGCTCCGCGTGGTTATTGGCCCTGCATCATCAACACGACATTCTCGGCCTTTGCCACCTATATGGGTGGCGTGAAGGCAGAGTTCTGGAACGGTCGTCACGAGGAGTGCACGCTGTTGAACGGTGTGGTGGCACCCATGTCGGCGGGTAAGTCGAGCATCAAGGACCCCATCAACCACATCCTCGCACCCATCGAGCGTCGCGACATGGAGGCCCGTCAGCGTGAGCGTGAGTGGGCCGAAGCCACGAACAGCAAAGGTGCCAACAAGGAGAAACCTGAGCGTCCGACGGACATCTGTGTGCAGGTGGTCGACTCCGATATGACCAATGCTGCCCTGACGCAGCGTCTAGACGATGCCGAACGTGCCGGCAACAAGGCTCTGTTCTGCATGATGGACGAGATGGAGCAGCTGAAGAAGATGGCTGGCGGCTCGATGGCTGAGGTCACGGAGATTATCCGTCGCGACTTCGACACCGACAAGTACGGTCAGGAGCGCGTGGGTACACAGAGCGTCAAGGCCCGCACAACGCTGCGTATGAATATGGTGTTCTCGACCACGCCCAACACCGCCAAGATGTATCTGGGCAAGAACATCGACAATGGTACACTGTCGCGACTGAGCCTGAGCACCATCGTGAAGGAAGACGTGGAGCGACGTCCGAAGTTCAAGGCGTACGACGAGGCTTTCGACAAGAAGCTGGCCGTCTATCAGGCGCGACTGGAGAACGTCAAGGGCACCATCGTGTGTCCGCAGGCCAAGCGTCTGGCTGAATCGCTGCTGGACCGTGCCGAGGAGCGTGCGCTGATGATGGGCAACGAGAGCTACGAGCAGCTGTCGTATCGCGCTGTGGAAATCGCTTTCCGCAAGGCCATCATCCTCTACGTCATGAACGGCAAGAAGTGGAGTCAGGAGATTGAGGACTTGGTCGTCTATCTGTTCGACTACGACATGTGGGTGAAGATGTGCCTCTTCGGCGAGGAGATCACCAACAAGCTGGCCAAAGACAATCGCGTGATGAAGCCTGGCGTTCCCTGCCTGCTGGAGTTGTTGAACGACTCGTTCACCCGCCAGGAGTTCGAAATCCTCTACAAGGCGCAGAATGCCACCATCGGCAACATCAGCAAGGCCGCCAGCAACCTGCTGTCGCAGTGGAAGAAGCGAGGGTGGATAGAGGAGAACGTCGAGCAGGGAATCTACGTCAAGACCGAGGCCTACTATCAGAAGCATGCAGCGTGAAGAATGTGAGGGGTGACCGAAATGGTCATCCCTTCATTTTTACACAAAAAGAATCCCCTTTGTGTAATTCTGACAATTCTGACAAATGACAGTGTCAGAGTCTGCGCGAGACAGGTGCCCTCCTGTTTATACAGAACATTTAGATGTACGAAACGCTCGTTTTCGTAAACGATTTCGTTGGCTTTAACATTTATTTACTTCCGATTTTTTGACGTTCTACCTTATTTTATTTACCTTTGCACCCACAAAACCGCAATTCGATAATATTATTATAAGTCTTAATTTAAAAAAGTAACAATGAAAAAGTATTTGATGATTGGATTCGCAGCTGTCGCATTCGCAGCTTGCTCGAATCACGATTTTGAGACATTTACACAGGCTCAGATTGACAAAGCCAAGTACGACGAGGCTTTCGTTAACTATCTCGGTGCACGTCCGGCTGCAAATCAGGACTGGGGCTTTGGTGCCACAACCCGTGCCTTCACACGTGCTGCCGCTGCTGGATCAACGGTTGCAACGACTAACGCGACCTTGTTTTCTACTTGGAACGATCAGAAGACCTATGTCACTTGTGACGAAGAAGAGGCAGTACTGAATACTATTACATATTCCGTAGATCCTTCGCACCCAGCAAGTCTTGTTCCTGAGATACTCACCGCCTATAACGAGGTACTGCCTGAAGGAGTTAACAATGCTTCTAAGATTGCTTCTACCAATAAAGAGGAGTTCTTAACTACAGAAGCTGGCGAGATTTCGTACGTCGTTCTGCCTGGTGTTACCGCTGGTATACAGGATAGGGTTGGTTATTACTACTATACCACATCGGGTAACATCAGAACCATGCACAAGTATGTCTTGAGCAACGACCCGTCAGCTTCGTATATCGGAGAAGGTACATCGTATGACGTTAAGAACGGAGACCAATATGCTTACACTGTACAGCCTAAGAGATACAAGAGTTTCAAGTTGGTCTATGTCGATGATAATGGTAATGCCAGCTATACTTTCCCCGCAGGTCTGAACGTAGGTTTCTTCATTGAAACAAGCTCCTATGCTAACACAGCTGTTGAACTGTACTCTAGAGGTAGCCTGAACACTGAGATTTCCAATTGGCTGGAGGAGACATTGCCTGGTACTCACGAGTGGTCCAACACAGCATCTAACAGCCACGCAGCCATCTTCTCTTACGGAGACTTCAATTTCGTAGGCTTTGAAGACTGGACGGACTACGACTACAACGACATCGTACTTTCTGTAACTGGTAACATCACACCTGCACCTGAAGTAAATATCGAAGAGGAGAAAACCTCTGACTTCGACCTCCGTATTATTGCTGAGGACCTGAGCGCTACGCAGGCTTCTGACTTCGACTTCAACGACGTTGTCATCGACATCAAGTACGGAGAAACTGCTCAAATTGTGCTTGTTGCCGCTGGTGGTACACTGCCCCTGCGCGTTGGTAGCACGAATGGCGTTGGTGGCGTTGAGGTTCACGAGGCTATGCTGGGTACAGCAGCTATGAACGGCAACGTATATAAGATGATTAACACCGGCTATGGTGCTCCCGCTGGAGCTACGGCTGATCCAAAAGACATTTCTTCTACTGTTACCATGAAGATTACGAACCCTGCTGAAGCCAAGGGCCTGAGCATCGAGGTCTACAAAGGCGGTAAGTGCGAGAACGGCGTTTGGACTGGAGGTACATGGGAAGAGCTGCCTGCTCCTCTGGGTGAGCCTGCTTGTAAGCTGGCTGTCGATCCCGACTTTAAAGTTTTGGGTGAGCGTGAGAGCATCAAGCAGAAATACACCAAATTTGTGGATTGGGCCACAACGAACAATCCAAACCTTTCTAAGTGGTGGAAGTAATAACGACATCAGATACTTAGATTTTATATAATGACGAAAAGGGCGGTTGCGCGATGCAGCCGCTCTTTTTTCTTTTGTTTTTATCTACGAAAACTTTATTAGTTGTAACTTTCTGCATTCCTTTAAGATAATTTAACAGACAAACGTATGCATAATTTCTAATTTATTTGTATTTTTGCAGCACCTTTTCGAAAATAAGTTCAACTAAATAACGTATTAATTAATTTAAATCTTATGAAAAAGTATTTGATGATTGGATTCGCAGCTGTCGCATTCGCAGCTTGCTCGAATCACGACTTTGAGACAATGTCTCAAGAAGAGTACGATCAGTACCAAATCCAGCAGGCCTACAACAAGGCATTTACTCAAAGTCTGCTTGATGGTAAAGCTATTGCTTCTAATCAGGATTGGGGCTTCAGCGCCAACAGCTACACCCGTGCGTTCACACGTAGTGTTGATGTAAATGGAAACATGTGGGAATCTCGTCCTGCGGTTACGGAAAAAGAAGCTAATGCAATCTATGCTTATGTTAATAGAGTTAAGAGTTCAATTCCTAAAGGAACCTATTTCGAGGAATCTCCAATTACTATGGAAAATTTCTTTGTGACTCAGGTATGGGGAGGTCAGAGTACTGACACCAATTGTCTTTATCTCAATGGCGACCAGACAGTAAATGCTTCAAAGGGTCAGGAGTACCAAGCTAGCGATTATATTTTGGGTTCTTCAAAGATGAATCATCTTCAGATTAGTACGAGCGATGCAAGACTTGGTGATGGTGTTGCTGAACTTGATAAAACCACTTGGGATCATGCAAACAATTTCAATGCTGGTCAGAATAGAGACTGGGATGGCAATACCATGTTTGTAGGTTGGGGTACTAAGAATTTCGCATATCATAGCACCGAAGACAGCAAGTATCACGACAAGTGGATTATTGTTGATGGTCAGTATATTACTGATGTTGATGGAAATCACTATCCTGGTAAATATTATGTTTGCTTTGACTTCATTGCAACAAACCCGGATGCGTACACAAAGTTCCGTGCTAAGTTCTGGAATGCAGAGGGCAACAATGGTGGTGAATGGTATGAAACAAATTTCAATATCCCAGGCGTTTATTCATTGGAAAGTGCAAAAGAGCTCACTTACACAGTGACGTTGTATGATACTCACAAAAATGAAAGCTATACAAAGACCTTTACTCTGATTGACGGTGGAGAAGAAGGTAAATCTGTCAAGGATATTCAGATTGAAGGATACGATAAAGGAAACTGGATCGTTCCTGCTAACGAGATTTATACAGATTGGATTGTACGTCTTGTAGAGGCTCAGCCTAAGAACGATGATTTGACCAAGGAAATTCGTATCGTTGCTGAGGACTTGAGCGCTTCTGGTGCTTCTGACTTCGACTTCAACGACGTTGTACTTGATGTAACATTTGGTAATCCTGCAAAGGTTATGCTCGTAGCTGCTGGTGGTACACTGCAGCTGAAGGTTGGTAGCACGAATGGCGCTGGTGGCGTTGAGGTTCACGAGGCTCTGCTCGGTGCTGAGAACGCTAAGAAGAATGAGAAGATTTATAAGATGGTAAGCCCTGGTGGTGATGTTTGGCCTGTTGAAGCTGTTGATATTACTAGCTATCTTTCTGACACAAATATCCCCGATGCAGCAGCTGCTAACGAGAAAATCAGAATTGAGGTTTACAAGCAGGGCGCAAGCAAGGAATATTCTTGGAACTTGCTGACCGCTCCTAGGCAAGAGCCTGCTAGTAAGTTGGCTGTTGGTAAGTCATTTACAATTTTGAGAGAGCGTCAGAGCATCAAGAACGAGTTTGAATTCTTCCTTGACTGGGCAACAGATGCAAACTTCACTTCTAAGTGGTGGTAATTTGATATCAAATACTTTGATTTTATATAATGAGGAAGGGGCGGTTGCGCGATGCAACCGCTCTTTTTTTGGCAATAATTTGGTCGTGAAGAAATAAATGTTTACCT
>JAEEVW010000042.1 GCA_016291085.1 Prevotella sp.
GGACCTATGACATCAAGACGAACCGGTTCTCCTGGCACAACGATAACGGACAGGTGGCCTACACGTACTCGATGGAGGAATTCTCGCAGCGATACAGTCGCGAGGATTTCGTCAGTCTGAAGTCGGCGCTGGACAAACTCGCTGATACCAGGAAGACCAATGAGGAAGAGAAGGAGATTGAGCTGAACCTTCGTGCCAAGGACGTGGAAGACGGCGATACCAACGACCGCGACTACCACATCGTGCTGTCCGTATTGAGCCGCGACAAGAAGGGCAACCCTGACGTCATCATCGGCACCAAGAAGGACGTGACGGAGGAACAGCAGCAGAAGCGGCTCGACGAAGAGCGCACGCTGCGCTACTGGTCCATCTTCTATACCCCGATTCTGGGCATCATCCTTTTCGACAAGGACGGGCGGCTCGTCAACATCAACCCCAAGGCCTGCGACATTTTCGGATGCAATGCCGAAGAGACCATTGACCAGGGCGTTAACATCCGTTCGATGTTAGACATCGACATACAGGATCTGGAAGACGTGAACGGATACCAGGCTACCCAGCACGTCGGTCACGACATGATCACCGAGTTCCGCCTGATGACCATCCACGACGATGCCGGCGATATGCTGGGCGTCTTCGCCTTCTGCCGCGACATCACTATGTCGGAAAGCAACAAAGACTTGGAGCAGGAAAACCAGAAGAAGATTGACGCGTTGCACGACGAGCAGCGACAATATACCGAGATGCTCAACGCCACCATCAGCGATACCGACATCCGCCAAGTCACTTACTCGCCCGACTCCCACACGCTGACTATCTACCGAGGCACCGACACCATCCAGCATGCACTTACACAGACACGTTGCATGACACTGGTCGACGAGCAGTCGCAGCGACAGGCCATGCGTCTGTTGAGCAATATGGACGACTATGAAGACAAGGTGATAGAGTATAACATCAGGACTACCCTCCGCTCGACGGGTGGAAGGCCCTTGATGCTGTATTTCCACTTAGAGCCCTTCCACGACAACGACGGCAAGGTAAAGGAATACCGCGGTATGCTGCGCGACATCAGCGAGATGGACTGGATAGAGCGCCAGATGGAACTGCAGACAGCGAAGGTGCAGGAGGTGGAGAAGACGAAGAACAGTTTCGTGAAGAACATGGTGCAGGAGATTCGCAATCCGATGAATGCCATCGTCAAACACGTGGCACAGATCAACGACAACAGCCCTTCGCCCAACGAGGCGGAGCTGCGCGAGGTCATCCAGCAGAATGCCGACTACTTGCTGCACATCGTCGACAACATCCTCTACCTGTCGCGCTTAGAGGCACGGATGGTCGAAATCAACCGGAAGCCGCAGAACTTCGCAGAGTTGTTTGAGTCGCAGTGTGCTACGGGCTGGGAGAAGTTCATGAATGCCGACACCAACTACATCGTTGAGAATCCGTACGAGCAGCTGACCGTTGACATCGATGCCGAGAACCTCGGCCACGTCATCCAGCAGGTGACATGCAATGCCGCTCAGCATACGAAACGAGGCACCGTCAGGGCCCGCTACGACTACATCGGCCGCCGACTGATTATCTCGGTCGATGACACTGGCGAGGGCATCCCCGAGGCCGAGCTTGCCCGCATCCAGGAAGAACTGGGCGGCGCTCACAACACCAAGGGTCTGGGCCTGACCATCACCAAGGAGCTGGTAAGCCAGATGGGCGGCACCTTCGAAATCAGTTCGGAAGAGGGTTCGGGCACCACCATCTACATCATGATTCCGTGTCACGCCTCAGTCATTAAACGTAAGAAAACCGCTTAGGGGAAATGTAAAAATTATAAAATGTAAAAATGAAAAATATGAAGCGTTGGAGTCTTATCATTATATCATTGTTTAATTTTTGCATTGCCGGCATGTTCATGACGGCTGCGGCTCAGCAACTCTCCGCCACGTACACCAAGCAACGGCCCGTCGTCATTGTCTGCGACTGGGACAAGGCGCCCTACGAGTTCCTGAACGACAAGGGACAGCCCTCAGGCAGCAATATCGATGTGATGCAGGCCGTGATGGACAAGCTGAACCTGCCCTGCCGGTTCGTGATGAAAGACTGGAGCATTGCCCTGAAGACCTTCGAGCGAGGCGATGCCGACATCATCCTGGCCAATGCCCGCCGCTACCATCGCGAGCCTTACGTCCTCTCGGAAAATATCGTCAACTACAATCGCATCCGTGTGGCCATGCATTCCGATTCCGTCGGCATGGTGCCGCTCAGCCAGCTGGAGCAAGAAGGTGCCGTCTTCAAGCCCGGCGACTATTCCGCCTTCTACTTCATGGATGGCGACACGATGCGCAATAGCCGCATGGAGTTCCAGACGCCCAAGGTGGCACTGCTGGGCGTGCTCAACGGCGACTACAAATACTATGTGTGGGGCGAAGAGCCGCTGAAGTGGAAAATCAAGGAACTCAACCTCGAGGGCATCGCACTCAACGATGTAGGCATTCCCATCTCCGAAATCCATATCATCGGCCGCGACAGGCAATTAATCGAACAGATAGACGACCAGTACTCACGCCTGAAACAGAGCGGCGAGATTGCCGCCATCCAGGACCGCTGGTTCCATCCCGAGCGCGTCCACGACCATTCGTCGCCAATGGTCTATTACATCGTTGTCGCCGTGCTGCTGCTGACAGTCCTCTCCTACTTCTTGGCGCGCTTGGCTAAGGCCCACGTTCAGAGCGCTTCCCGCAAGTCGACGGAGTTGAACAGCATGATATACAAGGCTCTGCACATGGGCAACTTCAACATCATGGTCTATGATATCAAGAACGACCGGATGACCAACAACTACGGACAGATACTGCCCAAGGAAGGTCTGACATTGGCAGAATTCACCAGCCACATCCACCCCAGCCAGCAACAGGAGTTTACCCAAAAGATGAAGCGTCTGATTGAAGGCCGTGAGCGCCAGTTCGTGCTTCACAAACTGTACAACAACGCCACCGCCGACAATCCCCACTGGCTCAATTTCCATGGCCACGCCATCCTGGAGCTCGACAACGAGGGACATCCTGCCTACGTTGTCAACGCCATCCACGACGTCACCCACGACGTCGAGGAGAACAAGGCAGAACGCGAACTCGTCAAGAAGTACGAACAATTATCCAACATCCCGTTCATCGCCATGTCGTTCTACGACAAGGACGGCTGGCTCATCGACCTCAACGACAACATGCGGCAACTCTGCGGCATGACCGACGATCAGCCCGAGAACAAGCGATTCTGGGAGACCGTCTGCATGTTCGACGTCCCGCTGTTCCGCAACATCTACTCGCCCGACAGCCGCAACGACATGCTCGTCTGCCAGCACATGGATTACCCCGAGATGGGCATCAACCGCTACATCGAATTCTTCATTCTGCCGTTGTTCAACAGCGAGGGCGAGACCTGCAACTACTTCATCACCACACTCGACGTCACCGACGACCGCAACCGCGACCACGACCGCCATCTGCACAACAAGAAGATGCACGACATCCGGACCGATATTGAGCACAAGAAGCAGACCCTGGCATTCCTTCTGGAACATAGCGACCGCCACTTGGAGCAGGGCGACGACGGCACGATGCACATTGTCGTCGACAACACCAAACTCGAAGAGGCCCGCCGACAGTTGCAGGCCGTCACCACGCAGGCCAACGAGAGCGTCCGTATGAAGAGCGGCTTCATGGCGTCGATGACCCACGAGTTGCGCACGCCGCTGAACGCCATCACCGGGTTTACCGGCATTCTCGACACGCTGGGCGACGATCCCGAGCGCGGTGAGTACGTCCGCATCATTCGCAATTCCAGCGACATGCTGCAGCGACTCATCAACGACATCATCGAGGCCTCGTCCATTAGTGGCGGCACGCTTACCATCAAGCCCGACACCATCGACTTCGCCATCGCCTTCGACGACATCTGCCGAACCCTCCAGCAGCGTGTGCAGGGCAAGAATCTGAAGTTCATCAAGGAGAATCCTTACGACACCTTCGTCACCACGCTCGACTTCGAGCGCGTCCAGCAGGTACTCACCAACTTCGTTACCAACGCTGTGAAGTTCACCGAACACGGCTACGTCCGACTGGGCTACCGCTACGAGAAGCACGGCATGTACCTCTACTGCGAGGACACCGGCATCGGCATCCCTAAGGACAAACAAAAGGCAGTCTTCGAGCGCTTCGTCAAGCTCAACGAGTTTGTACAAGGTACCGGCATGGGTCTGGCCATTTGCAAGTTGATTGCTGACAGTTGTGGAGGCGATATCGGCGTCATCAGTTCTGGCGAAGACCGCGGCTCCACCTTCTGGCTCTGGATACCCTGCGATAACCAAGCCTGATTCTTAGCGTTCACCTCTACTTGATACTGACACAGAGCATGGTGAGATCATCGCTCGGCTCGGCGCCGTCGACAAAGGCGTCGAGGGCACATTTCGTTTCTTCTATGAGGAAGCGCGAACGGGTCTTGGGGGTGCGCTCGCCGAAAGGCTGTGTCGACTCACGGAGTACGCGGAGCATGCGTTTCTCGCCAAACTGCTCCTGCGAGTGATTCTCGGCTTCGTTGACGCCGTCGGTATAGACAAAGAGCAAACTGCCACGGATGTCGTCCAGGTGTCCTCCGATGAAGGAGTAGTCGGACCAGAGTCCGATAGGCACGTTGGACTCGATGTCGAGGAAGCCGAATACGGTCTGCGTGGTGTGCTTGCGGCGCTCACCATAGATGGGCGGGTTGTGGCCGCAGTTGCAGTAGTCCAGGTTGCCGGTCTTGAGATCGATGATGCCGATGAACATGGTAACGAAGACGCCATTCTCGTTGTCGGCAGCCATCGTTTCGTTCATCTTGTCGGCGATAACCTCTGGGGGGAAGCCTTCCTTGGCAATGGTACGGAACAGGTTGACGGCAACGGCCATTGTAAGCGAGGCGGGAACGCCCTTGCCGCTGACGTCGCCCACACAGAAGAAGAGGCGGTCGTCCTGCAGGAAGAAGTCGTAGAGGTCGCCGCCCACCTCCTTGGCTGGCACAATGGTGGCGTGCAGGTCTATGTCGCGGCGGTCGGGGAATGCGGGGAAGGTGCGTGGCACCATCGACATCTGGATGTCGCGTGCGATGCGCAGTTCGCTGTCGATGCGTTCCTTGGCGGAAGTCGTGTCAGCCAGTTGGTTGTAGGCTTGGCGCAGTTTCTGCATCTGCTTGCGACGGCGGAAGTAGTAGAAGATGGAGAAAGCAAGGGTGATGATGGTAATCACCACGGCGGCCTGTATCTGCAGCTCCTGATTGGAGAGTCGCAGGTTCTTGGCCTCGTTTTCTGCCCTTGTCACATCAAGCTGCGAGGCGTACTCATAGGACATTTGCTGCACCTCGGCAGTGTTGACAGAGTCGCGATAATCCCTGAACAGCACCTGACAGACATAAGCGTTCCGGTAGTCGCCGAGGCTGGCGTAGGCTTTTGATATGTATAGCAAACGGTCGCTGCCACTCTTGATCTTGCTGGCAAAGTTCAGGGCCTCAGCGTAGCGGCCGTTCTTCATGGCATTATAGTATTCGACGATTTCGCCATAATTGTCGTCATGCCCGTTTTCGCGCTTCACCTTCTCGCGCTCGGCATAGGCACGGTTGAAGTCGTCGCGGCTGTACTTGGCATCGTTGTATGCGATGCAGATATATGACCACGCTGACAGTTTGTGCTGCATGATGATGTTAGGCTCAGATAATGCCTGGCGGGCACACTCGAGCACCTTTTCGATTTTTTTCAAATTGACGTAGATTTTTGCCAGCCCGAGATAGGGGGCGGCGGCGCTCTCGTCGGGGAAGAAGCGGTGCTGGTAGTTGATGGCCTCGTTGAACTCGCGCTCGGCTTGGGCAAAGTGGCGCAGAGTCGACGACATAGAGGCCAGCGCGTACGTCGACGTGTAGAGTCCGAACTTACTGTCATGCTGGTAGGCGTAGTCGTGAATCTGATGGGCCAACTCCAGTCCGCGCGTACGGTTCACCTTCGTGAAGCTGTAGATGGCCTGGTTCGACCATGCCTTGTAGAACAGTCGCTCTTGGCTGGGCCCAGCCTTGCGACACGCCTCCATCAGCTGGTCCGTGACGTACATAAAGCTGTCTGTCGCGTTCGAACTGAAGTAGCGGTACATCGCCTTCTCCAGCTGTGCAATGCGGTCGTCGTCGGCACCCGATGTCTGCGCCGCAGCGACCAGCGTCACCACGACGGCCATCAGTGCGGCCATATATAATCTCCTCAGTACGTTCATCCTCATTGATCTTATAGTGTGAAATCGATTCCAATGACAACCCTCGGGTGGCTCTTCAGCAGATTGTTGCCCCAGACATACAGGTTCCACGGCCCAAGCGTCACGTAGCCCCCTGCGGCAGCATCGGCATCCTCATCCATCAGCCACGAGTGCAGCACACCGGCCATCGGTGTCACCGACCGCCCCTCGCCCAGCGGGATGGTGTAGCCTAAGTATTCGTAGTTCGAGAGGGTATTGTCGTCGCCCTTCCTGACGCCCCACCAGGTGTTCGAGGCCCAAAACAGACGCCCGTTACTGCTGATGGCGCCGTTCAGATAGAGCCCCGACGTCAGGTAGGCGAAGCGGAAACTGTCGTTCAGGTCGAACGACGGGATGACCTCGCCGCCAGCCTGGAACCACTTACTGAACTTCATGCCGTAGCGCACCAGTGCCCCCCAATACGCGCAGTCCGGACCGGTATAGAGGTCGATACCCGTGGCCACGTGGTCGCCCAGACCATACTGGAATGTCGAGTACGTCTCCTGGCGGTTAACGCCCGGGCGAAACTTCACCGACGAGTAACCATAGAGCTTTCCGTCGCCTACGGTTCCAGCAAAGTACGGAATCTGGGCGATGGCGCGGGGAGAGCTGAGCAGCGTCAAAGCGATGAATACGTATTTCTTCATTTCTCTACGACAATGGCCACCGACCAGTGAGTGTGTTTCAGCGGAGTGTAATAGACTCGCGACGGCACGCCGTTCACCTCCAGTTCGGCCACGCCGCGATGGTGATTCTTCAGGTTGGCGATGAACTCCTTGTCATTCACCGTGACGATGTTCCCGTCGGGATGGGCAAAACTGGTACCGTCGTCATTCATGATGACGATATAGAAATTGTCGCTACCAGGCAACCGATAGCTGTTCAGCATCTCGTCGTTCCTCACCTCATTCTCTATCTGCCGCAACTGCTCTATCATCCACTCCTGCGTCATGTCGGCTCCGCAGACGCATGCCAAGCGGCCCTGCGCGTCGAAGATAGGCGTGGCAAACGTCATGTAGTAGCCGCTGGTCACGTTCAGGTTATCCTCGTAATAATACGCCTCCGACCAGAAACTCTCCTTTTCCTTCACACCCTGCACGTACCACGTCGACTTGGTATAGTCGTGACGCGCCGAGCCTACGAGAGTCAGCACGAACTCTGCCGAGTCGCCCCGGTGCACATAGGGTTGGAACCACCGGCCCTCCTGCGGGAAGTAGTTTGGCACGAAGGCCGCGAAGTAGCCAATGACATCGGGGTTCAAGCTGGCCTTGTTGCCAAGGGCGCCAATGACGGCCTGCGGCGACTCCAAGTGCTTCGCTACCTCGTCAAACACGTTCTCCGCGTTCAACTCCATGCCCCTGACGGTTTTCGACAGTTTCTCCGCCACCACGTTCATCATGCCGACATAGCGCGCATTGCGCTCTGCCCGGGACGCATAGTTCAACCTGACCGTCAGCAGCACTACCGCAATCGCCAGCACTCCGACGGCCATCGGCCACAGCCATTTCATGAGATTTTTCTTTTCAACCATAGGATCAATGCATCGTTTTAGATCTTTCTCGCCTGCAAAGTTACGAATAAGTGAGCAAAAAGCAAAGGAAAAACTTGCATTTCTGCGATTTTTTTTGTATCTTTGCATCTAGAAAAGACTGTCGCTGCATCCTGCAAGACAACGCCAAAAGCCCAGAAAGCCGAGTCTTTTGGCGGCCGCCGCAAAGATATTCGCACGCTCGTCACAAGATATTGCCCCGCCCCCCGCAACAATTTGCCACGGGCGGGGCAAATTAGCAACATGCCGTCTCGCTCCCTGCAAACCCTAGTCTCGCTCCCTGCAACCCCCTAGTATTTCCCCCTGTAACCTTTAGTATGTCTTTTTGCTCCCTTTACGTATAAAAACGCATAGCTCTTACTTATACTGTTTGCGGAAGGTGTTGTAGTTGTCGCAGCGGGAGACATAGGGGCTGGCGGGGCCGTTCTGGCGCTCGAAATCGACGAGGGTGGCCAGTGCTTTGTAGTGCCAGGAGTCGGGCTGCGCAATGATGCGGTAATCGCCCTGGTTGCTGTCCCACTCCGAGGTAAACCAGCAGTCGGGATTGATCTCAGCATACGAAAGTGCGAAGAGCACGCGCTCCTTCAGCTTCTTGTCGGTGGTGTTGACGGCCTTGCACAACAGGCGCACAGCCTGCTTGTTCAGGTCGGTCTCGTTGTCGCGGACTGCGTCGGAAATGCTCTTGCCGTTGCGCATGATGAACCAGCAGTCACCCGTGAAGTTAACCTGTGCATAGCGTGCAGCGAGGTCGTAGCAGGCCTGCTCGTATTCCTTGCCCTTCAGCTGGGGCAGGCGCGTTTCCATAGCCAGCATCTCGTTGGCGAAGTCGAGCTTCGGACTGGTCGTCATGTGCTGCTCCTCAAGAGAATACTCCATGTCGGACTTCAGCCACTGGCGCTTCATCCACGGCTCCACACGGAAGCTGCGGTTGGCGGCATAGACGGCATAGCTGGCCTTGTTGTAGAACGACACGGGCACCTTCTGCAACCACTTGATGGCCTCGGCCCAACGGCAGATGCGCAGGTATTTGGTACCTACGAGGTCGTTCATCTTTGCAGGGTCCATCTCGATACGTGCAGTCAGCATTTTGTCGAGCGGTGACGTATCGGGGTTATTCAGATAGTCGAAGAACTGCTCCAGCAGGGAAACCTCCATCGTGTCGAGCTTGTATTCATATTCAGAATCCGTCTCATTGAGGAAGCCCAACAGGGCCTGTGCGGTCTTCGGACGCTGGTTCTTGTCATACTTGTCGGCCAGCACCTGATGGATGATGCGGTCGAGGGCGTTCCTGAAGAAGGCGTCCTGCGCCTGCATCTGTTCCAGCCATTTCAGTTCGCCAGCCACATATTCGTCGAACTGGGTATCGATGGGTTTCTCGGAGGCCGAGATGTAGAACTTCAGCACGCGGGCTGTCGTCTTCATCCATTCCGTACCGTCGAGCGTGACGGCTTGGTTGATGTCTGCCAGCGCCTGCTGATGACTGTAGAACAGGAATTCGAGCCATGCCTTGGCACTCATCCACAAGGCAGGCACCTGACTCTTGCCGTCCTTGATGACCTGGGCTGCAAGCTGAATCATCTGAAGGGCTTCCTGCTTCGTGATGTTGCGCACGAAGAGCTTGCCGAAACCGTCTTGGTCGACGGCCTCCTGCGCATTGTTGACGAAGTCCTGCACCAGGAAGGGCAGCACGGCGGAGTTGGCGTCGCGCAGGTATTCGGCGCGGATGGCCTGATAGGAGCGCTTCTCGTAGAACTGTGTCATCAGGCTGTTCCAGTCGCCCATCTCGGCAAAGAGCTGTCCGGCCTTGTCGGGGTTGCCCGTACGGAGCAGGGCACCGGCATAGATGTTCTTCATCATGTCCTTATAGACCGTCTCGATGAAGTTCACGGCACGCTGTTCCCAGAATGTGACATTCTCGGCGTGGTTGCCCAGCAGCATATTACAGCGCATGAATAGCAGGGCGTGTTGGCTGCGCAGGCGCGACGACAGCTTACCCTGGGCATACTGACGGACGGCGATAAGCGTCTGTTTGCGCTTGTCCAGTTCCTCCTTCGTGGGATAGTCCCAACTCTCGGACATGACGGACGAGGCACACTCCAGGTATTTCTCCAGATTCGAAACGTAGCTGACCATCAGCGCGTCGCCCTTGCCCTCGGCATACTTACGCACCTCGTCGGCGTCGAACCAGTAGTAGTCTTGCCCTTTCTCCAGATAAGTCCTCCAGTTGTCTCTGGTGATATTGTCCACACGCGTTCTGAACTCCTCGCTGTCGTAGACGTGGAAAAGGTAATAGTTGTGGGTTTCTATCCACAAACAGGCAAATGCCGACTGGCAGCATGCCAGCACAAGGCTAATGGCGATAAATCGATTCAAACGTTTCATGATTGTATCTGTTAATGTTGTTGTGATCTAAATGGTAAAGTAAAATGGTATGGCTCAGCGCGCTGCGTTTCTTTTCGACAGCGGCCTTCACCTGAAGAATCTCGTCGGCCTCTACGACATGCTCCACGCGGACGCCGTGGATGTTGCGCTGCCACAGAAACACCGGATAGGCAGCGGCCAGCGGCAGGGGATAGCCCGACAGGTAGCGCAGATAGGGCTGTACGTCGCGCAGGTCGAGAATGGGGTTGCGCTCCTCGAATTTCTGCGGGTCGCCAGTGTTGTAGAGCATCAGCACGCCGTAGTCGACGGGTGGGGCAGGCATCGAGAGCTGGTGCAGGCGGATGGTGGTCGACAGGCGCAGGTGGTGCTTGGCCGTCTCCTGGCGCACCTCGGCCAGGAAGTCATAATACGTCTGACGGCTGCGCCCCGTGTAGTCGCAGTCAATTTGAATCTCCTGCACGCCCGCGACGTCGTTCGTCTCGTTCATCTGCACGATGCGATCTACCAGTTTCCGTGCCAGCCCTTCATGACGCTGGTGCATACAGTTTTCCGTGATGAAAACCGTAGGCACCAGTTCCAAGTCCTGAGGGACCTTTTCCACGAAGGCTATCGTCGCGTTCGGCATGGGTGCTCCCGACTCGTCGGGCATCACGTCGAAGTAACGACAGTACACCTTATTGATATGGTATTGCTTCAGGAATGCCCGCTCCGCAGAGTCCAAACGCCACTCTGTGCGCCAGTAGTACACGGAATTCTCGTCGTCCATGCGCTCCTGGTGCGAACATCCCACCCACAGGAGGGGCAAGATCATGGGGACGGTTCTGATGATCCAATTTCCAAAGGAAATGGTATCACGCAGAACCGTCCCCGTGATCCGAACCGTCCCCATGCTCCTTGGTTTTGACTTTAGAAGTAATAAGCCAATGCAATCTGCCAGGAGTTGGCCTTAGCCTCGCCTTTGACAGTATCCCAAGTCTTGTCTGTTGCTGATTTGAAATCAACCTCACCGGTCTTGCCCAAGGCGATGTTGTAGTTGGCAGACACCTGCAGATGGCTCAAGATAGTGAAGCCCAGACCGACGTTGGCGCTGAAGTTTGAACTCTTCAGTCTCCACTCGGCCATGTCATTCCACAATTCCGATGTCTTGTCACCAATGTTGAATCCAACCTGTGGACCGGCGAAGACGAAGATGTTGGCTTTTTCGCCCAGACCAATCTCATAACGAAGGTTGATGGGAATCTGAATGCTCTGTGACTTCAGCTTCTCGGTACTCTTGTCATTTTCAGAGAAGCCAGTATAGACTTCAATGTCGCCTTCGCGCTGGTCGTAGAGTACGGCACCGTCAATGCCCAAACCTACGACGGGCAACTGGAACTTGACGGTCGGACCAACGAAGAAGCCTGTCTTGTTTTTCAGGATGTCATCTACGCTACCCTTGTCGAACGACATGTTGGTGAAGTTCAAACCACCCTTCACACCAAAGCTCACCTGAGCCTTCGACGGCATGGCAAAAGCCACTGCCATCAGCATCATTACATAAAATTTCTTCATAACTACGTAATTATATTAATTCATCTTTCTGAAGTTATCGCTTCGCTCGAAGTTATCGAAGTTAACGAAGTTATCGACGATAGTTCTTATGGTTGTTTTCACCTCTTCTTCAGCGCTCGTTTCTATTGTCGTTAACTTCTTTAACTCCTTTAACTTCGTTAACTCCCCTTCTAGTGTCTCTCTCTGCGAACACTCATGCGTGACGAGCTTGACGACGAGCCACTGCTCTTCTTGGGCTTGCTCGACTTCGCCTTAGCCGATGTCGATTTCGATTTCGAGCTGCCGCTCTTCGACTTCTTAGCCGCCTTCAGCTGTTTGGGGTCAAGCTTGGCAATCGAGTCCAGCGAGTCCTTCTTGTGCTGGTCACCGAAGATGTTCTGCTCGAAGGCCTTCAGTTCAGCCTCAATCTTCTTCTGTTCAGCGCTGAGCTTGGTGGTATCACCGTCACAGATCTGTGCCAGCGTCTTGCCCAGCATGTTGTTGGTCTTATAGATTTTACCCTGGTAATGGTTCAGCGTGAAGAAGTCCTCCATCGACATCGTGGCGGCATTGTTCAGGTTCGACGTCATCACCGTCTGACGGCTCAGGAACGGCTCCAAGTCGGCGTATTTCACCCAGAACAACGGATATTTCGATGCCTCGCCGCCAAAGTCGTCCTCGCGCATCATCACGGGACAGATGGCCTGCACCTTGCGGTGGAACGTTGAGTTGGCATCGTCGAAGTACGCACTCTCCTTCAGATAGTACATCTTCACCTCGGCCGACGGGATGTCGCTGTTGTCGACACGCACCTTGCCGTCACGCTCTTCGTAGAAGATGTGGAAGTTGTCGAGTATCGTCCTGATCTGCACCTTGGCAGAGTCGGAGAATACCTCGTTGCCGTCCAGACGGTATTCATAGACAGGCACGTAGCCGTTCAGCGCCAGTTTAAACACATAGGTAAACAGGTTCAGCTGCTTGTCGATGGGCTCTACAGGGTAGTAGAGTCCCGCATTGGCATCGTCGTCGAGATTCAACTCGCGATAGATGTCACGACGCCAAACGACGTTCTCGGGCATATCGACGGCCGTGGGGAACGATAGGCGGGCACGCAGCGACATGCCTTGACTCTGTGTCGGCTGCTTCTGCTCCTGCTGGGCCTTCTGCTGTTGCTGTCGACGAGCCTTCGGCTGCGCGGCGACATTCGTCGCAATTAAAAAATTAAAAAATGCAAGAATTAAAATGCTACGCTTCATATTTTAATTTTTAAATTATTACATTATTACATTTTTAAATTGTTTACTTCACAATGACTTCCATCGAGGCGTTCAACTTACGTGAGATGCCGTCAGGACCGATGGCGTTGACACGCGAGATGTAGAAACGGCGGTTGCGCTGCAACTTGCGGAAGGCGTCCTTCTGGCGTGCCGAGAAGTTGGCACCCTCGCTGACCATGGGTACGGCATTACCCATATTGTCGAAGAATACCGTCTCGAAACTCTGCACACGGAAAGCAATGTCGAGGATGCCGTCGTCGATGGCAGCACCGATTCCGTCGACACTCATCAGCTGCGACTTCGACAGTCCGCCGCCCTTGTAGCGCACGGGGCTGCCGCTCTCGTCCTTCATAGCGATATACGGCGTGGGGTCGGGCAGACGGCGCACACGGAACGTAAACTGTCCCATCTGCTGCGCACGGCCCGTATTGGTCGACGTCACCGTGATGGTCACGTTCTGTCCCACGGCGGTCGGACGGGCAATATAGCGACCAGGTCCCACGGGTTGCAGGGTACCACCCGACATGGTGGCCTGCACCTTGTTCAGGGGTACGCCCGGTACACTGACGCTCAATGGGTTGTTATAGCCGGCATAGAGCACATTCATCAGGTCTGCCGAAACAGTGGCCGAGGGGTCTACTACGGTATATTTCTGTTCGAAGTCGCGCTTGATCAACTCGCCGTTACCGTTCTCCACCTGGATATAACCGCTGAGCGTGAAGTCGCCCGTGCGGCCTGTCACGGTTTCATAGATGCCGTTCGGCAGGTTCACCTCCCTGCCTCCGATGAATATCTGCGGCACCTGAGTGGTGTCGACGGCAGCCATCACAATCTGTGCCGAGAACTTGTCGCCACGTACGATGGTCTGCGAGTTGGGAATGACGAAGGCATTCAATGCATTCACACGGATATCCTTTACGTCGATGTTCGACACCAGCGTGTGCAGCACCATACCCTCGGCATAGCGCACGTCGTTCTGCAGCTTGCTCAACAGCGTCACGGCGGCGGCAGTAGGCATCGACTCAAACATATATTCCTGCCAGTTCTTACCCATCGCCTGGGCATCCTTGGGAATCTCTGTCGTCAGGTTCGAGGCGATGGCCTTCTTCTGATGGTAGTCGGTACAGAATTTCAGCATCGCAGCACGATAGTTGTTGATGGCGTCAAACAACTCCTTGCCGCGACCGCGTCCCGGAGCCAGCATCACCTGTGTGGCGGCCTCCAGGTCTTCCTTGTTGCGGATATTCTTCACATCGCCGTCGGAACCGTCAGCCTCGCGGACAATAGCCTCCTTCAGCTCGTCAGCCAGGTTGTAGAGCTTATTGCTCATCTCCTTTACCTGCTGCGACTTATCGTACCACTGCTTGACCTTCTGCGGATTCTTCTTCATCTGCACGGCAAAGTCGTCGTAGATGGCCAGATTCTCCTTGGTGGCATTGATGGTGGTACGCTTCAGACTTTCCTCCACGAGCGAGAAACCGTTGAGCACCTCATTAGAGACGTTCAACGCCAGCATAGCCATCAGTACGACGTACATCAGGTTAATCATCTTCTGACGTGGAGAAACGGGTCTTTTCTTAATTGCCATATTCTTTTGGCGTTATTACGTTATTACGTTATTTCGTTATCACGATGTTACTGCACACCTGCCCTTATCTGCATCGCCTCAATCATGCGGGCGTAGATCTTGTTCAGCTCTACTATCTGCTCGGCCATATGGCGCGTCTGGGCATTGATCTCGTCGATGGTGCTGATCTGGGCTGAGGCACTCTTCAACTGCATCTCATAGACGCGGCTGATACCTGTCAGCGTGCGGTTCAGGTTCTCCATCTCCTCCGAGTCGCGTGTCAGGCGCTGGCTCTGCTCAGAAACCTGCTTCAACATTTCCGACAGGCGGTTCAGCTCGTCGATGTAGTTCGAGGTAGCTTCCTTCAACTCTTCACCCATGGGCTGTATCTCAGGCTGCTGTGCTACGACGCCGCCAACGACACCACCGCCGCCAATGACACTGCCGCCACCGCCGAAGCTGATAGCACCGCCCTCAGCGGGCTCGCCTTCCCAGCGGGCTGCTTCGTCGCCATTGCCGACAACTCCGCCAACGACACCGCCTCCGCCACCGTTGATGATGACTGTACCGCCACCGGCAACGCCACCACCGGCTACTGCGGCAGCAACCTTCTCTCCAGGTTCGAGTTCCTCTTCTTCGCCTACGTGGATGTCGAGATCCATGCCGTCTGTCGTCTTGTCGAACGGACGGTCGAAGGCCGAAATGAAGAACACAAAGACCTCGGTACCCATACCCAAGAACAGGAAGAAGTTAGCTCCTGGCAGGTGAGTCAGCTTGAAGAGTGTACCCAGAATCACAATCGAGGCACCCCAACTGTATGCGTAGTTCAGGAACGTCTGTCCCGGTACGCTGTCCATCCACTTCTGCAAGCGGTAGACGATATTCAGTTTGCTATATCTTGTCATTTCAATTTACGATTTGACGATTTACTATTTACTATTTACTTCTTCGACTTCTTCACCTTGATCTTGTCACTGGTGGTGTTGGCCAGCGAGCGCACACAACGGAATCCGATGTATGAACGGGGCTGGTTCTGATATTCATACGAACGCCAGGCACTGCGGATATACGACTCGGGGTCTTTCCACGAGCCGCCTCTCACGCTCTTCTTCTTCAGCCGGTAGGGGTCTTCCTTGGCGGCATTGTACTTCAGCTGGGGGTTCAGGTCGTTCATGGCATCCACACCGGCCTCAGTATAGATGGTGCTGCACCATTCGGCTACGTTACCGGCCATGTCGTACAACCCGTTCGAGTTCGACGAATAGATGCCCACGCGACTGGTTATCAGATTGCCGTCCTTGGTATAGTTACCGTTGTCGGGCTTGAAGTTGGCAAAGAAACAGCCGTTGCCGGTTACCACGTCCTCGTTCTCCCAGGGGAACTCCGTCTGGTCCTTGCCGCGGGCAGCATACTCCCACTCGGCCTCTGTCGGCAGACGGTAGCGCTGTACGAAGCGTGCAGCAGGACCCAGTCCGCGCAACAGGTATTCCGTACGCCATGCACAGAAAGCGTTGGCCTGCTCCCACGTCACACCCACCACGGGATAGTCGTTGTAGGCGGCATTCGTGAAGTAGTAGCGCATGTAGCTCTCGTTCTCCGCATTGGGGAAGTCGTTCACCCAGCAGGTCGTGTCGGGATATATATTAACAATGTACGTGTTCAGGAAGTCCCACGGTCCCGTATACTGACGGTTGATGGTCTCGCGAACAATCTGACCTTCGTCGTTGATGTAGGCAGTGTCCTTCGATATCCAAATCTGCTCATTGGGATTGGGGCGCATATCGGTGTTCAGCACGCGCTCCTCGAAGTTGGGGCGATACTTGCGCTTGGCGGCTTCCGTATAGTCGTAAATCTCGTAACGGTAGTTCATCTGACGCCAGTCGAGCGACTTCTCGCCAGTCACGGGATTAGTGACATACAGGCTCTCGAAGGCACGCTGCTCGTCCTCGTTGGGCTTGCGGGGCAGTGCTTTCTTCCAGTTCAGATGGGGTGTCACGGGGTCGCCGTTCTTGTCTTCCTCAATCTTGTAGGTCTCGTCGCCACCATAGGCGGGATCGGCCAGACGCTCGCGGAGGATAGAGTCGCGCACATAGTTCACAAACTGACGGTACATCGAGTTCGTCACTTCGTATTCGTCCATCCAGAAACCCTCAACGGAGATGTCGCGCACGGGAGTCTGTTTGCCCCAGAGCGAGTCCTTCTTGTCGAGACCCATCTTCAGGTGGCCACGCTTAATCAGTGTCATACCATGAGGCGTGGGCTCTGTAAAGGCCCGTCCGCTCATTCCTGTCACTTCACCGCCCGATGCCGATAGCGACTTGCTGCCGAAACAACCAGTCATGCAGAGCATAGTGATAAGTGATAAGTGAAAAATGATAAGTACACGACTTATCTTCACCCATCCCGTCACTTGCTTCCGACAATTTCTATTCATCTTCATATATTATTATCTTTATCGTTTATCACTTATCACTTATCACTTATCACTTATCGTTTATCACTTCTAAAGTATCCTCACACTTTGATGTTTGTTACGTCCCTTTTTCACCAGGTCCAGCTCCGTCTGATAACCCACGAACAACTCATGACTTCCGTGCTTGAAGCTGAGTGCCGATGTGTAGGCCTCGTAGCTGTAGCCGATACTGATGCCGTGGAAGTTGCCCCCGATGAGAGCCGTCACCGAATTTGTCGGGCTGTAGGCCACTCCGGCATAGAACATACGCTTCTCGAAGCTGTACTTCACACGAGCCGTTACATCCACTCTGTAGCCCACACCGTCGGTACGCGCCAACACAGAGGGGTGTATTGTAAAGAACGGATTATGCAGCCGAATATTGTATCCTCCAGTAAAATAATATGTTCGGGCGACGTCAATAATCGATTTTTCGCCCAATTCCACCTCGGGTTCCATGGCATGTTGCACAGAGAATCCGGCATACCAGTTGCGGTGCATGTAATATAGTCCTGCCGCCAAATCAAACGCCGTTCCCGTCACGTCGGCCTTTTGCAGGTGGGGGTCTTCATCGCGCAGGTCCAGCTCGCTACCCTTGAATTTCTCGCTCAGCATACTCGCTTGCAGTCCGATGCTCAATGTACCGCCCAACAGCGACAGCTTGTAGGCATACTGTGCCGTCAACCGCTGGTGCTTGAACAGTCCGATGTCGTCGCTCATCAGTTGCAGGCCCACACCGTGGTAGCTGTTCATGAAATAAAACGGCATGTCGCCGGCAAAAAACATCGTCTTGGGGTTGTTTTCGAACCCCGTCATCGACATGGCATAGGCGCCCGTCACGTTGATGAGCGACGTCTTGCCGATGGCAGCAGGATTAAACGACGGCTCCAGCGCCCAGTAGTGAGCGAAGGAGGCGTCTTGCTGTGCTGAGGCCTTCATCAACACCGTCAGCAACACGCCCAGAAGGGTTATTTTTCGTCCAAACACGTAATAAATAACGCAAAAGCTATCCGTTTATTGTATTTTTTTCGTAACTTCGCACCCAAAACCGCATTTTTAATGTTTAAAGTTCAATGTTCAAAGTTCAATGTTAACAGTTCAAAGTAAAATAGCCGCCCTGCGCGAGGAACTGCGCCGCGAAAAACTCTTCGCCTTCATTTTTCCTTCCACCGACCCGCATCAAAGTGAGTACACCGCTGACCACTGGAAGGGCCGCGAATGGATTAGTGGTTTCTCGGGTTCTGCTGGCACGGCAGTCGTCACGTTGCATAGTGCGGCGCTGTGGACCGATTCGCGCTACTTCATTGCCGCTGCCCAACAACTCGAGGGCACCGAGTTCCAACTGATGCGCGAACGCATCGACGGCACACCCACCATCGCCGAATGGCTCCAGTCCGAGCATTCTCAGTTCTCAGTTCTCAGTTCTCAGTTGTCAACAGAAGTTGCCCTCGACGGCATGACGTCGTCTCACGCCTATGTCAAGGCATTGAAAGAGGACCTCCGAAAGCACGGCGGATTCACCCTGCGCACCACGTTCGACCCCCTGCAGCGCCTGTGGACCGACCGTCCTGCCATCCCTGCGGCCCCCATTGTTCCTCAGCCGTTGGAATATGCCGGCGAGGATGTTACCTCGAAACTCACGCGCATCCGCAAGGCCCTACGACAGGTCCATGCCGACGGCATGCTCATGGCCTCGCTCGACGATATTGCCTGGACGCTGAACCTGCGCGGTGCCGATGTCCACTGCAACCCCGTCTTCGTCAGCTACCTGCTTATCAGCTCCCGCTCAGCGACGCTCTTCGTCGATGAAGCGAAACTCACTCCCGCTGCCCGTCAGCACCTGCAACAATACGGCATCGCCACAGCACCCTACGATGGCGTCAAGGAGGGCTTGCGCCACTATCCCGACTATAACATCTTGGCCGACCGCGAGGAAATCAGCGACACCCTCATGCAAGCCATCAAGAACAGCCCAAGAACTCTAAACTCTAAACTCTCAACTCTCAACTTTCCCTCCCCAGTACCAGCTATGAAGGCCGTCAAGAACGACGCTGAACAGCAAGGCTTCCGACAGGCCATGATTCGCGATGGTGTAGCCTTGGTGCGCTTCCTGCGCTGGCTGAAACCTGCTGTCGCCGCTGGTGGACAGACTGAGATGAGCATTGACAGCAAACTCACTGCCCTACGTGCTGAACAGCCGCTTTATCAGGGTCTCTCGTTCGATACCATTGCCGCCTACCAGGCTCATGGAGCCATCGTCCATTACGAGGCGACGCCCGACACTGATGCAACGTTGCGTCCCGAGGGTCTGCTGTTGCTCGACAGCGGTGCACAATACACCGATGGCACCACCGACATCACCCGTACCATTGCCCTCGGTCCCGTCACCGACGAACAGCGCCGCATCTATACGCTGGTGCTGAAAGGCCACATCCAGCTGCAGCTGCTGCGCTTCCCCGACGGAGCCAGTGGCACCCAGCTTGATGCCATTGCCCGCCGCGGTTTGTGGCAGGACGGACTCAACTTCCTGCATGGCACAGGACATGGGGTAGGGTCTTACCTGAACGTTCACGAAGGACCGCATCAGATTCGCATGGAGTATCGCCCTGCACCGCTACATGCCGGCATGACCGTCACCGACGAACCGGGCATCTACATCGAGGGTCAGTTTGGCGTGCGCATCGAGAATGTGCTGCTTACCCAACCCTGGCGCGAGACCGAGTTCGGACGCTTCCTGCAGTTCGAGACGCTCACGCTCTGTCCCATCGACACGGCACCCATTGACGTTTCCCTGCTCACCCCCAAGGAACTGCGATGGCTCAACGACTACCACCAGCTGGTCTACGACCGCCTGTCGCCGCATCTCGACACCGCCGACCGCGACTGGCTCCGCTCCGCCACTGCTTGCAAACACTGATAACAAAAACAAGAAATAATCAATAACTATTAGCAATGAAAGTAAAAACATTATTCATTCTGGTCATCCTGCTGGTCTATGTGCTGGGAACTGAGGCACAGGGCGTGATGACTACCGACGCGATGATTCGCGTGGCAGAGCAGAAAACCAAGGTGGAGCGTATGGCGGTTGACGGAAAAAAATTGTTACCGGCACAACAGCCCGCGCTGACGCTCGTCGTGAAAGTAGCAGACGAGAAGGCTGCCGACACCTACGCCCGTCTAAGAGAGCAGGGCGTGACCATCAGGGGACGCATCGGGCAGCAGGCCATCGTGCAGGTGCCCCTCGACAAGGTAGAGACCATCGCCCAGATGGACGGCATACTCCGTGTGGACGTAGGCCATCAGGGGAAGCTGACGACTGATGTGACACGTGAGGTGACGGGCGTCAACCTCCTCAACGGCAGCCAGCCCACGGTGCCCTCGCCCTTTACGGGCAAAGGTGTGACGGTGTGCGTTTTAGATATGGGCATAGACTTCACCCATCCTGCCTTCAAGGATGCCCAGGGGCGTTCGCGCATCAAGTGTGTGTACAATATGGCTACGGACAAGGGGCGCAAGTTCGTGGTCGATGACCCCGTGGCTGGCACCATAGAGTATCCGGGTAGCGTGTTCGACACGCCCGAGCTCATTGCCAAGCTGGTCTATGACAACAATACGTTGGACCATGGCGGTCATACCACAGGCATCGCTGCCGGCTCGCTGTCGCCTCAGGGCTTTGGAGGTATGGCTCCCGATGCCGACATAGTCTTTGTTGCCATGACCACGCTATACACCGAGGATGACGTGGACACTGATACGGGCAGCTCCGGTGAGGAGAGTTCCTCAAGCGACCCCAATCCCGATGATCTTGATGGAATACTTCAAACGGTAGAACAATACGTGGCTTTTGCCAATGCCTATGCCCAGCAGATCGACCAGCCCATGGTGGTGAGTGCCAGCATTGGTGAACACACAGGGCCTCACGATGGTACCGGTACTGTGCCCGAAGCCATCTCTGCGCTCTCCAAGCACGCCATTCCCGTGTTTTCCAGTGGCAACGAAGGCGATATGCCTCTTCACGTACAATACCATTTTTCTGAAGACAAACCGTCGTTCAGCGTTGGTCTCGGGCTGTCTTTAGGATTTTTAGATGATAATCCGGATAATTCTTTCATTTGGGCTTACCGTACACCAATAAAAGGCTACACACAGCCCCGACAGGGTGGCGAGATTGGCGTACGCCTCAATGTGATTAGCCATGATTTCGACTATCACGTCGTCGATAATCTATGGTCGTCTCCGGTGGTCAAAGCCACTATAGGTGACCCCGACCAAGTGGTGATGATCAACTCGGCCGACTACCCTGAAGTAGAGAATTATTTCAGAGGCAAGGTGTACGTGGCTATCAGCACGCGGGCTGACGGCAGGCAGGAGCTGACAATCATCCCCGATGGTAAATGCAAGACTGGCAAAGACGGCATAAGCTACGCTCCGACGCTCACGGTGACAGGTTCGCCCGGCACCGTCATCAATATGTGGCAGAACTCTCTCGGGTTCGAAACGTACAAAGGTGGAGACTATATTGCCGGTGACCATCTGATATCGGGCAATGACTGGGGCAGCACGCCCGATGTCATCAGCGTGGGAGCATGGTGCGCTAACACCACCGAGCGCGCTAACAAACAAGGTATAAAGGATCATATAGATATGTGGAATACGCAGGGCGACATCGCTTTTTTCAGCAGTTATGGAGAAATGCTCAACGGTGTGACACAACCAACCGTTTGCGCACCTGGCGTCAATGTGGTGTCAGCGGGAAACCAGTATAATGACGCCTTTTTGTCTTCCGACGATCCCGAACCTGTCACTTACATCGATGCCATGACGTGGCAGGGCTATCCCTACGTAGCCATGTCCGGCACGTCGATGGCATGTCCCGCTGTGGCGGGCATCATAGCCCTGTGGCTACAGGCCAATCCACAGCTCACCCTGGCCGACGTGAAGGATGTACTGGCAAATTCGTGTGACAACGACGAGTTCACCGCAAGCAATCCTATCCGCTGGGGCTACGGTAAGATCAATGCCAAGAAGGGGCTGGACTATATCCAGCAGGCAACGGGCATCGTTGAGAAGGCTGATGTTGGAAGTCAGACGTCTGATGATGCATGGTATACGCTGGACGGTCGTCGCCTCATGGGCCAGCCTACACAGCGCGGCATCTATATTTACAAAGGTAAGAAGAAGGGATTATAGAACCAAAAAATCGGGAGTGCTGTTAAGCCCTCCCGATTATTTTATGCATATATGCCAACTTAAAATTTAATCTGCCGGAATTTAATTACTTAATCACGACTTGAGCTTCGCTCGAGCTCGTTTACGCTCGATAAAGCATGAGCGAGCTCTGCTTTATTCTCACTTAATCACGACCTTTTTACCGTTGTTCTTTACTCGGTTTTGTGCAAAGGCCGAAGTACTCAGCGCCATTGCCATTGTCATTGCAAGTACTAATTGTTTCATAAGCTAACAGTTTTTAGTGTTTAGTGTGCTGCAAAATTACGAAACATTTCGCAAAGCATAAAACAAAATACCACATTTTTTATGCAGCGAATGCAGAGAAAAGTCACTTGATCATTGTAGTGATGCGCTATGCCCTTGAGACAAAAGGAACGCCTATGCGTTTATTACCATTTGCCTTCTGTGCGGTTTCCGTTGGCATCGAAATAATAGACGAAATTCAAGAAGTTGTTTTCATTCTCCAGAAAATCTATAATACTGCCTTGACGGATTCCGGTGATAATAAAATTTGAAACATAGCCAGGAAGATCAGATAAGGATTTACCGGCTTCATCCAATAATGTAGAGCTTATTAAAAAGCCATGACCTAATTTGTAGTGTGCGTTAGGGTCAAGTTCTACGTTTTCCTTAGCCTTGATTTGACAATGCATACCAAGGGTAGCGGGCAGTTTTGCCGCAAATGTCTTAGTCCATAATCTGTGACCTTCAGCATCCCGTTGATCGCCCCATACTATCTTCTCGCTTTGCACCTGACCGTTGGCATCGTAGTACTTGGCGTAAAAGTCGAAACATTGGAGTGTCTCATCATCGGTCATCAATGCGCATACCAAACCGGCAGATACAGGACCCTTCTTGCCGCCCTTGTTGTTGTCGTCACTGTCACTGCCACAGGCGGTGAACATGGTTGTTGTCATGGCGCACATAGTCATGAGTACAGCCATCAGGAAATGTTTTGTTTTCATTGGTTTTGTAATGTTAAATTAAATAATAATAATCGGTTTTAGTTGTTCTTTGTTTGCAAAGATACGAACTATTCCCGATACTTCCCAAAAAAACGAGAGAAATCTACCAAAATAAAAAAAACGCGCTGCTTTTCTAAGCGTTTTTGTAGCCAAATAGCCAGGTAAATTGCTTTTTTTTGACGCATATTGTTTGTTGATTCAAGAAAATTGTGTAAATTTGTACCCAAATCAAGTAAAACTTAAAACAAAATGTAAAAACAATGAAAAAATCACTGATTCTTCTACTTGCCCTGTTCGTGCAACTGTCTGCATTTGCCGGGCTGCGTAGCGGACACTTCTTCAAGTCGCTGCAGAGAGAAAATCTGACGGAACAGCAGGCCGTCGAGTGTTTCAGCCAATGGTTCGCGTTGCCCCATGAGACCGAATGGCGCAGGGTGGGGGAGCGTACTGACCGCCTGGGCATGACCCGCGTGGAGTATCGCCAGTATGTAGGCGGCGTCGAGGTGGAACACTCGCAGGTGCTGCTCCATGTCGTCGACGGAATGGTCAAGACCGCCAACGGTACCGTGATGGAGGCGAAGATCGCTCCGCGACGTCTGCGCAGCAACACCATCCTCTACCGCAACGGGACTCCTACCGACGTATTGGGCCGCAAGCTCTATCTCGTCAGCACCAACGGTGACTACCGCTATGCCACCAAGGTGCTCTCGGCTGACAAGAGCGAGTGGATATACACCGATGTCGAGACTGCCGAAGTGCTGAAACGCATCCCCACACGTTATGGCATCACGGCAGAACCCGTGAAGGTGACGGGCAGTACCATCTACAGCGGAGAGGTCGAGATGGACGCCTCTTTCGACACAGAGAACGGCAACTACATGCTCTACGACCCACAGCGCAACATCCACACCATGATAGGAGCCACCATCCCTTCGATTGAGCAGATGGAGGCCGAGCATACCCTGTTGGAGAACATCCCCGACCTGGCGCCGACACTGCCAGTCCCTGAGGATGAGATGACGCCAGAGATGTGGGAAGAATGGAATAAGAGAACGGATATTGACGTTACTACGCTCAGCCTGACAAACTACATCGCCCGCAATGCCCTCTATGCCCGCAGCACCGCGCCGTATTTCGACAGCTACATCCTCAACACCCTCACCATCGACCGTCTGGCTTATACCGATGGGGACGGAACCCCGACGGAACTCGTACCTTCGAAGTACAGTCCTCTGACCATCTTCATCACCATTCAGTATGCCGGCACCGACGGAATGATTGAGCGAAGCGAGATCGAGGTCAGACAATTCCCGTATACAATCGACCTGAAGCAATATTTCGACGAGATACCGACCGCAGGTGCTGACATTTATTTGTATGGCGTCAGCAAAGCAAATTACCCGGCCCCCTCGAATAAAGACTTCCTGACAACCATTCGTCTCGTGCCCGACGGTAGTGGCCATGCGGAGTGGGATACGGAAATGGTGAAGGCTTCGGCCACCTACGAAAAGGGACCGTTGTCGGCCAGTGACATCCACTGGGGCATGGGGAAAACCTACGACTACTTCCTGAACACCTTTGGCCGCAACAGCTACGACGACAAGGGAGCACCCATCTATAACCTGTTCTATCAGCCAGACTATAGCACTTCGTGGAATTACCTCTTAGCCACACCGACAAACAATGCCGCAGCCGTATCATTTGGTACTTCCCAAATGGTCTATGGCATGGGTAGCCGCGATGGTGGTAGTTTCGGTATGTACCCCGTCGTGGAACTGAGCGTCCTGGCCCACGAGTTCACCCACATGGTGACTGCCGCGACAGCCAACCTGGTCTATCAGGGAGAGTCTGGTGCCCTGAACGAGTCGTTCTCCGACCTGTTGGGCGTCAGCGTCAAGAAGTATGTGCTGGGCAACGATGCCTCGTGGACTATCGCTGACGGTGTAATGACCAATTACAGCAACATGCGTTCCATGTCGTTCCCCAAAACGGGTATGGACGGCATGGACCCCTGTCCCGACACCTATAAGGGAGAGAACTGGGTGAAAACCGATAGCGAAGACGATAATGGCGGCGTGCACACCAACAGCGGCGTACAGAACAAATGGTACTATCTGCTCACCGATGGCGATTCAGGCACCAACGACAACGGCTACAGCTACACTGTCACCGGTATTGGACTGGAGAAGTCGCAGCAGATTGCCTATCGCACCCTGACGGAGTATGCCACCCAGGAGTCGCAGTATGCCGATATCCGCCTCTGCTCCATTCAGGCCGCCGAGGATCTGTTTGGTGCGAATTCTGCCGAGGTGAAGGCCGTCAATGATGCCTGGAAGGCTGTTGGCGTCGTCGAGGACACCCCCACTGCCATCCACGATATCACTGTCGCCGCCTCTGCCGACGGCATGGACACCTCTGCCGTCTACGACCTCCAGGGCCGCCGCGTCAACAATCCCCAGCATGGTCTCTACATCGTTAACGGTAAACAGGTCGTGATGAAGTGAGCGAAGCTCATGGCAACGCCACACGTGCGGGGGTTATTGATACTTCACGCAGCGGTAGGTGGAATGGACGGAGTTCTGGCGGTAGCGCAGACGGGGGTAGCGCAGCGAGAAGATCTCCTGGCCGCTGGCATTGTGCTCGGTGACGAGACGGTCGTTGTTGCCGAACTCGACACCCCAGCCCCAGCCCACGGTGAAGCGGTCGCCAAACAGCTGCAAGGCACCACAGGCATGCGTGAAATAGCTGCCGTGCGGGGTGAGCATGTCACCGCCGCCCAGGACTTCACCAGTCTCGGGATTGATCTGCAGACGGAGCAGACGGGTGTGCTGCGGGGTGTGGCCGTTGCCATTGTCGAAGAGCGTCAGCGTGCCGTCGTCGTGCAGCGTGGCATAGTGCTGGCCGTAGAAGCTTAGCGGCTCGTCGAGCTGGTCGCCGTCAATGCGCCAGATGATGTCGCCCGTACCGTTCTTACGGTCAATCTTCAGCAGCGAGTTAAGCACACGGAAGGAGCAGAGCCAGTTGCCGTCGGGCAGCACCTGCACGCAGTTGAAATGCACGTAGTCGTAGCTGGTGTCGAACACGGGACTGCACCAGTCGGCCATCTCTTTGTGGTCGGTGCTCCACCAGTCGAACACCACCTTGCCGTCCTTGACTTCCTGCAGGTAACCCACGGAACGCGGCTGCCCGTCGATCTCGCGCTCGACGTAGGATGCCGAGGCAATGTAATGGGTGGGCGAGAAAAAGTGGAAGTCGTGGCCGTCGAGGGGTGCACCGTCGGGCAGGAAACCGTCGCGGCTGGCCAGTGCGTGGATGGTGTCCTGGGGCACGTAGTGGTCGTCCATAAGCACACGCATGCCTGGGTCGTAGCCCGTGAAGGCCATATCGGCGAACTTCGGGTCGGGGGCGTGGTAGCTGTAGTAGGTCTTGCCGTCGAACACGTGCTTCTTGAAGTCCCAGTAGCCCTGTTCGCTGAAGGTGCCGGAGAGGTGGGTGGGCTCGTAGCGGTAGTACAAGACGTTGCCTTCGTTGTCGTACTTCATGATAAGGCGCAGATAGATGAACGACAGGTAGAAGTGTCCGGGAATCAATGCCCGTCCGCTGGCGTTGATCTCGGGAATGCCGCTATGCAGCGTGTTCAGGGTTACGGTGCCCTGCTGGCTGCCCGTCGTGTAGGCTATCTCGATTTTTGCGTTCTTCGAGATGTCTTTGACGGGGAGGGTACAGCGCCCGTCCTTCAGCGGCTGTCCACCGATGGTGACGGTCTGGAAGTCGGCGGCATTCTCGACCTGGAATTCGGCGTCGAACTCGCGACAGAGCGTCACGAGGTCCACGGCATCTGTGGCGGGCAGCGCAATGTCGTAGTGCTCGCCATTCACCGTGAGTTTCAGTTCCGTCGCAGTGGCAGGGGCGTCGGAATCGTCGTTGTCGCTACATGCTGTCAGGCACACCATCGCCAGCATCGCCAGCAACAAGGCGACAGGCTCATAAATACACAATCTTTTTTCTTTGAACATATAATTATCACGAATTTATCATTAATTTCTTGTTCATTTACTTAATCACGTCTTAATGATTCTGATGCTCATATTCATCGAGGAAATCATCAAAGTCGAACTCAGGGGCACCGACTTCGTTGTTCCATCCTGGAGGGCTGGCAGCCAGCATGTGGTGAATCTCTAATTTTACGACCTCTACCTGAGGCTTGATATATTCCTTTTTCATATTCGTGTAATTCGTTTAATTCGTGGTCACTTAATCACAGTTTTCTTTCCATTGTTGATATACAATCCTTTGGTTGTTGGCTGCTTGTCCAGTTTGCGACCATCCAGCGTATACCAGCTATTGTCGTTAACTTCGATAACTCCGTTAACTCCGTTAACTTCTGTTACTTCGCCATTGGCATTCACCAATATCACGCTAATGCTCTGTGGCAGTTCGGTGCCTGCTCTGTGCTTAGGAGCTGCCCATGGATTGCCCGTACCAGTATAGGTAAGGTATGCGCGCATGGGACGTATCCAGGCACCCTCGGCTAGTTTCACAAAGTCACCAGCCTGTACGGCGGTCACACCGTCGGTAGCTGTACCACTGGTGGCTGCGAAGCCGTAGTCGTTGCCGCAGTCAGCTGCCGTCCACGTCTTCTTCTCGTAGGTTCCCTTGAATGTCCAGTCGCCATTGGTGGTCTGCTGACTGTTCGTCGTGGTATTCAGCGTTACACTGCCAGTAAAGGTAATCGCTGCATCTGTAGGCATCACGACATACGGTGTGTTGGCTGCAATTGTTCCGCTCTCGACCTGCGTCATGGTTGCTTTCCATTTGTTGGTCTCGGTATCAAAGGTGACGCCCGTATAGGTGTAGAACGCAGCACCACTGGTGTTGGCTACATCAATGTCGAATGGCAACATCAGCGTTGCAGCCTTGTTGGCTGTAAATGTACGGTTGAGTGATACGTTGTCGACCGTAATGTTCGTAGGAATGTTTACAGTCTCGGTCGATGAGTCACTGAACGAGGCAGTCCAAGTTCCATTATCATTGACCAATTCCATGGTACCGCTGCTGACGTAGATATCTTTGGTAGTGCCGGTAGCGTTGACGGTGCCACCATTGATGGTCAGGTTGCCGCCATCCACATAGATACCGTAGTTGCCACCCGTTGCATGGGTGATGCCACCATTGATAACGAGATTGCCGTCAACAAACATAGCCTTATCCGTTGCACTGGCGGTAAGTGTGCCGGTGCCCAGGCTTTGGCCGTAGATGCTGAGGTCTTTGGAGTTCAGGCCTGTT
>JAEEVW010000012.1 GCA_016291085.1 Prevotella sp.
GGGGGCGTAGTCATATTCTTTCGCATCAGCGAAACCCTTTTCTTTCAGCTCAACGATACGAGCCATCAGGGGGTGGTTCAAGTAGAACCCGATCTCAGGATGATCGCTATAATAGTTTGCCATAATTGTTACTTTTCTTTATTAATCAAGCCTTTACAGGTCTCGTAGCAACATATTGCAAAGTAGACTGCAACAAGATCATTAATTAATCTATGCCACACTGATATATTTGTTTGGAGCGAATCATATATTAATACTACTACTACTGCAATAACGTAGAGAACCAGGAATAAAACTTGTTTTTTCATTTTATTTCGAATTCTGCTTATAATACTTGATGAGTTTAGGTACTACCTCTTCCACGGTGCCAACGATCACATAGTCTGCGATGCGGTTGATAGGAGCATCGGGGTCAGAGTTGATGCTGATAATGATACCAGAGTCCTGCATACCAGCGATGTGCTGAATCTGTCCAGAGATACCACAGGCGATGTATACCTTGGGGTGAACGGTAACACCTGTCTGACCAATCTGACGGTCGTGATCCAACCAGCCTGCATCAACGGCAGCACGGCTTCCACCAACCTCACCATGCAGCACCTTTGCCAACTGGAACAGCATATCGAAGTTCTCCTTCGACCCCATACCGTAACCACCTGCAACAACGATGGGCGCACCCTTCAGGTTGTGCTTGGCAGCCTCAACGTGGTGGTCGAGTACCTTTACTACGAAAGCCTCGGGGCTAACGTACTTAGAAACCTCTGGGTAAACAACCTCACCCTTAGCCTTACCCTCGTAAATAGCCTTCTGCATCACACCGCTACGAACGGTAGCCATCTGTGGACGATGGTCGGGGTTCACGATAGTAGCTACGATGTTACCACCGAAAGCAGGACGAATCTGATAGAGCAGATTCTCATATACCTTATTGTTCTTCTTATCCTCGAAAGGACCAATCTCCAGCTCTGTGCAGTCGGCAGTCAGACCAGAAGTCAGAGATGACGATACACGTGGACCAAGGTCGCGACCGATAACGGTAGCACCCATCAGGCAGATCTGTGGCTGCTCCTCCTTGAAGAGGTTCACCAGAATATCTGTGTGGGGAGCTGAGGTGTAAGGGAACAGGTCCTTAGCGTCGAAAACAAACAGCTTGTCAACACCATAAGGCAGAATCTGATCCTCAACCTTACCCTTAATGCCTGTACCGGCAACAACGGCGTGCAGCTCTACGTTCAGTTCATTGGCGAGCTTGCGACCCTTGGTCAGCAGCTCCTGAGATACTTCCTGTACCTGAGTACCTTCTATCTCGCAATATACAAATACATTATTCATAATTTTACAAATTATGTTTTCTGTCGCGACTCAGCCATTCAAGCGAGCTTGATGGCATTCGCTGCTCCAGAAATTCATATCATCCAATGATTTTCTCGTCCAACAATTCTTTGATCATTCCCTCGATGTCAGCATCAGAAGCCGTCAAAGTCTTCGACTCCTTTGCCTGGAACACGATGTTCTTGATGGCCTTCACCTTCGTGGGTGAGCCACTCAGACCACACTGGTTCACATCGCCATCAACATCGGCTACGCTCCACTGGTTGAGTGTCAGTTCAGGACGCTCATCGTACAGATAGTCGTAGGCAGTACCCTCAGCAGGACGCTCCATAGGACATGTAGCGCGCTTGTACTTCATCACCAGCTTGGCGTTCTGTGGACGGCATGGAGCAGCACTACCGTTAACGGTAATCACTACTGGCAGAGGAGCCTCTACGGTCTCCACACCACCATCGATGACACGCTTGATAGTAGCCTTGCCATCCTTTACTGAGAGAACCTCCTCAGCATAAGTTACCTGGTTGAGACCCAGCTTCTGAGCTACCTGAGGACCAACCTGAGCGGTATCACCATCGATAGCCTGACGACCACCAATCACGATGTCAACATCGCCAATCTTCTTGATGGCAGTAGCCAGAGCGTAAGATGTAGCGAGGGTATCAGCACCAGCGAAGAGACGGTCGGTAAGCAGCCAACCTGTATCAGCGCCACGATAAAGTCCCTGACGGATGATTTCGCCTGCACGTGGAGGACCCATCGTGAGGATTCCTACTGTTGAACCTGGATTCTGCTCCTTCAATCGAAGAGCCTGCTCCAAGGCATTCAAATCTTCTGGATTGAAGATGGCGGGGAGGGCAGCACGATTGACAGTGCCTTCGGCAGTCATGGCGTCCTTACCCACGTTTCTTGTGTCGGGTACCTGCTTAGCAAGTACTACAATTTTTAATGCCATATTATTATAATAATGTGTAAAAATGATATCCTTTTCTCAAAAAGCGCTGCAAAGGTACGACTTTTTGCGCACACAGCCAAATAAAATGCACAAAATCAGCCCTTTTGTGCACAAAGCGCGCAATTTGTGCAGTTATTTTTTTGTTATTACGTGAAATATGTGTATCTTTGTCGCTCCTATGATAGACCGAGCGACTGTCGATAAAATTATGGATGCCGTGAACATCGTGGATGTGGTGGGCGAGTTTGTTAACCTGCGCAAGGCGGGGGTTAACTACAAGGGTTTGTGCCCCTTCCACGACGATAAGACTCCGTCGTTTATGGTGTCGCCAGCCCGTCAGATTTGTAAGTGCTTTGCCTGCGGTGAAGGTGGTAATGCCGTGAATTTCCTGATGAAACACGAGCAGATTACCTATCCTGAGGCACTGCGCTGGTTGGCGAAGAAATACAATATCGAGATTCAGGAACGTGAACTAAGCGACGACGAGAAACGTGAGCAGTCGGAGCGTGAGTCGATGTTTGTGGTGAACGAGTGGGCCTGTCAGTATTTCCATGAGATTCTGAAGAATGATGTAGACGGACAGGCCATTGGAAAACAGTATTTCCGCAGCCGCGGCATCCGTGACGACATCATCGAGAAGTTCCAGTTGGGCTTTGCCCTTACGAAACGTGACGCCCTGGCTAACGAAGCCAAGCGCAAGGGCTATAAGGAGGAATTTCTTATCAAAACAGGGCTGTGTTACAGACCCTCCCCTCACCCTCCCTATAGGGAGGGAGAAGACACATCTGCCCCAGACAATCAGCAACAAAGTAACAACTCCCTCCCTAAAGGGAGGGCAGGGGGTGGGTCTCTCTATGACCGTTTTGCAGGGCGTGCCATATTCCCTTGGCTGAATGTCAGCGGTAAGGTGGTGGCCTTCGGTGGCAGAAAGCTTGATGCCGCCACGAAGGGTGTACAGCAAAAGTACGTTAATTCGCCCGATTCGGAGATCTATCATAAGGAACGCGAGCTGTACGGCATCTATCAGGCCAAGAAGGCCATCGTGAAGGAAGACTGTGTCTACATGGTGGAGGGCTATACCGACGTCATTGCCATGCACCAGTGTGGACTGGAGAATGTGGTGGCGAACTCGGGAACGGCGCTGAGCGTATACCAGATTAAGCTATTGCGCAGGTTCACGCCCAACATCGTATTGCTATACGATGGCGATGAGGCCGGTATCCATGCTGCCATGCGCGGTACCGACATGCTGTTGCAGGAGGGCATGAACGTCAAGGTGCTGCTGTTGCCAGACGGTGACGACCCCGACTCGTTTGCCCGTAAGCATACTTCGCAGCAGTTTAAGGACTATATCGAGGCCAACCAGACCGACTTCATCCAGTTTAAGACCGAGCTGATGCTGAAGAACGTGAAGGACCCCATCAAGCGTGCCGAGGCCATCAACAGTATCGTGCGTTCGGTGAGCGTCATCCCTGACCCCATCATCCGTGCTACATATATTGGCGAGTGTGCGCGACGGTTGGAGGTGGACGAGCGGACACTGATTACCCAAACGAACAAATATATTGCCGGTGACCGGGAAGAGCAACGCAAGACTGCTGAACGTGAGGAACAGCGCCAGCAGCCTGCCAGCCAACAACAGCAAGAGGATACCTCGTTCTACCGTCTGTCGTTTGAGAGTACCGTCGAGCGACTCATCATCCAGAATATCATCCGTCATGGTGACGAGATTATATTCAGTGATCTGGAGGCAGAAGATGGGGCGACGGTGAGTTTGAATGTGGCGCAATATGTGGACTACGACCTGTCGCAGGACAACCTGTCGTTCTCGACACCACTATATAATAAGGTGTTGCGCGAGGCCGTCGAGCATTCTGAAGATAAGGACTTCAAGGCCGACCGATACTTCATGCAGCATCCCGATCCGGAGATCAGTCAGCTGGCCTTAATGCTGGGCATTGACAGTCACCAACTGAGTCGCAGCTTCGAACGTCAGGAGAGCGAGCGTGACCTGCGCCAGCGGATGCAACACTTGATTTTGGACTTCCGTATGGACATCGTGAACCAGCACATGAAGGAGGTTCAGCGCCAATTGAAAGAGGCGGGGTCGGACATGAAGCGTATCCGTGAACTGATGGATGAATACAAACAGACCCAGGAACTGCGTAACGCTTTGGCTCGCCAGCGTGGATCGGATGTGATTATCTGAGGAGTTAGAGAAGTTAACGAAGTTATAGAAGTAAGGGATGGGAGGACTGTTTTACATCATCGGCATGACGCTGTTGTGGGGCGTGATAGCACTGACGGTTATTCACGTCGTGATGGACAACCGCCAGCCTGCCAAGACGATGGCGTGGGCATTGGTCATCCTTTTCTTGCCGCTGGTGGGCATTGTACTCTACATCTTCTTTGGCATCAACCACCGTCGCGAACGACTCGTGTCTCAACGCTCGCTGGACCAGTTGTCGAAGCGTTCCATGCTGGGTTTCGTCGAACAGCAGGACCTGCATGTGGCCGATAGTCACAAACAACTTGTCGACCTGTTTATTAATCAAAATCTCTCACTGCCCTTCAAGGTGGCTGCTATCGACATCATGACGGATGGTTACAGCTTTTTTCCGGAACTATTGGCCGACATTGGAAGGGCGAAGCACCACATCCATATTTCCATGTACATTTTCGAGGAGGATGCGCTGGGTAATCTCGTGGCCGATACCCTCATCGACAAGTCACGTCAGGGTGTCAAGGTGCGTATCATCTACGATGACGTGGGCTGTTGGCGAGTGCCCCACCATTTTTTCGAACGGATGCGAGAAGGAGGTATCGAGGTGCAGCCGTTCCTGCCCGTACATTTCCCTACATTTACCAGCAAGGTGAACTACCGTAACCACCGCAAAATCATTGTCATCGATGGTCAGATGGGTTATATCGGTGGCATGAACATCGCCCTGCGCTATGTGAAGGGAACGGGCGACCAACCCTGGCGCGATACGATGTTGCGCCTGCAGGGGCCTATCGTCTACTCGCTGCAACGGGCTTTCCTGGTAGACTGGTATTTCGTGGATCGTACGCTGATAACCAACCGTGACTACTATCCCTCCAGCATTCAACGCTGCACACAGCACACAGCACACTCCACGCCAGTGGGCCAGGTAGTGACCAGCAGTGCCACGGCACGCTATCCGGAGATTATGCAGGGCTTTGTACGTGCCATCACGGCCGCCCGTCGTTATATCTATCTCGAGACGCCCTACTTCATTCCCAACGAACCCGTGCTCTTTGCCCTGAAGACAGCCACCATGGCTGGTGTCGACGTGCGTATCTTGTGTCCACACCATTCCGATGCACGCTTTGCCGAATGGGCATCGCGGTCCTATCTGCGCGAAATCCATGAGGCGGGGGCCAAGGTGTACCTCTATGAATCGGGCTTTATGCATTCGAAACTAATGGTTATTGACGATGCACTGGTGACCTGTGGCTCTACGAATGCCGACTTCCGTTCGTTTGAGAACAATTTCGAGGCCAACGTCTTTATTTATGACCAGGGTACGGCCTTGCGGCTGAAGAAGGTGTTCCTCGATGACCAGTCGTTGAGTGTCACACTCGAGAGCGTTGCTTCGTGGATGTATCCGTCATTCTTTTCACGTCTTTGGGAGAGCGTGACACGCATGATATCCCCATTATTATAACAATGAAGCCGGAAGCTGTGGGCCTCCGGCTTGGTTGCTGTTATTGTTGAATTATTCAACAACAATATGGATATTCTCCTTCGTAATGTCCTCGGCATTGGTGAAGGTAGCGTCCTTCTTGGCCTTGATGACGATGTTCTTCAGGTTGATACCTTTGATAGGCATTTCGGGCAGACCGTTGAACTCCATGGCACGTCCGGCACCGTTGCAGACGATGTCCTGAATGTCGATGTTGCGGAAGATAGGCGTCTCCTCGGTGACGGGCATCTTTGTCGTGTTGTCAGGATTGTCGCCATCGGCCAGCATCTCAGCCACAGACTTTCCACCATAATACATATTGAACGTGATGGCGTCGGTCTTGATGTCGGTCATTGAGATGTCGCGGATGAAGATATTTTCCACAATACCACCGCGGCCACGCGTCGACTTGAAGCGCAGACCCACGTCGGTGCCCAGGAACTGGCAGTTTTCCACGAGAATGTTTCTGACACCGCCACTCATCTCGGAACCGACGACAAAACCACCATGTCCGGCAAAAACGGTACAACCGTCGACAACCACATTCTCGCAGGGACGACCACGCAGACGTCCGTCCTTGTCCTTACCGCTCTTGATGCAGATGCCGTCATCGCCAGCGTCGAACTTCGAATTGACGATGAGGGCGTTCTTGCATGACTCTAAGTCGAGGGCATCGCCATTCTGGGCGAAGGCGGGGTTGCGGGCGAGAACATTGTCGATGATGACATTCTCGCACATCAGCGGATGGATATTCCAGGCCGGTGAGTTCTGGAAGATGACTCCCTGGAGGAGTACGTTCTTACAGTTGACCAGCGAGATCATCACAGGGCGTAGGAAACGCTTATAGTTGTTCCATTCATCCTCAGAGTTAGCCTTGACAACGTTCATGTCGGCATTCTTCTCGGCATCAGCATAGCCCTGAGAGGGTACCCAATAGTCATCGCGAACTTTTACACCGCCGGGACGTGCCAACACTTCTTTCCACTGGCCGGCTGTCATCTTGCCCTTCTTGACAGGACGCCAGTACTGGCCATTGCCGTCGATAACACCACGTCCCGTGATGGCGATGTTCTCACAACCATTGGCAGTAAGTGGTGACTGGCAACGACGGGTTTCCAGACCTTCGAACGAGGTCTTGATGATAGAGTAGAGATTGTCGTCGCCAGAGAACAGGATGACGGCACCGACCTCCAGGTGGAGGTTGATGTTCGACTTCAGTTCAATAGGTCCAGTGAACCATACGCCGGCGGGAACCAACAGACGGCCACCACCCTGACTGCTCAGCTGGTTGATGGCCTTGGCAAAAGCCTCGGTATTGAGGGTGATGCCATCGCCTACGGCACCGAAGTCCTTCAAGTTCACCTGACGGTCAGGGAATTTGGGCGCACTGACCTCGGGCATAGCAAACGGGAGGTTCTGGGTGTAGCACTTGTAAGGATTTTCGCAATTGGCACAAGCCTTGCCCTTGTCGCAAGTGTGCTTTTGTGCTGAAGCCGTCAGTGTGACGCCTAACAGCAAGAGACTGATTAGCTTTTTCATACGTAGTTTTGTTTTTATTTGTATATTTTGATATGTTGTTATTTCGATATGTCGATATGTCGGATTTCGTTAAGCGGAGTCATCACGAAGTCACGCTCTTGCATCAGCGGATGGGGAATCTTCAAGTCAGGCTCGTCGACAGTGATGTCGTCATAGAGAAGGATGTCGATGTCGATAGGACGGTCTTTGTACTGTCGCGTGGGGACTGTCCCATCTGTGCGATGTGTCGTACTGGGGGACTGTCCCCCTATGGGTTTCTTGCGTCCCATGTCGCGCTCAATCTTTTGTGTCAGTCGAAGCACCTCGCGTGGTGTCCGTTCCGTCTCGCAGAGGATGACGGCGTTGAGAAATTTGTTGGGCGACTGAAATCCCCACGGCTCCGTCTCGATGAGTGACGACTGACGCAACACCATGCCCACTCGTTCCCCAATCAGTTGGATGGCTTGTAGGATATTGCTCTCCCGGTCACCCAAATTGGTTCCCAGACCCAAATACACCTTATGCGGTAGCAAATTATTCACTTTTCACTTTTCACTCTTCACTTCATCAGTCATCCAGAATCAGCATACAGTCGCCATAGCATCCGAAATGATAGCCATTGTCCACGGCCTTCTGATAGGCCTCCATGATGAGGTCGTATCCTCCGAAGGCGGCAGTAGCCATGAGCATGGTCGACTCAGAGTAGTAGAAGTTAACAATCAGGCGGTCAGCCAGTCCGAAGTCATACGGCGGGAATATGAATTTGTTGGTCCATCCATTGAACTCCTTCAGCATGCCATCCGTACCCACAGCGGTCTCTGTGGCGCGCAGGGTGGTCACACCGACAGCACAAATATGATGTCCGTTGATCTTCGATTCGTTGACGGGAACGCAGGCCTCGGGAGTGATGATCATCTGTTCTGACCCCATTTTATGCTTCGTCAGGTCTTCCACCTCGATGGTATCGAAGCACCCCAGTCCGCAATGTACGGTGATGAACGAGAAGTTGACGCCGCGAATCTCAAGGCGCTTCATCAGTTCACGGCTGAAGTGAAGTCCTGACGCAGGTGCTGTGACAGCGCCCTCGTGCTGGGCATAGATGGTTTGGAAATTCTCCGTATCGTCTTCCGTCACTGGACGGTGGTCGATGATATAACGGGGAACGGGTGATGAACCTAAGGCGAAGAGTTCCTGTTTGAACTCCTCGTGGGGGCAGTCGTAAAGGAAACGCAGCGTGCGCCCACGGCTGGTGGTATTATCAATGACCTCTGCCACCATCGGACCTTCTTCCTCGAAGAACAGTTTGTTGCCGATACGGATCTTACGTGCCGGTTCCACCAGCACATCCCACAAGCGCAACTCAGGATTCAACTCACGCAACAAGAAGACTTCAATCTTGGCATCGGTCTTTTCCTTTGTGCCATACAAACGGGCGGGGAATACCTTCGAATCGTTGAAGATGATGGCGTCACCCTCGTCGAAATAGTCGATGATGCTACGGAACTTGATGAATTCCTCGGTGTCGTTGCCCGCTTCGTCTTTTTCGAACATCTCGATGGTCTGACTCTTGCGATGCACAATCATCATGCGGCACTCGTCGCGACGATAAACCTTTTCGGTCGTACCATCGGGGTTTTCAAACACCTTGTGGGGAGGTTCCAATGCCAACAACTTGTCGGGCAGGTTAAATTTGAATTGTGACAGTTTCATATGTTTATTTTTGCGTTTTGTCGATATTTCGTGAAGATGTTATCTCGTTATTATTATCAATTTCTTGCTGTTCCAGCCATGCGGGGAAATCATCAATCGTTACGCAGTCCTCGATGTGTACATCGCCCAAACGGGTTCTGCATAGGGCTGTCAGATAGGCTCCACTCTGTAGGGCACGGCCAATGTCGCGAGCCAGCGAACGAATGTAGGTGCCTTTGCCGCAATTGACGCGAATACTCATCTGCATGGTCTCCGGGTCGAAATGGGTCAGCTCTATTTCGTCGATGCGTACCGTCTTGGCTTGCAAGGTTACTTCCTTGCCCTTGCGCTTCAGGTCGTAGGCGCGCTCTCCACCAATCTTACAGGCAGAGTAGGATGGGGGAACCTGTTGAATCTCGCCTACAAAATTGGCGAGGACACTACGAATGAGTGCTTCCGTGATATGCTCTGTCGGGTAGGTCTGGTTTACCTCGTGCTCCATGTCGTAGCTGGGCGTGGTAGCACCCAGTTGCAGGGTGGCGGTATACTCCTTCGTGTCGAGTTGCAGACGTTCAATCTCCTTGGTCTTCTTCCCTGTGCAGAGAATGAGTACGCCAGTGGCCAGTGGGTCGAGGGTTCCTGCATGGCCCGTTTTTACACGGCGAACACCGACTTTCTTCGATATACGGGTCCTGACAAAGGCCAGCGCTCCGAATGACGTCATCCGGTGGGGCTTGTTGATGTATATGTATTCTCCCTCGATGAAATTCATTTAGTCAACCATTGAAAGTGAATGCCCGGTGAGCAACAGCAGGATAATGATGCCGCCAACCACGATGCGGTAAATACCAAAAACCTTGAAACCGTATTTGGTTAGGAAAGCCACAAACCACTTCATGGCGAACAGGGCCACGACGAAAGCCACAACACAACCCAATATCAGCATGGTGATATTATGGCTTGTTGCCCATGCGGCATCCTCCTTCAGCAGGTCGAGCAGGTCGAGTAGTGTCGCTCCAGCCATTGTGGGAACTGCCAGGAAGAATGAGAATTCAGCGGCGCGCTGACGAGTCAGCCCCTGTGTCATACCTCCAACGATGGTTGCCATTGAACGTGACACACCGGGAATGACAGAGATGCACTGGTACAGACCGATATTGAAAGCACGGCGCTCATTGAGTTTGTTGTTGTCGTTACCCTTGTTGAACAACTTGTCGCAGAAGAGCATGAATACACCACCGACAACTAGCATGATAGCCACCACCTCAACGCTGTCAAGCAACCAGTCGAGCAATCCCGACTTCTTAGCCAGCAGACCGATAATCACAGCAGGTAACACACCGACAATGAGCAACCAATAGAAGTAATACTTGTGCTTCAGTCGCATCCACAGGGAACTACCCTTAGGTGCCGGCGAGTTGTCAAAACGGAAGAAACGTTTCCAATAGAGACATACCACAGACAGAATAGCGCCAAACTGAATGATAAAGGTGAAAGCGTGTACAAAGGGATCGCCTTGCTGAATGCCCAGCAGGTTTTGCGTAATAATCATGTGCCCGGTGGATGATACAGGCAGAAACTCCGTCAGTCCCTCCACAATGGCGATGATAATTGTCTCCAGCCACGTCATGCCTCAACCTCCTTCTCTGTCGTCTGTGCAGTGTCGTCGCCCTTTGGACGGCGTACGACGGCATAAATCATCGACACGAAACCTATCAGGCAAACCACAGGGGCTACCTTGATACGACGGGCACTGAAAATGTCTGGCTCATAGGCTGCCTCGCTCGAGCCCGATCCACTCATCAGCAGAAAACCGATAATGACCACGGCCATTCCTACTGCCAGCAGGATGTAATTCACGCGGTCAAATGCAAAATTACTCTTATCCATTATTCTTTTACTTTTTACTTTTTCACCTTTTAAATCTTATAAAGCTCTCCGGCTGTCATCTTCAGGAACTTGTTGACGGCCAGCCAAGCGCACAGTGCCGTAATGACAATGCCGAACACCAGCACGGCAACGGCTGTCAGTACCAGCACCTCCCACGTTACGATATCCATCACGCCAGGCTGGGTCAGATAGAGCCCGTAGACGCCCAGTCCCAACACAATAATAGCCAGGATGGCCGCCAGCACTCCGATGCCGATAGCCTGCTTGAGGAAGGGGCGGCGAATGAATCCCCACGAGGCTCCCACGAGTTTCATGGTATGGATGACGAAACGTCGGGCATACACGCTGAGTCGTACCGTATTGCTGATGAGCGAGAACGAAACAAACGTCAGCAGTACAGCCAGTACTAGCAATACCAGACTGACGCGGCTCAGGTTCAAGTTTACCTTGTCCATCAGGTCTTCCATATAGCTCAGGTCACTCACGCGGGAGTCTTTTCTGATTTCTTTGGCTATCCACTTCAGCGAGTCGCGGTTGGCATAGTCAGCTTTAAGCTGTATCTCCAGCGTGGCGGGGAAGGGGTTGAAACCCAAGAATTCCGTCGGGTCGCTGCCCAGTTCCTTTATCTGTTCGCGCTGTGCCTGCTCCTTACTGATATAGTCGATGTTGTGAGAGTAGGGACGGTGGTACAAGTCACGGCAGAACAACTTGGCATCGTTTACTGATACTGAATCCTTCAGCATGACGGTTACGGTCAGGTTCTCTTTCATGTGAGCTGACAGATTGCGTGCGGACAGCACAAAGAACACCACCATGCCCAGCAGAATGAGCACCATCGTGGTGCTTATACATAAAGTCACGACCTGCATACCACGGCGGTTGCGGGTCCTATTTCGCTTTTTTGTCATAGTTTCATTTAGACGTATACAGTCTTTTGGCTGCAAAGATACTACTTTTTTTGGTTATATGCAAAAAAAAACGTAATTTTGCACGCGTTATGAGCACAATTATTTATCCTTCGCCCATTTTCGGGCCTATACATAGCCGTCGTTTGGGCATTTCGCTGGGCATTAATCTGATGCCGGCCGACGGAAAGGTATGCAGTTTTAACTGCATCTATTGTGAGTGTGGCCTGAATGAAAATCATCGGCCCAAACTGCCGAGACCCACGCCTGAGCAGGTGGCTCAGCGGTTGGAACAGAAGTTGCAGGAGATGGTGGCAGACGGTCAGTTGCCCGATGTGCTGACCTTTGCAGGCAATGGCGAGCCGACGTGCCATCCTCATTTTGCGGAAATCATCGACGAGACATTGCGTCTGCGCGACCGCTACTGTCCTAAGGCCAAGGTCAGCGTGCTCTCGAACTCCACCATGATTCACCGTCAGCAGGTGCACGATGCCCTGATGCGTGTCGACAACAACATCCTGAAACTCGACACCGTCGATCCTGAGTATATCAATATGGTCGACCAACCCACTGGCGCTTACGATGTCCGTGAAGTCACCGAACGTCTGAAGGCCTTCCGAGGACATGTCATCATCCAGACGATGTTTATGCGGGGAAGTATTTTGCGGAGTGATGCGTGTGGAGTGAGGAGTGAAGTGTCCGTCGACAATACTGCTGAAGAATACGTAGGCCCATGGCTTGACGCTGTTCGTGAAATCAATCCCCAGCAGGTCATGGTCTATACCATCGACCGCGAGACGCCTACAGCTGGACTCCTTAAGGCCACTCACGAACAGCTTGACGCCATTCGCGATCGCGTCATCGCCCTTGGCATTCCCTGTTCTGCCAGTTATTGACTGGCGAGAAAATGGATAAGAAAAATCCTCGGGACAGACTCCCGAGGATTTATTGTGTTTACGTCTTACCTCTTACTTCTTAATTGGATAGATGTACAACAGTCCCAGCATGATGAATGCGATGATGGCTGGGAAGATGGAGAACAACAGCCATATCATGCGGTTCACAGCATCCTGATCGGTAATCGTGATGATAGTCTGACCGGTGGCATCGGTACCGGAAATGAAGCCTGCAAAGCCCAGCAGTAAGGCTACTAACGAGCCGCTAATGGCGGTGCCGAATTTCATGGCCATCGTACCTGAAGAGAAAATAAGCCCCGTCGACGAGGTGCCGTTCTTCTCGGTGGAATAGTCGGACACATCGGCATACATAGACCACAAGAGTGGAGAATAGATGCCGATACCGATGGATGTCAGGATGACTACAAACACCATGACCCAGATGTAAGCAGGATCCATGGGCACAAAGAAGAAACCGATGGATGTGACGGCACAGATGATGGCAGCCCACATAAAGGCACCACGCTTGGAACCCACCCACTTGGTGAATACAGGCGATACACCACCGAAGACCATACAGGTCAGTTCGCCAAAGGTCATGAAGACGGTGTAGTTAATGATGAGACCGCTGACGGTGACGTCGCCATGCATACAGTACTCGAACATGTAACCGGCTACGGCATAGCGGAAGCCGTTGAAGAAGTTCATGCAGACGCCGATGAGCGTCAGGATAATCCAAGGACGGTTTCGGAACAGGTCGGCAAAGGGCTTGAACGAGAACTTATCGGCACGGACGGGCTTCAGACGCTCTTTGGTCAACAGTCCGCAAGCCAGTGTACCCGCTGCGGCAACGATACCGAAGAAGGCACCCAGCACAGCGTACTGGTGCTGTTCACTGCCACCTACCATTTTCTGCAGGTAGGGGAACGACAGCAGGGTGACGAACCCCATAGCATATGCACCTACCATGCGGAACGACGAGAACTGGTTCTTCTCGTTGTCGTCGGTGGTCATCACACCCAGTAACGAGCCGTATGGCACATTGACAGCCGTATAGATGACCATCATCAGCAGGTAGAGCGTGTAGGCCCAGATGCGCTTGCCCACGGGACCAAACTCAGGGGTATAGAGCAACAGGGCGAAGATGAGTCCGAAGGGTACGGCACCCAGAATGAGCCAAGGCCTATAGGTGCCCCAACGGCTTTGCGTACGGTCGGCCAGTGCACCCATCATGGGGTCGGTGACCACGTCGAACATGCGTGCAATGAGCATCAGTGTGGCGGTGTCAGCCACCGTCAGTCCGAAAATATTGGTGAAAAACAGCGGGAACGCTATCGACATCACCTTCCAGGTGATACCACCAGCTGCTGCGTCGCCTAGTGCATATCCTATCTTTTCACTTAGTTTTGCCATTTACTTTCTATGGTTAGTGGTGATTATCTTTACATGGTTACTTCTACGACATGGTGGCCCGGGGTAGCCTTGATGACAGTACCCTCAACGGGTGAACCATCGAGAACAATGGAGCGAACACCGCTCTGATGGCCATCGGGGTTCTTGATGGTAATGTCGAATTCGGCATCACGCAGTACACGGTGTACGGTGTATTCCTTCAGCGTTGAGGGGATACAGGGATCAATCTCAATGCCGTCGTAGGTGGGTTTGATGCCCAGGATATACTGTGTGATGGTAATCCAGTTCCAAGCCGCCGTACCCGTGAGCCACGAGTTCTTGCCCTCGCCAGGTTTGGCAGCATCCTTACCAGCCACCATCTGACAGTAGACATACGGCTCCACTTTATGCAGCTGCTGGTCTTCAATCCAGGCAGGACAGATCTTGGTGTAGTGATCCCAAGCATCGTTACCGCGACGGGCAACGGTCTCGCCAATGATAACCCAAGGATTGTTGTGGCAGAAGATGCCCGCATTCTCCTTGTAACCGGCTGGGTAGCTCGAAATTTCGCCCATTTCAACGTAATATCTGGTGAAGGCCGGGTTGTTGAGCACCATGCCGTGAGGTGAGTCGAGATACTTCTTGCACGAGTCGAGGGCCTTGTCAACCATACCGTCCTCCAGTCCGATGCCGGCCATCGTGCAGAAGCCCTGCGACTCGATGAATATCTTGCCTTCCTCACACTCCTTGGAGCCAATCTTGTTGCCGTAGAAGTCGTAGGCACGCAGATACCACTCGCCGTCCCATCCGTGCTTCTTGACGGCCTCGACCATCGAGTCGATGCACTTCTGGGCACGTTCTGCCTCCTCAGAGAATTGAGAATTGAGATTTGAGAATTGAGAATTATGATTACCTGCAAGTACTTCACAAAGTTCTACATATTGCTTACCCGTCAGCACGAAGAGACCGGCAATCATCAGCGATTCGGCCTTCGAGCCCTCGCTGTTGTTCTCCGTAGTCTGGAACGACTCGTTGGGGTCCCACGAGAAGCAGTTCAGGTTCAGACAGTCGTTCCAGTCAGCACGACCGATGAGTGGCAACATGTGGGGACCGAGGTTCTCGACGACGTGGTTGAACGAGATGCGCAGGTGTTCGAACAGCGTCACTTCGGTGCCTGGCTGGTTGTCCCAGGGCACCATTTCATCGAGTATCGAGAAGTCGCCCGTCTCCTTGATATACGCCACCGTTCCGAAGATAAGCCAGCAGGGGTCATCGTTGAAACCGCCGCCAATGTCGTTGTTGCCACGCTTGGTCAGTGGCTGGTACTGGTGATAGCAGCCACCGTCGGGGAACTGGGTGGAGGCAATGTCGATGATGCGCTGACGGGCACGGCTGGGTACCTGGTGTACGAAACCTACCAAGTCCTGATTGGAGTCGCGGAAACCCATGCCACGTCCCACACCGCTCTCGAAGAACGATGCCGAGCGCGAGAAGTTGAACGTAATCATGCACTGATACTGGTTCCAGATGTTCACCATGCGGTTCATGCGCTCGTCGGCACTCTTGACCGTGTACTTCGACAGCAGCTCGTCCCACATCTGGTGCAGCTCGTCGAAGGCAGCATCGACAGCCTCTACGGTAGCGAAACGTGCGATCGTAGCGTGAGCCTTCTCCTTGTTCACCAGCGTTACGTCCGAATCCTGTGAGCTGATGAGCTCGCCGCGCTTTTTGCGTTCGATATCCTCGGCGGAGAATTTCTTCTCCTGCTCATTTTCCACGTAACCCAACAGGAAGATATAGTCTTTCGACTCGCCGGGCTTCAGCTCCACCTCTATATAATGCGAGGCAACAGGACTCCATCCGTGAGCCAACGAATTGGCGGGCTTGCCGGCAACGACACACTGGGGATTAGAGAAGTCGTTATACAGTCCGATGAACGACTCGCGGTCGGTGTCGTAACCGTCTGCCTTGGCATTGGTCAGCGCATAGTAGGCATAATGGTTGCGGCGCTCCTTATATTCGGTTTTGTGATAGATGGTAAGACCCGCAGAAGAACCTGCGGGAACGGTGGCACCTTCTATCTCTACCTCGCCTGTCGACCAGTTGCGCTGGAAATTCTCCATGTCGGTAGCAGCATTCCACAGACACCACTCTGCAAACGAGAAGAGCTTCAGGTGTTTTTCCTCGTTGGTGGTGTTGCGCAGCGTCAGCTTCTGCACCTCGGCCCATGTCTTCAGCGGCACAAAGAACAGTACGCTGGCTTCCACGCCGTTCTTCGAGCCCGTGATGCGGGTGTAGTTCATGCCGTGGCGGCACTCATACTTGTCGAGCGGTGTCTTGCAGGGCTTCCATCCCGGACTCCACACCGTGCCCTCGTCGTTGATATAGAAATAACGGCCACCTGCATCCATGGGCACACCATTGTAGCGGTAGCGGGTGATGCGGCGGAATTTGGCATCCTTGTAGAAGTTGTAACCACCTGCCGTGTTCGAAATCAGTCCGAAGAAATCCTCATTGCCCAGATAGTTGATCCAGGGAAACGGGGTGGCAGGATCGGTGATGACGTATTCTCGGTTTTTATCGTCGAAATATCCAAAAGTTTTCATAGTTTTCTTATCTCTAATCTTTAAACTCTAAACTCTAAACTCTTAACTCTTAACTCTTACTCCTCCAGTCCCTTGCTGGCCATCAGCAGGTCAACCAGCGGCTTGTCCTTGAACTCGTGCTTCTTCTGGTCCCAGAAACCAAAGTCGGCATCGTAGCACCAAGTGGTCCAGGCGATGTTGAACTCGTCGAACACGGTCAGCATGTCCTTCGTCCACTTGTAAGCCAACTCGCGGTCTACGGGCTCATAGACACCCCATTCACCACAGAACAGCTGCAGGTCGTACTTCTTGGCGGCCTCGATGGCATCCTTGAAATCGGCACGGATATGGTCGATGTTCCATTCTTCTGTGGTGAAATGGTTCTCGTCGATGACAGCTTTGACGGTGTCGCTGGCAGCCTCATAGTCTTCCTTCGATACCAGGATGCCGGGATAGTTCACCTTGCCGGTGTACTTGCCGATGGGAGTCCACCATGCACCATAGTGCGTCAGAATCATGGGGTTATAGTAGTGGAACGACAGCACGATGTTCTTGTCGCCCTCGGGTACCTTCAGGTGCTTGATGGTTCCGTAGCTCTGCCACAGGTTCGAACCGATGACCAGTGTGCGCTGTGGCTCACGCTCGCGCAGTGCCTTGTGCACCTTGGCAATCAGCTGGTTCCACTGCTCGTGGTCTTCAGCTACTGGCTCGTTCATGAATTCGTAGGCAACGGAGTCGTTGCTGTATCCCTTCAGCGCATCCGACAACTGATACCAAAGGTTGATCAGGTCTTGCTGCGACTTCTCTGACGTGAATAGCGTGTTGGCAGCCTGATCTTCCTCGTTTACGGCGTTGAAGTAGTGCGAACGGATGATGTGCAGGTCGACGATAGCGCGCAGGTGATACTTGCCACACTGGTCGAGGGCAAAGGTCAGCAGGTCCCAAGCCTCAGGCAGCTTGTTTCCCTCTTCGTCCCAGAACTGCACCTCATCGATGGGGATGCGTACGAAGTCGAAACCCAGCGAATCCAGACGTGCAAAGTCGTCCTCCTGAATGTGCTGGCGACGGGCCTCGCCGCGGTCTTCATTGTTTTGTGACAGCCAGTGGCTCAGGTTCGTGCCGCGCTTGATTCGGAAATTGTTCACTTCGTTTGCAGTCTCGGCTTTTGTGCCGCACGCCGTCAGTGCCAGCAACGTTGTGGCTATCACGGCCACCAGGGTCATAAACTTTTTCATTTTTTTCTTGTTGGTTTTTAATCATCATGCAAAGATAGGGAAAAAAATGCGAACACACTACGTTTTGCAGTATTTTTTCAAAGTATTAACATTTTTCTTTGAGTTTTCCTTTTGTGTTTTGCTCGCTTATTCGTATCTTTGCACCGTCTTTGACAGACCACAACTACTTAAAATACAAAAAACAATGAGACTCTTTGATTACAACAAGACGCTAAGGCTGGTGGTGGTATTTATCACTTTCCACTTATCACTTATCACTACTTTCGCCGAGAACTATCCCTATCGTAGTGACTATCTGTGGCTGACGGTGCCCGACCATGCCGACTGGCTCTACAAGACGGGCGAGCGGGCCAAGGTGGAGGTGACCTTCTGCAAGTATGGCATTCCGCAGAATGTCGAGGTGAATTACGAAATCGGTCAGGATATGCTGCCTGCCACCACGTCGGGCAAGGTGTTGCTGAAGAATGGCCGTGCCGTCATCGATATGGGTACCATGAAGCAGCCTGGCTTCCGCGACCTGCGACTCAAGGCCACCATCGACGGAAAGACCTACGAGCACCACGTCAAGGTGGGCTTCTCGCCGGAACAGCTGAAGCCCTACACGAAGAATCCTGCCGACTTCGACGCCTTTTGGCAGCAGGCGCTGGAAAAAGCCCGCAAGGAGGTGAAGAACGAACAGCTGGTGGTGAGCTGCAAGAAGGTCGACAAGTATTCCGATGCCGACATCGACTGCTACCTGCTGAAATTGCATACCGACCGCAACCACTATGTCTACGCCTACCTCACTTGTCCAAAAGAATGTGGAATGAGGAATGAGGAATGTGGAATGAAAAAGTACCCCGTTGTGCTCTGTCCTCCGGGTGCCGGCATCAAGACCATCAAGGAACCCATGCGTAACACCTATTATGCCAAGAACGGTTTCATCCGCCTGGAGATGGAAATCCACGGGCTGAACCCCGAGATGACCGACGAGCAGTTCAAGGAAATATCGACTACCTTCTCGGGCGAGAACGGTTATCTGGAGAATGGCCTCGACAACCGCGACAACTATTATATGAAACATGTCTACGTGGCCTGTGTGCGCGCTCTCGACTACTTGACGTCGCTGCCCGAATGGGACGGCAGGAACGTCGCCGTGCAAGGAGGTAGCCAGGGTGGGGCACTCTCGCTGATTACGGCGGCTCTCGACCCGCGTGTGACGGCTTGTGTGGCCAACCATCCCGCACTGAGCGATATGGCCGGCTATGCTGAGCAGGGGCGCACGGGCGGCTATCCCCATCTGCACCGCGAAAACCAGATGCTGACTCCCGAGAAGATTCAGACGCTGCAATATTACGACGTGGTGAACTTCGCCCGCCGCATCCAGTGTCCCGTCTATCTGACGTGGGGCTATAACGACAATACCTGCCCGCCCACCACGAGCTACATCGTCTGGAACCTCATCACCGCACCGAAGGAAGCGCTGATCACGCCCGTCAACGAGCACTGGACGACCTCAGAGACCAACTACGGCCAGATGCTGTGGATAAAAGACCGCTTGAAGTAGCAATGCACCCCAAGCCGGACTACTTGTCTATTTGCGGTTAGGGTTCTTGGGAAACCAGCCGCGGTCTACGCGTTTCTTCTGCTCGAACAGTTCGCCGATGCCCCATAGCGCCGAGGCACCGAACACGCCCACGATGGCCGAAATGATGGTATTCTCGATGAACAGCGCGGCAACAATGGCAGCCACACCAACCACCAGATACACGATCCAAGGGCGTGTTCCCCAGTAATACTCCGTCTTGATGACGATAGGATGCCAGATGCCTATCGTCAGAAAAGTGCAAACCGCTATGATAATTCCTGTGAAATACATGCTTCGTTATTCTTAAATCCTTATTTCCAGGAGGCTCCTTGGCGGAGTATGAACCTGATGTTCGACTTCTTGGGCAGCTGGGGCTTGTTCCACTCACCACCAAGAATTTGGATGGTGACTTCGCTTTTGCCGGATGAGGCTTTTGCTGCGGCAACGGCATCGTCGAGCGACAGATACTGGCCACGACCGTTGCGGTCGACGGTGAAGTCGGCATCGGTGCGATACCGCTTCAGTACAGGGACTTCCTGACAAAGGGCGTCAGCCAACAGGCGTGCCACCACGTGAGCACCATATATAGAATAATGTGTGTTGTCCTGCTTGCCCTTCGGCTCACTGGGCTCGGTGCCCGGCAGGAACCACATGTGGAGCTTCTTCGAGGCCTCGGTGCCCAGTCCCTGTTCCAGGTCGTGGGTAATCTGGTTGGCATCAACGAAGTGTACGTTCATCCGCTTGGCGACATCGCGGGGAGCCACGCGATAGAGTCCGTGGGTATCGATAAGCGTGTCGCCCTCCACCATCTTCACACCGTCCTTGAAGGTCTGTGTGCGCAGCTTCTCGTCATCGTCGTTCTCAGGCGCGTTCACGAAAAAGTTGCGGCGCACCACACAGTTCATCAGCACGGGGATGCCTCCATGCTCGCGCGTCTCACGGACGAACTTAGCCAGATTGTAGTCGAACGTGGACCCTGGATCGGTGTGACGGTCGGCCTTGGGCTTCTCGTCGTTATGTCCAAACTGGATAATCACATAGTCGCCGGGCTTCATGCGCTCGAGCACCTTGTCCCAGCGTCCCTCGTTGATGAACGAAAGCGACGAGCGACCGTTCACGGCATGGTTGTCAACACGGATGTTGTCGTCGAAATAACTCTGCAACACCATGCCCCATCCGCGCTCCTGCTTGCCGCCAGAGATGTCTTTATTGGCAGCGGTAGAGTCGCCAATGATGAAAATAGTGGTAGTTTTGTCGGGTACTGCCGATGCGAACAGCAGCAATACCGCTGTAACGAAAAGGAATCTGAATCGTTTCATAATCTTTTATCTTTTACTTTTTCACTTTTTTACTTTTTTACTTTTTCATATACCCTAAAGACGCAAACCATATCCTCTTGTCATCGTTTTCACCAAAGATTACAGTCAGCGACATCATTCAGCTACTTCATAAACAATCCTAAAAATGGCTACAAAATTACCAATTATTTCGCAATAATTGCTATCTTTGCATCTAAAAACAGAATATGATGATAAGAAAAGCAAACAAAGAGGATGTTAAGCGTATTATGGAGTTGTTGCATCAGGTGAATATGGTGCATCATGTGTTGCGTCCAGACCTGTTCAAACCTCACACTACCAAGTATAACGAACAGGAACTTGAATCCATGCTCGACGACAACAGCAAACCCATATTCGTGTACGACGACGGTGGTGTGTCGGGCTATGCATTCTGCCAGGTTTCGGAGGTCAAGAACCACTTGTTGCTGGAAGATATCAAGACGCTGTATATCGATGATATATGTGTAGACGAAAATGCCCGTGGCAAACATGTCGGTAAAGCACTATATGAATATGTACGCGAATATGCCCAGTCCATCGGCTGCAACAACATCACCCTGAATGTGTGGGAGGGCAACGATGCCGCATGCCGTTTCTATAAGAACATGGGGATGCAAGTACAGAAAACCACGATGGAGATTATATTGAAAACGAACTAAAGACCTGTGCCACCTGGTTGGTAAGAATAAACGTTATGACAATGGATAAAAGATACATATCAGTTAGGATACTTGCTTGCTTCCTCATTTGTGGACTACCATTGCTGACATCGTGCTCCAGCGACGATACGGATGACGAACAGCCACCACAGAAGGTGACGCGATGGGAGTGTATCCTGTTTGGATCGTATCCTGCCAACGAGGTGGTCAACGGCAGTTTCAATGCTGTGGATGATTATGCGCTGGTAGATGGCGACGTAATAACAGATGCCGCGCTGTACAGCCAATTGGAACAGGCCGAGTGGACGGACGACGATACGGAGCTTGGCGGCAAGCGCTATCACAGGCTGAATGGAGCGGGGGCTGTTTCCTGTTCTACGAATCGTGAGCAGCACTACCGATGGACGGATACTAAGGCTTGGCACTACTTCGCATACGCCCCCATCAAGTGGCGCATCCTGAAGCAGACGGGCGACAAAGCCGTATTGTTGGCTGACCGCATGCCTGACACCTGCCCTTTCAACGACAGCTACAAAGATACCAGCTGGAGTGACTGCAGTCTGCGCCAATGGCTGAACGGGGAGTTCCTAAGCCGTGCTTTCACGGAACAGGAGAGAAGTGCCATTGAGGAGACGGATGTCAAGAACGCCCCCAACTACTATTTCGGCACCGACTGCGGACCGGACACGAAGGACCGCGTGTTCGTGCTCTCGGAAAGTGAGTCGTTCTCATCGCCACTGGCTGTTGAGTATGGTTTCAGCAACAGTGACAGCGGCAACGATCCTGCCCGCCGGTTCCGCTCTACGCTCTATGCCAAGTGTCGTGGGGCCTGGTGGTCGCCAGTAGATGGATATCGCGGCACCTCTTTCTGGTTCATGCGTTCTGTCGGTTATACGAAAGCCAATGTGGTCTATGTAGGTGAGTCGGGCGACACCTATAACCGAGGCATCGTGGTTACCTGCAACGATTCTGCCGTATTGCCCGCTATTACCCTCGACCTGTCGAAAGCCGACTATCAGCCTGCAGAACCCGTGTATTCTACCGATATTATTCAAAAGTAGTTAAGGAGTTAAGGAGTTATGTTACGAAGACAGGAAACTGTAAATAAGGGTTATACCCACATTGTGTTATGGCTGCTGGTTTTGGGAGCAGTAGTGATGTCGTGCAGCAAGGACGACGATGACGGTGGTAACATCCCTTCTGGCGAGGAACGGTATACGGGCGATTCATACCAAAACCTGCACAGCCCTTGGGTGAAAGATCCCAGCCAGAAGACTCATGTGACGCGATGGGAGTGCATCTTGTTTGGCTCATATCCTGCTAACGAGGTGGTCAGTGGCAGTTTCAATGCCGTGGACGATTACGCGCTGGCCGATGGCGACGTGATTACCGATGCCGCGCTGTACAGCCAACTGGAACAGGCAGAGTGGACGGATGACGACACGGAGATGGACGGCAAGCGTTATCACAGGCTGAACGGAGCAGGGACTGTAACCTGTTCTACGAATCGCGAGCAGCACTACAGATGGACGGATACCGACGCATGGCATTACTTTGCATACGCCCCTATCAAGTGGCGCATCCTGAAAATCAGCGGTACCAAGGCTGTGCTTCTGGCCGACCGAATGCCCGATACCTGTCCCTTCCACGATAAGGACGAGGATGTGAACTGGAGTGGTAGCCACTTGCGCCAATGGCTCAACAATGATTTCTTGAATCGTGCCTTTTCCGAGACCGAGCGCAATGCCATCGAAACGACCAGTGTGGAGAATGCTCCCAACGTCTCGTACGGCACCAACTGCGGACCAGACACCGAGGACCATGTGTTCATTCTTTCCAACAAGGAGGTGTTTGCATCCCCACTGGCTTCGGACTATGGCTTCTATGCAGGCAGTGGTATCGACGACCCAGCCCGCCGTTTCCGTTCTACGCTCTATGCCAAGTGCCGAGGTGCCTGGTGGTCATCGGTCAAGGGCTATCGCGGCAACTCCTTCTGGTTTATGCGTACCAACGGCTATACGCCCAGTAACATCACTTATATCTGCGACTTTGGTTACCTGTATAATCAAGGTACGGCAGTCACTTGCGACGATGCCGCCGTGCTGCCTGCCCTCACTCTCGACCTGACGAAAGCCTCGTGGACAACATCCACCCCCGTTACATCGACAGACATCGTACAGTAATTTGTGAAATATGAAATCTGACGGCACGCTTCGTCGTTTGCATGAGAAGTACGGATTGGTATACGCGTATTAAGGATGAAAATAGTAGTCGCAATAGATTCATTCAAGGGGTGTCTGACCTCAAAAGAGGCCAATCAGGCAGCAGCAGAGGGTATTAGGAACTGTTGGCCTGACGCAGAAGTTGTTCAAGTGCCTGTCAGCGATGGCGGTGAAGGCTTTATGGAGGCTTTTCATGCGGCTATCGGTGGGGATTTGGTAGAGTTGATGGCCAGAGATCCTTTGATGAGACCCATTTCTGCACAATATCTGCTTAACGGACAGCTTGCCGTGATAGAAATAGCACAAGCCAGCGGACTGACGCTGCTTACCAGGGAAGAACGGAATCCGATGGTGGCTACCAGTTACGGTACGGGTCAGCTTGTGGCTGATGCCGTCCGAAGAGGTGCAGAGCATATCATTGTAGGACTTGGCGGCAGTGCAACCAGTGACGCAGGTATCGGTATGCTCCGTGCGCTTATCGACAACTTTGCGAAGCATGGCGAATGGGACGATATAGAAGAATTGAAGCATATCCGTTTCACGATTGCGTCAGATGTCAAGAATCCGCTTTGTGACGAGAACGGAGCGGCTCATGTCTTTGCTCCGCAAAAAGGAGCGACACCTGATATGGTACTTCAACTCGACGAACGCGCTAGGAAGTTTGCAGATGTTTCTGCCAAGCATTTCGGCTATGACCGCTCTGGACAGGAGGGCGCAGGAGCTGCTGGCGGCTTGGGCTATGCTTTGCTGCAGTATATGAATGCAGACTGCAAGCCTGGCATTGAACTGTTGCTCGACACCATCCGATTCCGTGAGATTGTCAAGGATGCTAATCTCGTGATCACTGGTGAAGGCTCTGCTGACCGCCAGACGCTGATGGGTAAACTGCCTATGGGAATCCTGAAGCAATCAGACCATGTGCCTGTATGTCTTATCGCAGGAAGAATCAGCGACAAACAGGAACTATTAGATGCAGGGTTTACCTATGTTAAATGTATCAATCCAGAAGGCATCTCCCTCGAAGAAGCCATGCGTAAGAAAGTGGCCTCGCAGAATATCATCGATACCGTCAGGAAGATTACTCATCCTCTCTTGAATCGTTAGGTACCAGAACAATTTGTTTTCTGTTTATAGAGGAAATATACGAAAAAATAGATGTTGTGCAAATGTTGTGCAAATTGATGGTATAAAAAAGCTACCATGCTGATTATCAACATGATAGCTTCCTTGGTTGTCGGGATTACTGGACTCGAACCAGCGACCTCGCGCCCCCCAGACGTGTGCGCTACCAACTGCGCTAAATCCCGATCGTTTTGCTCGTAAGCGGGTGCAAAGGTAAGGAGTTTTTTTGAAACCTGCAAATTTTCTGCGGCTTTTTTGCTGAAAAGAATCAAAATATATGTTATTTCCTTGGCTGATTATCAAATAAATCGTACTTTTGCACGTTATATTAAAGGTAAAAAAGTAAAAAGGTAAAAAAGTAAATAATATAATGCAATATACAATTACAGCTCCTGAGCTGCTGCGCCATACTGCCAACCTGCCTGCTTCGAAGAGCATCTCGAACCGTGCTTTGGTGATTCATGTTTTGTCGGGTGGGGCAGTGGTGCCGGAGTCCGCGTGCCACACTCCGACCTTTAGGTTGGAGAATTTGTCGGACTGCGACGATACGGAGGTGATTGTCCGTGCACTGAGGGACAACCCGTACGAAATGGACATCAAGGCCGGTGGTACGGCCATGCGTTTCATGACGGCATTGCTGTCGGTGAGGGACGGTGAGGAGCACGTGCTGACGGGTACGGAGCGCATGAAGCACCGCCCGATTGGTGTGCTGGTTGATGCGCTGCGCCGGTTGGGAGCGGACATCAGTTATGTGGGTGACGAGGGTTATCCCCCGTTGCTGATCAGAGGCCGTCAGTTGAGCGGCGGTGAGCTGGACGTGCCGGGCAACATCAGTTCGCAGTTTATCACCGCCCTGCTGTTGATTGCTCCGGTGCTGAAGAACGGGCTGACGCTGCAGTTGACGGGTGACGTCATCTCGAGGCCGTACATTGACCTGACACTGTGGATGATGCGCGAGTACGGTGCCGATGCGGAATGGAGCGACTATAACACCATCGAGGTGAAACCCCAGCCGTACAAGGAGCGAAAGTATTATATCGAGAACGATTGGAGTGCTGCGTCGTACTGGTTTGAGATGATGGCCCTGGGCAAGAGCGAGGACGACGAGGTGGTGCTGGAGGGCCTGATGGATGGCTCGAAGCAAGGCGACTCCTCGGTGCGCTACATATTCAGTCTGCTGGGTGTGAAGACCATCTTCAAGGACAAGCGGGGTGGAGTGCCCACCACCGTCACGCTGCGTCATTCGGGACGCTGTGTGCCCAGGCTGGAGTACGACTTCAATAATTCGCCCGACCTGGCTCAGACGTTCGTCGTGTGCTGTGCGCTGCTGGATGTGCCGTTCCGGTTTACGGGCTTGTCAACGCTGAAAATCAAGGAGACAGATCGTATTGAGGCCCTGAAGCGTGAAATGCGGAAGCTGGGCTACGTCATCCACGACGTGAACAACTCGGAACTGTTCTGGGACGGCGAGCGTTGTGAACCGAACCTGGAGGCGGGTATCGATACCTACGAGGACCACCGCATGGCACTGGCTTTTGCCCCTGCCGCGCTGCGTTTCGAGGGACTGCGTATCAATCATCCGCAGGTGGTCACAAAGTCGTATCCGAAGTTTTGGGAAGACATCAAAGCCGCAGGTTTTGAGGTAAAAGGTAAAAGTGAATAGTGAATAATTTGCTACCGCTGTAGAATTATGGATTTTCTGCTGATCGTCATTATATCGCTTGTGGCACTGGGTGCCGTCGCTGCCCTGTTTTCAATAGGGGGCAAGGACGAGCCTATTGTCACGAAAGAGGGCGACTGTGCCTCGTGCACCAGCAGAGTGGATTGTAAGCTGGCGGAACTGAAGGACGAGGTCAGACGGAAGAAGGAAGAGGGAGGATGTCAGAAGGATGATGTAAGATGTAAGACGGAAGAGGTATGCCATGAATCCCCCAAAGGAACGAGTCGCGCTGTTGTCTTACTTCTTACATCTTCCATCTTACTTCTTGGCGCGTGTTCTACGAAGAATAACACTGCCAAGAGCCGTTGGTGGCATTCGTTCAATGCCCGATATAATACGTATTTTAATGGTTCTCAGGCGTTTATCGACGGTAGTCTGGAAAAGGAGAACGGCAACAAGGACAACTATACCGAGCTGATTCCCCTCTATACCGTCGCCAACAAGCAGAGCCGCGAGATGGGTAAGGGCAATTTTGACCGTGCCATCGAGAAATCGCAGAAGGCCATCAGGCTGCACAGCATCAAGGCCCGTCCGGAGTGGAACAAAAGCCGCCGTAAGACTGACAAGGACATCGAGTGGCTCAACCGCAGGGAGTATAACCCATTCCTGTGGCGTGCGTGGCTGCTGATGGGTAAGTCGCAGTTCCAGTCAGGGCAGTTCGAAGAGGCCGCAGCAACGTTCTCGTATATGGGCCGCCTGTACGAGACGCAGCCCGCTATTCATGGCATTGCCCGTGCATGGCTGGCCAAGAGTTATGTGGAGTTGGACTGGCTGTACGATGCCGAGGATGTCATCACCAAGCAGCGTCGTGACACGATGCACTACCGGGCTGTGAAGGATTGGGACTACACCTATGCCGACTACTACATCCGCAGTGAACGCTACGAGGAGGCTTTGCCTTATCTGCGCAAGGTTATCAAACACGAGAAACGCCGCAAGCAGAAGGCCCGCGAGTGGTTCCTGTATGGACAGATACATGCCTTGCTGGGACACCGTCAAGAGGCTTACGATGCTTTCCGTCATGTGGTGCGCCTGAATCCGCCCTACGAGATGGAGTTTAATGCCCGTATCGCCCAGACTGAGGTGATGGCTCAGGGCAATGCCCGCCAGATGATTAGGAAACTGAAACGCATGGCAGCATCGGACAACAACAAGGACTATCTGGATCAGGTGTATTACGCTATCGGCAACATCTGGCTGAGTCAGCGCGACACCACGGAGGCCATCAAAGCCTACGAGGAGGGCAACAAGAAGGCCACGCGTAACGGTATAGAAAAGGGTGTGCTGCTGTTGACGCTGGGTAACTTGTATTGGGAACGCGAAAAATTTGCCGATGCCCAGCGGTGCTATGGTGAGGCCATCGGACTGCTGGATCAGGACCGCAAGGACTACAAACAGCTGTCGGAACGCTCGAAGGTGCTCGACGAACTGGTGCCCCATACCAGCAGTGTGGAACTGGAGGACTCGTTGCAGCGGCTGGCCAAGTTGCCCGAGGCCGAGTTGCTGAAGGTGATAGATCGCATCATTGACGAACTGAAGAAGAAGGAAAAGGAAGAACAGCGTGCTCGCGAGGAAGCGGAGACGGAGGCTGCATTGAGACAGCAGTCGGCTGTGGGTAACCGTCAGCAGCCCGGCCGTCAGCAGCCCGCCACACCGTCACAACAGAAGGCTGGCGGCCCTTGGTATTTCTATAATACGCAGAGTGTCAGCCAGGGTAAGCGCACCTTCGAACAACAGTGGGGCAAGCGTGAGAATGTGGACGACTGGCAGCGCGTGAACCGCACGGTGGTGAATCTGGCGCAGGATAACCCGGATAACCTAGATAATCCGGACAATCCGGATAATCAGGAAACCCCGGACAGTCTGGGAACTGGCGGTGTCGCCGTCACCGATTCCGTTGGTGTCGCCGAAAACCCTGCCGATACGCTGGCCAACGACCCCCATAACCGTGAATACTACTTGGCACAGATACCGTTTACCGAGGATCAGTTGGCTGCCAGCCACGATGCCATCAAGGACGGACTGTATCATGCCGGCATCATTTTCAAGGACAAGCTTGACAATCTGAGGCTATGCGAAAAGTTCCTGACCAGGCTGACCAATGATTATCCCGACTACGAACATAATGACGACGCGTGGTATCACCTGTTCCTGATGTATTCCCGACAAGGGCGAACCACCGAGGCTGATCGTTGTCTGACCATGTTACAGGCTGACTTCCCCGAGAGTCAGTGGACTACGTTGCTTTCAGATCCGTATTTTGCTGAGAACCAGCGCTTTGGTGTACACATCGAGGACTCGTTGTATGCTGCCACCTATGAAGCCTTCAAGACCGATCGCCATCAGGAAGTGAAAGGCAATGCCCATCTGTCGGAGACTCGTTTTCCGTTGGGTGAGCACCGCCCGAAGTTCCTCTTTATCGAGGGCCTGAGCATGCTGAACGACGGCGATGCCAATGGCTGTACGGAGCGCATGAAGCAGGTGGTGGAGGAGTTCCCGCAGAGCGAGGTCAGCGAGATGGCCGGTATGATTCTGCGTGGTGTGCAGCAAGGCAGGATGTTGCATGGCGGCAAGTTCGATATGGGTGACGTATGGTCGTTGCGTACGGCAGTCAATGTGTCGGGTGACTCAACGGTGGTGGATACGCTGCGTTTCGAACGTAATGTCAAGTATGTGTTCATGCTGGCCTACCAGCCCGACAGCGTCAACCAGAACCAGCTGCTCTACGAGATGGCACGCTACAACTTTACGAACTTCATGGTGCGTAACTTCGATATTGTCATTGACCAGGATGCCCACGGATTGTCACGCATGCTGCTCAGTGGTTTCCTGAGCTATGACGAGGCCCGCCAGTATGCCCGCCAGCTGTATACTGTTGAAGGCCATCTGAAGGAACTGCTTCAGGCGTGTCGCAGTCTGATAGTCAGTGAGGACAACCTGCGACTGCTGGGTACGACATTCAGCTATCAGGACTACGAGGTGTTCTTCGAGCAACAGATAGAACCCACGGAGATTTCTACGCAGCCGTTGTTGGAAGAGCCGGAGGAGATTATCCAACAGCAGGAAGATTTGGAGGACTTCTATGACGAGCCTGCTGAAGACAACCAACAGCCGGCAACCAACAACGATGTGCCCGATGATTTGTTTAACGACGGTCCGACGCAGCAGCAAAACGGACTGATAGAGTTTGATGATGACTTCTGGCGATAGAAGTGATAAGTGATAAGTGATAAGTGATAAACGATAAGTGACAGAATATGATTAACGGACGACTGCTTTGGGCTGATGACGAAATGGAACTGCTGAAGGCCCACTTGCTTTTCTTGGAGAAAAAAGGATACGAGGTGGTGACGGTGACCAATGGTACCGATGCCATCGAGGAGTGCCGCAAGGGTGGACTGGACCTGGTGTTGCTCGATGAGATGATGCCCGGACTGTCAGGACTGGAAACCCTGCAGCGCATCAAGGAGATAGCACCGCAACTGCCAGTGGTAATGGTGACCAAAAGTGAGGAGGAGGACATCATGAACCAAGCCATCGGACAAAAGATTGCCGACTATCTGATCAAGCCCGTCAATCCCAACCAGATCCTGCTGACGCTGAAGAAGAACATCCACCGCAAGGAAATCGTTACCGAGGCCGTGCAGTCGGGCTATCAGCAGCAGTTCCAGCAGATAGCCATGCAAATTATGGACTGTCGGACGTGGGACGAGTGGTGTGACATCTATAAACGTCTGGTACGCTGGGAGTTGGAGCTGAGTGCCACCGACTCGCAGATGACCGAGATGCTACAGATGCAGAAGGAAGAGGCCAACCGTGGCTTTGCGAAATACGTGAAGCAGCACTATATGGACTGGATGCAGGGTGAGGAGCATCCGATGATGTCGAACGAGCTGTTTAAGACCTGCATATTCCCTGCTTTGAACGAGGGTGAGAAGGTCTTCTTGGTGGTGCTCGACAATTTCCGCTATGACCAATGGAAGATGTTGGAGCGCGAGTTGGGCGACCAGTTCGAGATTGACGAGAACGTGTATTGCTCGATACTCCCCACGGCTACGCAGTATGCCCGTAATGCCATCTTCTCAGGACTGATGCCCGAGCAGATTGCACAAATGTTTCCCGACCTGTGGGTCGACGAGGACGAAGAGGAGGGTAAGAACCTGAACGAAGAGCCGCTGATACAGACGCAGCTGGAACGTTATCGTAGGAAGAACACCTTTTCGTACAGTAAAATCAATACGTCGCAGGATGCCGATCGCTTTATGCAGCAGTTGAACATGTTAAACAAGAACGACCTGAATGTGGTGGTGTTCAACTTTATCGACATGCTCAGTCATGCCCGTACGGAGTCGAAGATGGTGCGCGAACTTGCTAACAACGAATCGGCTTATAGAAGCATCACCCTGTCGTGGTTCCGCCATTCTGTCATAGCCGACTTGTTCCGCGAACTGGCACAGACGGACTATCGTGTCATCATCACTACCGATCACGGCTCGATACGTGCCAACAACCCCGTGAAGATTGTGGGTGACCGCAATACCAACACCAATCTGCGCTATAAGCTAGGCAAGAACCTGTCGTATGAATCGAAAGAAATCTTTGTCATCAAGGATCCCCGCAAGGCTCACCTGCCTGCTCCGAACCTGTCGACAAGCTATGTGTTTGCTACGGGTGACGACTTCTTTGCCTATCCGAACAACTACAATTATTATGTGTCGTACTATCGGAACACTTTCCAGCATGGAGGCATCTCGATGGAAGAGATGATCATTCCGATTATCACATTAAAAGGAAAGAAAAGGTAATTGAGAATTGAGAGTTCTTTGACCTAAAGGTACAAAGCGTTTCAAGAAACGATTAGAGAATTGAGAATTATGATTACTATTAAGATTCAGGATATTGAGCACATCCGTGAGGCTGCACGGGAGTTTATTGAGCATATTGGCGACCATCGTGTATTTGCCTTCTACGGAAAGATGGGAGCCGGCAAAACCACCTTTGTCAAGGCTATCTGTGAGGAGCTGGGTGTTGACGATGTGATTACTTCGCCCACCTTCGCTATCGTGAATGAGTACACGTCGGCTAAAGGCGACAGCATCTTCCACTTCGACTTTTATCGTATTAAAAAACTCGAAGAAGTCTACGACATGGGCTATGAGGACTACTTCTATTCAGGGGCGCTGTGCTTTATAGAATGGCCTGAGTTGATAGAAGAAATTCTGCCCGACGATGCTGTACGTGTCAGCATTGCCGAGCAGGAAGATGGTAGCAGAATAGTCACTTTCAGCTAATAGCTAACACAGCCAACAGCCATTACAGCAGGGCGTCGAACTTCTCCTGGAGCTTAGCCTTGGGCTGTGCGCCAACCAGTTTGTCGACCACCTGGCCATCCTTGAAGAACAGAATGGTAGGGATGTTGCGGATGCCGAATTCTACGGCCAGGTCCTCACACTCCTCAACGTCGCATTTGCCAACGGTAATCTTGCCGTCGTACTCCTTGGCCAACTCGCTGATGACGGGACCTACCATACGGCAAGGACCACACCATGTAGCCCAGAAATCCACCACTAATGGCTGAGCGCCACTCTTCAGACTCTCGAAATTCTCGCTTGTGATTGTTACTTCCATAATCTCATTTACAATTTGACGATTTACAATTTACTATTTATCTCTCAATTTAGCTGTATACAAATACCGTGCCACTAATTAATCTTGTAGCTTAGGGCATCGGTTTTCTCGATATACTGTATCAGACTGTTTCTCACATCAATAGTCTTGGTCTCGCTGCGCAGGAGGACGTGCTTCTTGCCTGATGAGTCGTGCAAGAGGAAATACAGCTGCGTCTTGCCAGGACTGGAGGTAAGCAACTCGTTCAGTTCCATGACAATCTCGTCGTTCAGCAGGTCGGTGGTCAGCGAAATGGTAATCTTGTCGATGGCTTTTTCCTTGATGGTCTGCAGGTATTCGATGTTCTGCACCTTCAACTGCATGAGGTCACTATATTGGAAACGAGGCTGTACCTTGGCGGTAACATATACCGAGGCACCCTCGGTGAACATACCGCTCCAGCGGCCCCAGTCCTCACCAAACAGTGCCAGTTCGCCCGAGCCGTTGAAATCCTCCAATGTGACGAAACCACACGGATTGTTGCGTTTGTCAAAACGGGTACGGATGCCGGTGACGATACCACCGATGGTGACGTCTTCGCGGTCTTTCAGGCTGTTGACGTCTGCCAATTCGTCACATCGGGTGTTACAAAGATTGTCGAGCACAATCTTGTATTCGTCCAGCGGATGTGCCGACAGGTAGATACCCACCAGTTCGCGTTCTTTGTTCAATCGCTCAATATCGCTCCAGCGGATGTCCGACTTGGGAATGGCAGGCGTCTGAATCTCTACGGCACCAAAGTCGCCGAAGAGCGAGTTCTGGGCCTGCTGCTTCTCAGCCTGGTAGTTCTGGCCGAAGCGCATGATGGTATCGATGAAAGTCTCACCCTTGTTGTTCTGCACGAAGAAGTCTTCGCGACGGATGCCGAAAGAGTCGAAGCCACCGCTGAGTGCCAGCGCCTCAAAGGCCTTACGGTTGACCTGATTGAAGTTGATGCGCTGCACGAAGTCGAAGATGTCCTTGTAGGGACCGTTTTTCTCGCGTTCATCGATGATAGACTGTGCCACATTGTCGCCCATGCCCTTGATGGCCGCCAGTCCGAAGCGGATTTCACCATGATGGTTCACACCGAACTTCTGATACGACTCGTTGACATCAGGCCCCAGCGTGGCAATACCCATCTGTTTGCATTCGTCCATCAGCTTGGTGATTTCCGTAATCTGGTCGCGACGACGGCTCATGATGGCAGCCATGAATTCAGCCGGGTAGTTAGCCTTGAGGTATGCCGTCTGGTAAGCCACCCACGAATAGCAGGCGGCGTGTGACTTGTTGAAGGCATAGGAGGCAAACTTCTCCCAGTCGGTCCATATCTTTTCCAATATTGCTTCGTCGTGTCCGTTCCTCTTGCCACCCTCGATGAATTTGGGCTTCATGGCGTCAACGATGTCCTTCTTCTTCTTACCCATCGCCTTACGCAGGGCATCACTCTCGCCACGGGTGAAATCGGCCAGCTGACGGCTGAGCAACATGACCTGCTCCTGATAGACGGTAATGCCATAGGTGTCCTTCAGATACTTCTCCATGCAGGGAATAGGGTAGGTGATGGGCTCCAGTCCGTTCTTTCGCTTGATGAAATCGGGGATGTAGTCCATAGGTCCCGGTCGGTAGAGGGCATTCATGGCGATGAGGTCCTCGAAGACGGTGGGATGCAGTTCACGCAGGTATTTCTGCATGCCGTTCGATTCAAACTGGAATGTGCCGATGGTGCGTCCCTGCTGGTAGAGCTCGAAGGTCTTAGGGTCGTCAATGGGAATGGTGTCCAGATCTACGTCGATGCCTCGCGTCTGCTTGATGACGGCACAGCACTCCTTCATCTCCGACAGCGTCTTCAGTCCCAGGAAGTCCATCTTGATGAGACCTGTCGACTCAATGACGTGTCCGTCGTACTGGGTGCAGTTGGTCTTTGTATCCTTGAAGTCGGGGTCGTCGGCCGTTGAAACGGGAACCCATTCGGAAATCGGGTCGCGGCAGATGATGAATCCACAGGCATGGATGCCCGTGCCACGAACGGTACCTTCGAGCATCTTGGCATATTTGATGGTGTTGCGCAGGGCAGGGTCGCTGGAAGCTTCTGCCTCGCGGAGTTCAGGCGTACACTTGATGGCGTTGGGCAGGTTCATCTTCATGCCGTCGGGCAAACGGTCAGGAATAGCCTTACACAAAGCATTGGTAATGCCAAGGGGAACCTTTTCCACGCGAGCCACATCCTTGATGGAGTTCTTCGTGGCCATCGTGGCATAGGTGATGATGTGGGCGCAGTTCTCATGACCGTACTTGTCCTCCACCCATTTCAGCACACGGCCTCGTCCGTCGTCGTCGAAGTCGGTATCGATATCGGGCAACGAGATACGGTCGGGGTTCAAGAAACGCTCAAACAGCAGGTCGTACTTCAGCGGGTCTATCTTGGTGATTCCCAGACAGTAAGCGACGACACTACCAGCCGCAGAACCACGACCTGGTCCCACCATCACACCCAATTGGTCGCGGGCTGAGTTGATGAAGTCCTGCACAATGAGGAAGTAGCCTGGGAAACCCATTGTCTTCATGATGTGCAGCTCGAAACGGATGCGGTCGTCGACTTCTTTTGAAAGTTCCTCTCCATAGATGCGGTGGGCGCCTTCGTAGGCCAGTTTTGCCAGATAGTCGGCTTCGAACTTGATGCGGTAGAGCTTTTCGAAACCACCCAACTTCTTGATTTTCTTCTCACCTTCTTCGCGCGGCAACTGGTTTTCTCCGTTTTCGTCGCTGGTAAACTCCTTGAACAGGTCTTCTTCAGTGAATTTCTGTCGCCACTGGTCCTCAGTACCGAACTCCTCGGGAATGGGGAAGAAAGGCATGATGGGATCGTGGTCGATGCTGTAGATTTCGACCTTGTCCAATATTTCCAACGTGTTTGAAAGAGCTTCAGGAACATCGCTGAACACTTCGTTCATCTCTTCACGGGTCTTAAACCACTCCTGCTTCGAATAAAGCATACGCGTGGGGTCGTCCAAATCCTTCGATGTGGCCAGACACAACAGATGGTCGTGGGCCTCGGCATTCTCCTGGTCTACGAAGTGGGCATCGTTGGTACAAACCAATTTGATGCCATATTCGTGTGCCAGCTTGATAAGCACTTGGTTGACGGGTTCCTGTTCCTTGAAGGTCTCGCGGTTGGCACGGATGGTGGGGTCTTTCACCTCGTGGCGCATCAGTTCCAGATAGTAGTCGTCGCCAAATACGCGACGATACCACTCAATGGCCTCGCGGGCCCCAGCCATATCGCCGCTTGCAATCTTCCTGGGAACCTCACCTGCCAGACATGCCGAACAGACGATGAGTCCTTCATGGTATTTCTCCAGGTCCTCGCGGTCGGTACGCGGACGCATATAGAAACCGTCCACCCATGAACGGCTCACCAGTTTGATGAGGTTCTTGTATCCCTGGTAGTTCTTGGCCAGCACAATGAGGTGATAGCCACTTTGGTGCTTTTTATCGTCCTTTAGTAACTTGGAACCATAGCGCGACACATACATCTCGCAACCGAAGATGGGTTTGAAAGGCTCGAGCCCTTCTTTCTTGCGGCTTTTATTGATACCACCAACATAATCGTGGAATTCCTTGATGCCAAACATGTCACCGTGATCGGTAATCGCCATGCCTCGCATGCCGTTGCCTATGGCTTTGTCAACCAGGCGCTTAATGCTTGACTGACCATCCAGGATAGAGTAGTATGTATGTACGTGCAAATGTATGAAATCTTCCATAAAATGTGCTGTTTTCTCGTTTTTGAGGCGTAAAGATACGCCAAAAAGCTGAGATTACCAAAAGAATAACGTGAAAAATTTGTAAGATTAATAAAAAAGGTGTACCTTTGCATGACGATAGATAAAAACTACGAAGCTAACTCATGGGAGCAAGAATAAAGAAACTGAAGAAAATTCGTATACATCGTGAGGGTACCAACGAGTTGTTGTTGAGTGCTCTTGTCATTATTGCTATTACCCTTGGACTGCATTATCTCTTTGGTAATATATGGGCCGTTCTCCCCTTTACCCTCATCTTGACGGCAGCCTGGCTGATGGCCCTGAACTTCTACCGTTGTCCGATTCGCTACTTCAATGGCGATACGGATAAACTGGTCGTGGCTCCTGCTGACGGTAAGATTGTGGTGGTCGAGGAAGCCGAGGAGAATGACTATTTCCACGACAAGCGCCTCATGATCTCGATCTTCATGAGTCCTCTGAACGTTCATGCCAACTGGTTTCCTGTTGATGGCAAGGTGAAGTTCGTCAAGCATTTCAACGGCAACTATCACAAGGCGTGGCTTCCCAAAGCCAGCGAGGAGAACGAGCATGCTGACATCATGATTGAGACGCCTGACGGTCAGGAAGTGCTGGTGCGTCAGATTGCCGGTGCTCTGGCCCGTCGTATCGTTACCTACGCCAAGGAAGGTGAGGAGTGCTACATTGACGAACACCTGGGATTCATCAAGCTGGGTTCGCGTGTGGATGTCTTTCTCCCGTTGACGTCAAAGGCTTGTGTCACGATGGACCAGCCGACGACGGGCGATCAAACGGTGATAGCCAAACTACAATAATAACGTTCAATGTTCAAAGCGAAAAAGCATATCCCCAATACGATTACCTGTCTGAATCTGATTTCAGGCTGCATAGCGACTTATTATGCTTTTGAGTCTGATTTTGGGATGGCCCTGCTATTCATTGTAATTGGTGCGGTGTTCGATTTCTTTGATGGCATGGTGGCACGACTGCTCCATGTCTCTTCACCTATCGGAAAGGAACTCGACTCGCTGGCTGACGATATTACCTTTGGCTTTGCCCCATCAGCGATAGTGTTCAGTTTCCTATGCTCTTTCCATATCCATTTCCCCTTGATTCCTTTCGTGGCATTTGTCATGGCAGCATTTTCAGCCCTGCGACTGGCGAAATTCAATCTGGACGAGCGTCAGGCTATGGGATTCATCGGACTACCGACGCCTGCAAACGCCTTGTTTTGGGGTTCATTGATTGTGGGAGGTGGCGATTGGATCAGCAGCCTGCCTTATGCCGTATGGATGATCTTGGCGATGGTGCTGTTTTCCAGCTACTTGTTGGTGGCCGAAATTCCCATGTTTGCCCTGAAATTCAAGACGTGGGGCTGGAAGGGTAATGAAATCAAATACGTTTTCCTTGCAACCTGTATCCCTTTGCTCATTGTGATGGGTGTCAGTGGTCTGGCAGCTATCATTGCCTGGTATGTGGTGCTTTCCGTAGTCAATAATTCGGAAAAAAAGAAATAATAACTAACCCTAAAGCTTATGGCAATCCTTTTATTTATCTTCTTCCTCATTGTTTTTATCCTGATGTTAGTCGGTGGTAGCATCCTGAAAAAACTCAAGGATGCCAAAAAGGCTGTGGAGGAGGCCGCGGACCTGAGGGAACAACGCCTGCGCAACGAGACAGGCCGTCAGCGTCAGCAGTACAGCCAGCGTGCTCAGGGTTCTCAGAATACTCAGAGTACTCAGAATAGTCAGAATACTCAGAATAATCAGAATACCCAGGGTTATCAGAATGCTGAATACGAAAACGCCCGTCGCACGGAGACTGCAACGGGCGAGACGGTTATTGATCATCATCACCAGAATCGCGAAAACAAGAAGATTTTCGACGATGAGGAGGGTGAATACGTCGAGTTCGAGGAGGCGTGATAATTAAGCCATTCACGGCTTAATTGTGCACCAACGTGCCAATTTCCTCACCATCCATTACCTTTTTCAGGTTTCCAACTACGTCCATATTGAACACGTAGATGGGCAGGTTGTTGTCCTGACACATGCAGATAGCGGTCAGGTCCATGACCTTCAGGCCTCGTGCGAGCACCTCTTTGTAAGTAATCGCGTCGAACTTTGTGGCCGTTGGGTCTTTCTCTGGGTCAGCGGTATAGACACCGTCCACGCGAGTGCCCTTCAGCATGACGTCGGCCTCGATCTCGATACCACGCAGGCTGGAGCCAGTATCAGTGGTAAAGTAGGGTGAACCGGTTCCTGCCGAGAAGATGCAGACATACCCCTGCTCCATAGCCTCGATAGCTTTCCACTTGGTGTAGAACTCGCCGATAGGCTCCATACGGATAGCCGTCAGCACCTTGTTTTTTACGCCTACTGCACCCAGTGCCGAGCTGAGTGCCAGCGAGTTAATCACCGTAGCGCACATGCCCATCTGGTCGCCCTTGACACGGTCGAAGCCTTTCTGGCTTCCACTCAGTCCGCGGAAGATGTTTCCGCCACCGATGACGATACCAATCTGTACACCCATCTCGCTTACTTCCTTAATCTGGCGTGCATAGTCGCTCAGACGCTCAGGGTCGATGCCGTAGCCCTGCTTTCCCATCAGACTCTCACCCGAGAGCTTCAGAAGGATTCTCTTAAATCTTGCCATAATCTTTTTTTTCGTTATTACGTTATTACGATATATCGTTATTTCGTTATTATGTGATGAATTGAACCTCCTTGAAGGCATAGCACCTGTCGTGCCCGTTGTCGTCGCGGAGCAACAAGTGCCCGTCGTCCTCTACGTTGACCATCTCAGCCATAAAGGCTCCGTCCTTGTCGACATAGGGGTGGAAACCTTTGCGGCGATAGAGCATGGAGCAATACTGTGCTTTGATGTCCTGGTACAGATAATGCTCCAGACAGCGCAAGATGTCTTTCAACAGCTGCTCGCGGTCTGTCTCCTGACCAGCTATCTGCCACAGGGAAACGGGATTTGGCGCATTGCTGTGGAACGTGCGCTGGTTCACGTTGAGTCCCACGCCAATGATGCTGTCCTTGATGGTGTTGCCCTTCAGGGTGTTCTCTATCAGCATACCACATATTTTTCCGTTGCGCCAATAGATATCGTTGGGCCACTTGATGCTCAGGTCACCAATGTACTGTCCCAATGCCTCGCAAATGGCCAGCGATACAGCCATCGAGATGTGGAATTGTTGGCTGGCAGCAATCTGTGTAGGGTGAATCAGTATCGAGAACGTCAGGTTCTTGCCCCGTTCCGACTCCCATGTGTTCGTGCCGCAGCCTTTTCCCGCAGTCTGGTAATCCACCCAGACGACTGGATCACGGGGACGGTTCTCCTGATCACAGTCGCTAAGCGATGACAGATCAGGAGAACCGTCCCCATGATCCTTCAGCCAACGGTTGGTAGAGTCCGTCTCGTCAATATGTATGATTTTCCATTCCACTTTGCAAAAGTACGAAAAATTTTTCGTACTTTTGCATCATGGAAGAAAAAAATAAAGATGTCCTGTATATGCGGAAGGCCTTGCAGGAGGCTGAGGCCGCTATGGCTGAGGGTGAGATACCCATTGGTGCTGTGGTGGTGTGTCAAGACCATGTGATAGCGCGAGCCCATAACCTGACGGAAACGCTGCACGACGTGACGGCCCATGCCGAGATGCAGGCTATTACGCAGGCTGCCAATGAGTTAGGCGGAAAGTATTTGACGGACTGTACGCTCTACGTTACCGTAGAACCCTGTGTGATGTGTGCAGGGGCTCTGGGCTGGAGTCAGATTCCTCGCGTGGTATATGGTTGTCGTGATGAGAAACGCGGTTATTCCGACCTTGCACCCCATGCCTTGCACCCCAAGTGTAGCGTCATAGGGGGCGTTCTTGAAGACGAATGTCGCCAGTTGATGCAGGATTTCTTCAAGAACAAGCGATAAAAGGCGGCACTTATCCTTAATAAAGTACAACCATAATGCATGAAAAACGCATAAAAAGGCACCAATGTGGCTGATTTTCGTTAACTTTTCGTGCCAAAATGTGTATTTTTTATAATTTTATTTGTTTTTTAGAAACTTATATATTATCTTTGCACGGTCTATTCTGTATAAATGGGACAGGAACGGGCATACTTCTATATGATAATGTACACGTACATATTTTATAAATAGTATTAATATAAACAAAACGAGAGAGATTTATGAAACAAAGATTAACAATGATTCTGGTCAGTCTGTTCCTGATGGTAGGAGTGGCTCTGGCCCAGACTAAGGTTAACGGTACCGTTACCTCTCAGGAGGATGGACAGCCCGTCATCGGTGCTTCCGTTCTCGTAGTGGGAACTCAGGTTGGTACTGTTACAGATGCTAATGGTAAGTTCTCGCTGACATGTCCTGCCGGCAAGAACACGCTGCGCATTACTTACATTGGTATGGAACCCATCGAGGTGAGTGCCCGTCCTAACATGCGCATTGTGCTGACAAGCGATCAGACAGCCCTCGATGAAGTGATTGTTGTGGCCTATGGTACGGCAAAGAAGTCTTCGTTCACTGGTTCTGCTGAGAGCGTAGGCGGTGAGAAGATTGAACTTCGTCCTATCTCCAACGTTGCTAAGGGTCTTGAAGGCCAGGTCAGCGGTGTGCAGATGACTTCTGCCAGCGGTCAGCCTGGTTCTGATCCCGCTGTTCGTATTCGTGGTTATGGTTCTATCAATGCTTCTTCTGCTCCTTTGTATGTGGTCGACGGCGTTCCTTACGATGGTGCTTTGAGCTCTATCAACCCCAGCGATATCGAGTCGATGACTGTGCTGAAGGATGCTTCTGCAGGTGCTCTGTATGGTGCCCGTGGTGCCAACGGTGTTATCATGATTACCACCAAGAAGGGTAAGGAAGGTAAGACTCAGGTTACCTGGCGTTCGACCATTGGCTGGTCAAGCCGTGCTCTGCCTCGCTATGATCTTGTAGGCCAGAAGGATTTCGTTCAGCTGACTTATGAGGGACTTCGTAATGAGGCTATCTTCAGCAACGGTATGAGTTGGGCAGAAGGTGAGGCTTATGCCCGCAGCCAGATGGGTGCAAACCTTGGTGGTGAGTACTACAACCCGTTCAAGAACTATACTTGGGATCAGATTATCGATCCTTCTACTGGTCAGGTTCGTGCTGACGCTCAGGCTGCATGGAACGAGGATTGGCTCGACGCTGTCAAGCGCGACAATGCTTTCCGTCATGAGCACCAGTTGAACATTAATGGTGGTACTGACAAGACAAAGTACATGCTGTCTCTGGGCTACCTGAACGAGGATGGTATCCTGAAGACTACAGGTTTCCAGCGTTATACCGCTCGTGTTAACGTAGACTCTAAGGTTACTGACTGGTTCTCTATGAACTTGAGCACTAACTTGGCTCACTCAATTTCGAACTTCAGCGACTACGATGGCAGTTCAACATCTAACGTTTGGTATTCTGCTCAGTTCGTTTCACCTTTGTTCCCCATGTATGTGAAAGACCTGAATGGCCAGAACGTTCTCGACGAGAATGGCCAGCCTCAGCTCGACTACGGTGACAACGCCGCTAAGCGTCCTGGTTCTTACAACGACTTCAACCCTCTGGGTGGCCTGGTAGACGATAAGGCTGAGAATAAGCGTGATGCTGCTGGTTTGCGTACAGGTATCGTATTTGGTACTGACAATGCAAATGCAGGATGGCTTCAGGGCATCAAGTTCGCTGTCAACTTCGGTATGGACTACAATAGCCGTTATCGCATGCGCTACATGAACATGCATCATGGTAACCAGGCTACTTCTGGTGGTCTGCTCCAGAAGTACAACTATCGTACTCAGAGCTACACCTTCAACCAGTTGCTGACTTGGAACCGCACGTTCGACAAGCACAATATTGATATCATGGCTGGTCACGAGTTCTATGCTTACAAGATGGAATATCTGACTGCTGGTAAGACAAACCTCGTTGAGGGTATCTACGAATTGGCACCTGCAGCTAACATGTACGAGGCTGACTCTTATACAGACAACTATCGCATTAACTCATGGTTGAGCCGTGTTAACTACAACTACGACGATAAGTATTACTTCTCAGCTTCTCTGCGTGCTGACCAGTCTTCACGTTTCTACAAGGACAATTGGACAGGTACATTCTGGTCTGTTGGTGGTAACTGGCGTATCTCTAAGGAGAACTTCATGAAGGACATCAAGTGGATTGACAACCTCTCGCTTAAGGTTTCTTATGGTGAACAGGGTAATGATGACATCCTGGATAGTGACGGTTATTCAAGCTACTATCTGTGGCAGGCACTCTATGCACTCGGATGGAACAATGGTAACAACATTGGTGCTGTGGTATCTACTCTGGAGACTAAAGACCTTTCTTGGGAGAAGAACAAGAACCTGAACATTGGTCTGGAAGGTACGTTGTTCAACAACTTGCTCCGCTTTAGCATTGAGTACTACAACAAGAAGACCAGCGACATGCTGCTGGAATACCCGATGGCTCTTTCTACTGGTTTCTCTGGTTACAATGCCAACGTAGGTGATATGCGCAACAGGGGTCTTGAGGCAGAGTTGACCGTAGCTCCTTTCAGAAGAGGTGACTTCCGCTGGGATGTTACACTGATGGCTTCTACTGTCAGCAACAAGATTCTGAAGCTCACCAATGAGTCTCCTGAGATTGTTAGCGGTGTCCGTGTCTATAAGGAGGGTTATCCCATCAGAACTTATTATGTTTCTAAGAGTGCTGGTGTCGATCCTGCTACTGGTGCACAGCTCTACTGGGCATACGAGAAGGACGAAGAGGGCAACATGAAGCCTGGTACAGAGTATATTACTTCTGACTATAGTGTTGCTAATAACTGTAAGTACTATATGGACAGCCGTATTCCTGATCTCTATGGTAGCCTTTCTACCAACCTGAGCTATAAGGGACTCGACCTCTCAGTGCTGACAACATACTCTATTGGCGGTAAGGTCTATGACGGCCTGTATAGAGGTACGATGGAGGTACAATATGCTACTGACACTTGGAGCACTAACGCACTGCGCCGTTGGCAGAAGCCCGGTGACATCACCGATGTTCCTCGTATTGAGATTGGTGGCAGCTATGCAGTCACTGACCGCTATCTGATTGATGCTTCTTACTTTGCTATCAAGAACATCACACTGGGTTACACGCTGCCGAAGGTTTGGATGAACAAGGCCGGCTTGAACAATGTCCGTGTGTTCGCATCTGTTGACAACTTGGCTCTTTGGACTCACCTCGACGGTATGGATCCTCAGTACAACTTCTCAGGTGGTACGGATTATTCTTACGTTCCCAACAAGACTTGGACTGTCGGTCTCGAGGTTAAATTCTAATCAAGACATAGGAATCAATAATAAAGAAAAAAGAATATGAAAAAGATATTTAAATATACATTCGTAGGACTGCTGGCTGGCGGAATGCTCCTGACGACCTCTTGCTCTAAGGATCAGATCGAGACGTCCCCCACGCGTTCTATGTCTGGTCAGGGTTTGTTGGCCAACGGTAACGCTGCCCTCGTAGCCTTGAACGGTATTTATCGTGAGATGTACACCGCAGGTTGGTCAACAACAGGTAACACTCACCAGTGCTTCGGTATCACAGCTTACAATCTGTGTGCTGATGTAATGGGTGAGGACCACATCATGGGTGCTCAAGGTTCTGGTTGGTTCTGGTACGACTGCTTATACAACGTAAAAGGATTCTATGATCGTACCACATGGCGTTCATACGACCTCTGGTATGCTTTCTATAACTGGATTGCAAATGCCAACTATATCATCGCCGCTGAGGAGACCATGGGCGGAACACCTAGTGAGGTAAACTATGCTATCGGTCAGGCTTATGCCATTCGTGCCTATAGCTACTTCATGCTGTCACAGTACTTTGCTCGTACGCTGAAAGGTCACGAGAGCGAGAAGTGTGTTCCTATCTACACCGAGCCTACTACTCCTGAGACGAAGGGTCAGCCCCGTGCTACCAACGCTGAGGTTTATGCTCAGATTGATAAGGATATCCAGAAGGCTGTAGAGTTGCTGAAGGGTACTGAGCAGAAGAATAAGTCTCACATCGGTTATGCCGTAGCTTTGGGTATCCAGGCTCGTATCGCCCTTGTTGAGAACGACTGGCAGAAAGCCAAGACAGCTGCTAAGGCTGCTATCGAAGCCAGCGGATGCTCTATTCTGCCTGTTGCATCATTCACTGGCATGAATAATGTTGATGCTGCTAACGTCATGTGGGGTGCTGGAATCATTGCCGACCAGGTTGGTATGTATGCCAGCTTCTACGCTCACATGGACTACGAGGCTGACAAGTATGGCTCTTCTGCTCCTAAGTGCATCAACAAGGAGCTCTATGCTAAGATGAATGAAACCGATACACGTCGTGCATGGTGGGTAGACGGTGTTTATGATAAGGGTCTCCTTCAGGAGAAGTTTAAGTTCACTGATGTACAAACTTGGATGGGTGACTATATCTTCATGCGTGTTGAGGAGATGTATCTGACCGCTGCTGAGGCTGAGTGCCGTCTTGGCGAGGAAGATGCTGCTAAGGCTGACCTGATGGCCCTGATGAGCCTGCGCGACCCTGAATATACTACCAGAAAGACCGGTACTGCTCTTGGTAAGACCTCTGCTCTTGCTGATGAGACCGGTTCGCTGCTCGAGGAAATCCTGATCCAGCGCCGTATTGAGCTGTGGGGTGAGGATGGCCGTATGTACACGCTGAAGCGTCTGAGACAGGGCTTCCGCCGTACTGCCGAACAGGGATGGCCTGCTGCTGCCCTGATGACCACTCGTCCTACCGACGATCCTGAGGCTTACATGAATGTTCTGACCATTCCACAGGCTGAGTTCGATGGAAACGAGAACATGAGTGCTGATACTGATCAGAATCCTGCTGGTGACAAATAAATAACCCTCAAATAGACAACGATTATGAGAATCAATAAAATATTATTCGGATTTGCGATTGTCGTGGCTGCCCTTTTCACCTCTTGTAATAAGGACAACGAGGGTGCCATTTATAACAATCAGGGCTGTGCAGGTTTGTCTTTCACAGCCTCTACGCTGTCATCTGTTGAAGTTCCTGCTTCCAACCCTGTGTTCGATGTTGAAATCGTTCGCGGTAACACCGTTGGTGCAGCCTCTGGTAACCTTACTGCTACTCTTAAAGTGGGCGATAAAGAATTACCAGGTGTAACCGTATCAGGCTACAACTTTGCCGATGGTCAGAATTCTACAACTGTTAGTGTGAATGTATCTCCCCTGGAGGTTGGTGTAGTTGGTTCGTTGACTTTGACCATTGCTGATGCTGATGCTTCAGTTGGCGCTATCAAGTCTGCAACCATGAAGGTGTCTAAGGCCTACGAGTGGGAGTCACTTGGCAAGGGTGCCTTCGTTGATAACTTCTTCGGTTTTGTGAGCGAGCCTGAAATCATGAAGGCTAAGGGCTATGACCGTTATCGTGTAATGGCTCCTTGCGAGGCTTATCGTCTGAATCCAGATCCTTCTGATACATGGGTTGCTTCATGGTCAGCTCCTTACATCGAGCTGTGGGTAGAGGACGGCTTGGTATTCTTCGATGAGTGGTTCACCGGTCAGAACTATGACGGCGACAAGACTGCTCCTATCTATGCTTATCACCCGTCAGCATTCAGCGACCTGAATAGTCCTGAATTCTGGCAGCACAGCAAGTTCCTTTCTGATAAGGTTATCCAGCTTGCTCCATACTACTACATCGATGGACTTGGTGGTTGGAACCAGACTCAGAAAGATGGTATAGTACTTATTCAGTTGCCGTAATAAGCACTGAGGAAATATGATTCGGGAAGCACGCTTCGGGCGTTGCTTCCCGTTTTTTTACTCCGAACGGAAAGTTATGCAGCCATGCAGCCATGCCGACACAAGTTTCCATAGAATTATTAAAAAAGTAAATATAGTCTATTTTGCCCTTTTAATATTTTTGTATTACTCTAAGAAATCAATGGCTGCATGACTGCATGGCTGCAAACCATCCTCTTGTCCGACAATAACCCAACCTTATTTTTCAATAACCCCCGCTTATTTCTCAATAACCCGCCCTTATTTTCCAATAACGCCCTCTTGTCATACAGTGAAACTTTGAAAAACATAGCCCCATGTGCCCCAATTGCTGGGAATCCCTTTGTACAAAGGGATCTTTTAGGGGCTATGTTTGCTAAAAAGGGTGCCCCAACCCCGCCCCAACAGTGCCCCCTGCAAAAACTCGGTGATAGCTTTTGCGTATACGCGAACGGTCGTTTGGGCTAACGCGCACGGTTGTTTGGGCTAACGCGCACGGTTGCGAGAAGCCTTCTTAGTCCCTGTCCCAACGGCTCTTGTACCTTGTCCGGACGGTTCCTGTTCCCTATAAGTAACGTTTCGAACGGGTCGAAGGATCTATTCGAACTTGGGCGTTGCTTTCCGTTTTTTTTACTACTAATAGTGGAAATTGCTACCATTAATGCTAGCAATTGCGGGAATTAATAGTAGCAATTGCGGGAATTAATAGCGGACAAAAAGAATATTTTTCACGCGGGCTTTAAACCTTCTTGGATTTTGTGCGTCATAATAACCGTAAAACGTTAAATGATTATGGACAGTAAACGTACACTTTTATTCTTGCTGATGCCCCTGATGGCTGTGGTAGCTATGGCTCAGCGCTCGATTACGGGTTTAGTGATTGATGATTCAGAGGACCCGATTCCCCAAACAACAGTGAAACTGCTAAAGACGGACAGCACGCTCGTGAAGGGTGCGCTGACCAACATGGACGGTGAATTCACGGTGAAGGCGCCTCAGGCAGGCAAATATATCCTGCAGGTGACCTGTGTGGGCTTCAAGGCCTACACGAAGCGCATCGACGTGGCTGATAAGGACCTTGCCCTGGGTACCATCGCCATGGAACCCGACGCCATCATGCTGAAGGGTGCTACGATTACTGGTCAGGCCGCCAAGGTGACCTTGAAGGCCGATACCTTTATATATAATGCTGCTGCCTTCCGCACGCCAGAGGGTTCTGTCGTCGAGGAACTGGTGCGCCGTCTGCCTGGTGCCGAGGTGAGCGACGACGGTACCGTTAAGATTAATGGTAAGCAGGTGAAGAAGATTCTGGTCGACGGTAAGGAGTTCATGACGGGCGACACGAAGACTGCCATGAAGAATCTGCCAACGAACATCATCGACCGCATCAAGGCCTACGACCAGCAGAGCGATCTGGCCCGTATCAGTGGTATTGACGACGGTGAGGAGCAGACGGTGCTCGACTTCGGTATCAAGCAGGGCATGAATAAAGGCGTGATGGCCAATGCCGACCTCGGATATGGAACGGAAAAGCGCTACTCCGGACGAATCTTCGGTGGTATGATGAAGGACGGCTTGAACGTATTCATGATGGCTAATGCCAACAACACCAACGACATGGGATTCCCCGGCGGTGGTGGCGGTGGCGGCCGTTTCGGTATGGGGCGTCAGGGTCTGACCGCAACGAAGATGACGGGTTTGAACCTGAACTACGAAGGCACCAAGCTGAAGCTTGACGGTAGCGTACGCTGGAACCACAGCGATGGCGATGCTTTCTCGAAGCGTTCTACGGAGAACATCTTCAGCGAGACGCTGTCACAGTTTAGCAATAGCATTTCCTCGAACTTTACCCGTTCGAACAGCTGGGATACGCAGATGCGTCTGGAGTGGACGCCCGACTCGATGACCAACATCATGTTCCGTCCCTCATTCAGATACAACAGTAACGATGGCGACAACACGAGTGACGAGGCTTCGTTCAGCGAGGATCCCTATAATTACGTCACGAACCCGCTGTCCGATATCAAGACGCTGATAGAAAAGGGCATTGTCAAGAACAACCGTGCTCAGGCCAGCGTGTCGTATAGTGATTCAAAGAACCTGAGCGGTATGGTGCAGTTGAACCGTCGACTGAGCAACACGGGGCGTAACATCACCCTGCAGTTGAATGCCGGATGGAGCGAGGGCGACAGCAAGTCAATCTCGAACAGCTTGATTTATTACTATTATACAGGCGTTATTACTGGCGATACCATCAACCGCTATTCATTAACGCCTACCAAGAACTGGAACTATAGCGCCCGACTGACTTATAGCGAGCCCATCTTCCCAAAGACCTACCTGCAGTTCAGCTATCAGTATCAGTATCGCTTCCAGAAGAGCGACCGTGGTACCTTCGACTTCAGCGACCTGCTGTCGGACGGCTCGTGGATGGGTGGCTACCGCTCGTGGGACAGCTATCTGAATTCGTTCGGACTTGGTGGCGTCAGTCTGGATCCTTATAAGGATGACAGCCAGAGCCGTTACTCGAAGTATCAGAACTACATCCACACCGCCGAGGTCATGCTGCGAATCGTTCGCAGTGCCTACACCTTCAACGTGGGTGTGCAGCTGGTTCCCCAGAAGTCGCACTTCGTTCAGGACTATAAGGGCATTCACGCTGATACGACGCGTACCGTTACCAACTTCGCTCCTACGATGGACTTCCGTTGGAAGCGCTCGCAGCAGAGTCAGTTGCGCTTTAACTATCGTGCCAACACCAGCCAGCCTTCTATGAACGACCTGCTCGATATCGTTGACGACAGCGACCCCCTGAACATCAGCAGGGGTAACCCAGGACTGAAGCCTTCGTTCACTCACAACTTCCGTCTGAACTATAACGACTATTTCCAGAAGCACCAGCGTTCCATCATGACGTTTGCCAATTTCACGACGACGGTTAATTCCATTGCCAACAAGACAACGTATAATGCCACGACGGGTGGCCGTATTACCCAGCCCGAGAATATCAACGGCAACTGGAATGCCAACTTAGGCTTGATGTTCAATACTGCCATAGACTCAGCTGCTTTCTACAACGTGAACACCTTCACGAACCTGAGCTACGCACATAATGTGGGTTATGTCAGTGTGAATATGAATGCCGATTCTCAGGAGTCTGTTACCACCTCCATGGGTATCATGGAGCGTCTGGCTGGTAGCTATCGTAACGACTGGTTAGAGATTGAACTGAGCGGATCGGTGAACTACAACCGCAACCGCAGCGAGCTGCAGACCAACAACAACCTCGACACTTGGCAGTTCAGCTATGGAGGTATGGTGGGCGTGACTGCACCTTGGGGTACTTCGGTTACCACCAACCTGAGCATGCAGAGCCGTCGTGGTTACAACGATGCTTCGATGAACACCAACGAACTCATCTGGAATGCCCAGCTGTCGCAGAGCTTCCTGAAGGGTAACGCGCTGACACTCTCACTGCAGTTGTACGATATTCTCCACGAACAGAGCACCATCAGCCGTACCATCTCGGCTTCCATGCGTAGTGACACAGAGTATAACGCCATTACCAGCTATGGCATGATTCACCTGATCTATCGTCTGAACGTCTTTGGTGGCCGTGGTGGTCGTCAGGGTGGCTTTGGCCAAGGTATGGGCGGCGGCCGTGGTGGCCGTGGCGGCCGTGGCGGTGGCTTTGGCGGTGGTCGTGGTGGCGGCTTCGGCGGAGGCGGTGGCTTCGGTGGCGGACGCGGAGGTCGCTTCTAATCCCGCGTTTATCACTTATCACTTATCGTTTATCACTTTCTAATGGACGAGAAACATTGTGTCGAACTGCTCGAAGCACACGGGGTAAAGCCTACGGCCAACCGCATCGTGGTGTTGAAGACAATGGCTGCTGCTGGCAGGCCCATGTCGCTGACGGAGCTGGAATACAAGATACTGTCCATCGACAAGTCAGGCGTGTTTCGCGCCTTGACTTTGTTTAAGGAGCACCATCTGGTACATGTCATTGAGGACGGTGGCGACGGTGTGCGCTATGAGTTGTGCCACAGCCACGATTCCGAGACGGACGATGACCTGCACGTGCATTTCTACTGCGAGCGGTGTCGACGCACCTATTGTCTGGAACATATCGCTGTTCCTGACGTAGATTTGCCTGAAGGCTTTCAGCAGACTTCTGTGAATTTCATGGTAAAGGGCATCTGCCCTGAATGTAAAAAGTAGTAAAAGAACAACGGATTACACAGCCGTGTAATCCGTTGTTGTTATCTTTGTCTTATTCCTTTTCCTTTCTATCGTCGATGTTGTCGCCCTCTGTGGGTGCCAAATCCTCTTCGAAGTCGGTGATGCCTGCCTTCACAAGGATGTTATACCATTGGATGAGCTTCTTGATGTGGCTGTTCTGCACACGGTCCTGGTCCCAGTTGGGCAGCACCTTCGTGAAATACTCGTGCAGCTCGTCGGGTGTGGCCTTGCGGAAGTCGACGCTCGACTCCTTACCCTTCTCCAGGTCGCGCATCGAGGCGAGTACTGTCATCAGGGGAATGTCGTCCGTCTCTGTAAACATGGCAATGTCGCCCAGCGATGTGATGCGGTCCGTCCCGAAGGCAGGGAAGCGCTTGTGCGTGTCGTCAAGTGCCTCGACGATGAGGCTGTTCTTGGCGCGTGATACTAATTTGTAAAGTCCCGGCTTGCCCGAGATGGCTAAAATGGTTTGTTTCATTGTTCTTATTATTTATTTCGTTATAACGTTATAACGTCATTACGTTATTACGTTGTTAATTGATTCAATAACTTTTCTATTTGTTGTTCCAGGTCGGTCGCTCCGTCGTTCACGATTTCGAAGTCGGCACGCCCCCTGACCTGATCCTGGGGCCATTGGCGAGCGATCCATTGCAGGGCCTGCTCACGAGAGATGCTGTCGCGATTCATGACGCGGCGTATACGTACCTCTTCAGGGGCTGTCACCGCCACCACACGGTCGACCAGCTTGTCGGCTCCCGACTCATACAGGATGGCACTCTCCATCCACTGCTTACCACTCTCCTCGAAGTCCTGGAATACGGCAGGGTGCACGATGGCATTCACTGCCTGCTGGTTTTCCTCGCTGGCCAGCAGGAAACGGCTGATGTCGGCTTTCTCGAGCGAACCAATCAGTTTCTGTAATTGCCGGCGCAGACGGGTGGACGTTCGGATAAGCCGTTTGGCGGCAGCATCGCAGTCGTACACCTCAATGCCTCGACGTTCCAGCAAGCGGCACACGTAGCTCTTGCCCGATCCGATGCCCCCAGTGATTCCAATCTTTATGGGCGTCGTGCTATTCTCCATCTTCAATGAGATAGTCTACCTGTTTCGTGTTTAGGGTAGCGCGGCTGATGCCGTGCGGCACTTCCTTCAGGTAAATGTTACATTTCTCGGAGGCTTTCTGCTCAATCTCCAGATAGTCGGCTACGACGATAAACTCATCGGCTGTCAGCTCGCGAATCTGACTGACACCAGCAACGAAGTTTACCCGAACTTTGGCTGGGAAGGTGCGCAGCGTCTTTCCTGCGGGCAGGTTGATGCACTTGATGGGCACATCAATGCTCTCCTCAGTCAGCAGGTCCGTGTGGAACACGACTTGGATGCGTTCAGGCACCACTTTCACATCAGCAGCGTGTGCGAGTTTGCAGTCGACAAGCAGCGTGTCGCGGAATCCTACGTAGTTCAGAGGCTCAGTATAGACGATGCGTATGCTGTCAAGCTTTTCGCGCGATGCATAGACGTCTACGGTGTCCGGCTTGTAATCGACGTGCGATATGAAGAAGAGCTGTTCGGGGATGACACGTCCGTTCCAGTGGACGGGAACGCGCTTGTGCTCACCGTTGTTATAGAAATACTCCAGTTTCTCGGGTTTGACGGCGGTCACCTTCGACGACGACTCCAGACTCTGCTCTATGAGGCGCTTCAGGTCTGCGTTCGGCACGACACCCTTGCCGAATGTCTTGTCGTAGTTTCTGAAGTCTATCTTGACGTTATTGTTATACTCGCCAAACATGTAGTTCAGCAGCACCCATCCCTGATCGCGCACTGTGGCGCGCACGGTGTCTACGCTGGGCGATGTCAACATCACGTTTTTAGGAACGTTGACAATGCGGACAGGAATCTTCAGCTCCTTTTCGTAGCCTTCGTTCAGGGTCAGTATGAGCCAGAAGATGGCAGAGAGTATCAGGAAGAACAGAAAAGTAAAGAGCTGCTTGTTGATGTTGCTCAACAAGAAGTTCTTCAGTATCTGCATCACACTGCGCTCTTCCATCTTCTCAAACCTCAAACCTCAAATCTCAAACCTCTTACTTCTGCTGCTGCGGTGTGCTCGATGGATCTTTGAACACGTAGCCCTTGTCAACCTTAATCACTACGCCGTCGGCAATCTTCACCTCGATGATGCCCGTTGCCAGGTCAATCTTCTTGACAATGCCATAGATGCCACCGCCAGTGATGACCTCAGCACCCTCTGCCAGCGAGTTCTGGAAATTCTGAATCTCCTTCTGACGCTTCTGCTGGGGTTTGATCATGAAGAAATACATGATGGCAAAGATGGCCACCATCATAATAATAAAGCTCATGCTGCCGCCACCCTGGGCCTGTGCAGCCAAAATAATCTGTGTCATAATCTAAATATTAATATTTATAAATTTTGAATTTTGAGTGTTGAATGTTGAATGATTCTCGCTTCGCTGCGATGTTTGAATGTAGAATTCTCAATTCTTCATTGGTTAATCGCCGTAGGCGACCACTCATCATTCCTCATTCCACATTCCTCATTTTCTCATCTGTTTCATCAGTCTGCCCGTCTCTACCAGATGGTGGGCAATGGCATCGAGCATGCCGTTGATGTACCCTGCACTGCGTGGGGTGGAGTAGAGCTTGGACAGTTCCACATATTCATTGATAGTGACGCTGATGGGGATGCTGGGGAAGGTCATCATCTCGGCAATGGCAATCTGCATGATGATGATGTCCATGTAGGCAAGACGGGAAAAGTCCCAGTTGCGCGACGCCTCGCTCATGTAGTGCTGATATTCCTCACCATTCAGGATGGTGGCACGGAACAGCTTGCGGGCGTAGTCTTTGTCCTCCTCCGAGTCGTATTCGGGCAACAGTTCCTGCGACGCACTGTTCCTTTCCTCGAAACGCTTAATGGTCTTCAGCACGAAGGTGTCTACCACCTCCTTGTCGTCGTTCCAGTACAAGCTCTGTTCCTCCAACAGGGCATCCAGGTCGGGGTTGTCCTGTATCAGTGTGCGATACAGCTTGCGCCACACCTCACGATCGGCCATATAGTCGTCGTCCGCGGAATCCATATAGTCCTTGTAAATCTCGCTCTCCGTAATCTGCAGGTAGATTTTCTTCAGGAATTCGGGCTGCTCGTCCCACGACTTCTTCTGGGTTTCCATGAAGTCGTTCAGCATCTTGTTCTGTTCCAGCTGCAGGGCGAAACGGTTGTAAATAAACTTCGTCGAAGGCATAGGTGTGCCTTCGCGTTTGGCTCTGGCCTCGGCCACTTCCACATGGCGACGGGCCTCGCGGGTAATGCCCACGATGAGTGCCAACAGATAGTTATACATGTCGTAGGCTTTCGACAGGCTGAACATCAGCTCTTTTTCAGCTGTGTCGATGTTCTTGCTGCCGTTCTGATAGTACGCATAACTCAGTTGTACTACCTTGATTCTAATCAGTTCTCTGTTAATCATAATTCTCTTTTCTAACGCTTTGATACGCTTATCAGTTTGCAAAATTACATAAAAAGAATCATATTCCCAAATCTTACCTTATATATTTATAGTTTTATGTCGTAGTTTTGATTTATTTTAATAAAAAAAAGAAGCCTCGGCTAACAAGCCGAGGTTTCTGTTCTGCTTTTCGCTTTTTAGAAATGAAGGACAACGCCGGCTCTCAGAATGCTCCAGCCACTGCCTTGAGTTTTGTAGACATACTCACCCTTCAGCGAGAAATTGCTAGTGATAGGATACTCCACACCGGCACCCAGGTCTACACCCAGTCTTGTGTCTGTACCATCACCAGTCCATCCCATCAGGTTAAGACCTGCCAAAGGATAAATGGTAAACGAATCGCCCAGATGGAAAAGGTACTCCAAGTTAGCCTCAACGTTCCAGCAGCTTACTCCGTCTTTCTTGAAATAGTAGTCGAACTCACCAACACCACGCACGTGATCCATCAACATGTAGCCAATGTTGGCACCGAGACCCAAGTTATGGGGAGAGTCAATCATGTAGTTGAAGTGAGCACCAAAAGAAACGTCACCTTTGTCAGTTTGTGCGAACGATGTTGCACTGGCAAGCATCATACACATTGCAATAAACAATTTCTTCATAATCTTTCGTTTTAATGATTAAATAAATATGTAAATCTGTGGCAAAGGTAGGACATTTTCTTTAAATAACCAAAAATTTTGTAGATTTTTTATAATTTAAAGTGAAATCCTACTCGTACTGCCCGACCTTTCGGGCAGTACGGGTTAAATATCTTACTTTACAATAACCTGCTTGCCGTTGTTGATGTAGACTCCCTTCTGGGAAGGCTTGCTGATGTTGCGTCCGTTCAGGTCGTAATAGTGGTTGTCGGTAGCGGCATTGTGATTCACATCCTTAATAGACGTTACGTCACCAGCATTCATGTGTACAATCTCCAACTTTTCGGCTGTAGCAGATTGCTCTTCCCAGCTGAAACAGCATCGGGTGGGCAGGATTGACAACTCTTCGGTAGTGCGAATCAGCACACTCTCCAGAATCTCAACGTCCTGCTTGGAAGGAATGCCATAGATGCCATTCTTCTGACGCGAATTCCAACTGCTGGAGAATGAAACCTGATTGCCCTGTCCGTCGTTCATGCGGATGGTCTTGATTTCCGCATTGATGGCGTTGACTTCCGTATTCTTGACTCTCATATACTGACGAGTGGGCGAAAAGATAAGGTAGGGTACGCCAGCCTTGATGCCATCGTTGGTGCAGTCGACAAAGCACAACTGCACGGTGGTGCCTACCTGGCGAATAGCTGCCAGTCGCTCTATTCTAACGTCTTTGGCTGTCGCAGCGAACTGCTCGGCACTCAGTGTCATAGGCAGACACAGCGTGTTATAGCCTGCAAAGAGATAGCGGTTCAGCTGGATAGGATTGTCAGTGCTCTGTACTTGTTCTACATTCAGTGTCTGTGTTTCGGTGTAGAGGTTCTTGACTTTTTGGGCTGTGGCTGTCTGTGCGCATGTCATCGCAAGAGCCATCATGGTGAGTACAATCTGTTTCATAAGCATTAAGTTTTAATTGGTTATTGCATTCTTTTAGGTGCAAATATAGTGATTATTAAGTAAAAAGCGGATGGTGAAAAGCGAAAAATTTGTAATCGCCTTCGTTTTTTTACACTTCTTAACTAATCAGCAGGGGAGAGAGGTCGTTTTATTATAAGGACGGGACCAAACAGAAAAAAGAGGAACAGGAGGACGGCAATCCAGGGGATGTGTGTGGCAAGTGGCGTGTTGAAGGTTGAGGGTGAGCTACTTCCAAAGCGACACTGGTATTGCTCCATGCGATTGATATAGGCATCGACCTGTGTCCAGTTGCCTGCCTCAACCTCCGTAGCGAGGCGAAGAAAGACCTCACGGATATATTTCTGGTGTTCCAGGTCGAGGTCGCTGGGCAAGGCGTCAGTCGCAGCATACCATTTGACCCCGTCTTCCGTACAATGCGGGAAGATTCGCAGCGTCTTCCAACCTTCGTACTGGAAGACATAGGTGGTGAATAGTTGTTGGAGGGTAAGACTGTCGCTGGTGGCTGTCTGATGAGTGCGGATATAGTTGCTGATGGTGCAAACATGCCCCTCGTCATCATTGACCAGCAAGCGACAGAAATGAGCAGCAGTCTCCTTGGGCAGGGTGTTTTGTGCTGCTAAAGGTAAAAAGGTAAAAAAGTAAAAGGGAAAAAGCATAAACCCTTTTGCCATAATAGTCTTTACGATTCTACCCATAGTCTTTACTTTTTTACCTTTTTACTTTTTACCTTTTTACTTTTCTTAGATGGCTTCAATGAATTTGACCACCGCCTGGCGGTCGGACTTCTTCAGCTTGTAGAACTTCTCTGTGGCCCGATAAGCATCCGACTGTTTGGAATAGCCGTGCCACATGATGGCCTCGATGACGGTACGTGCGCGACAGTCGTGCAGACGGTCGTCAGCGCCTGTCAGCCGGCGGCTCAGTCCGCGTCCCCAGAGTGGGGTAGTGCGGCACCAGCCCGTGCGGATGTCGTTCTTCATGAACAGACGGTGCTGCACCATGTCGGTATAGGGCCAGATGGTCTGGTTCGGATACTTGGGAAGCATCTGCGAGGCATCCTTGCCAATGCTCTGTGCGTAGGCCTTAGTAGAGGCATCTACCCACATGTTGTCGGCACCCGTCTTCCACGAGGGACGATGACACTGTGCACAGCCTATCTCGTTGAATATTTCCTTGCCGCGCTGCACGTCAGCGTCGTTCAGGTTACGGGCGGCAGGAACGGCCAAACCACGGTGCCACACCATAAACTGGTAGTACTGCTTGTCTGACATCTCGTCCTGCCCGTTATAGGGCGCTCCGTTAAACAGGTACTTGTCGAAGGTTTCCTTTTTGGCTATCGACGAACAACTCAGAATCTCGTTCACGCGGTCCTTGATACCATCGTCTGTGCCGTCAGCATAGTAGGGATGCAGCAGGCTCGATTCTTGGGCACCATGCGACTTGATATAGGCAATAACTTCGGGATCTTCGCTCTGCGCCTTGGCCCATGCAGGAGTGCTGTAAAGCCAGTGGCGGTCGGAGCGTGTCACGTTGGTGATGTTCCAGATGGCGTTGGCTCCGGCTCCGTCTTGCAGCGTGCCACGAGTCATGGCATAGGTGAATCGCTTCAGTGGTCCGTGATCGCCGTGGAAACTACCCGTGTCGTTATAGGGTGCAGAATAGTATGCCGATGCCTTGAAACGACCGGCCTCCTTATCCCACATGGCTGGGTTCAGCTCGACGTATTTCGACTCCAGCGCCCACTGTGCCTCGATGTCCTCGTCGGTGATGGCGTCGATGAGCCCTGTACCATAAAGGCCGATGGTCGACTCCAGGCGCACCTCGTAGTTTGAGGGCTTCGGATTGGTGTTGAAGGCAGTGACAGGAATGGTCACTTCTGGATAAATCAGCGAATACTTCTCACCATCGTCTTCAAACTGCATGGGCAGTCCGCTTTCCATAGCTGTCACTTCCTTCCACTCTATTTTTATCTGACTTTCGTCGATGGGGGCTTTGAAGGGCGTCATGGCCTGTGTCTGCGGCATACCCGTCACCTCGGTGATGTAGCCGTTCGTGTCGGGGTGGTAGATGACCAGCAGATAGCCGTTGCCAATCTGATTAGCACGATACTCCGTCTGGCGCTTGCCATGACCATAGGCAGGGTGACAGGCAATGCACGAATTGCGCACCCAGGCAGGACCAAGACCTTTTCGGGGCTCCTGTTCGAAGGTGTATAGGTGTTCGAAGAAATCCTCACCGGTGTTGAAGTCGGCCTCCATACCGGCCTCCTGTGCGGCAGGTGTGATGGCCGAATAGCTGGCATTCTCCGTCGTTCCTAACGCACCGCCAGGAAACCACTCCTCAGCAGTGAAGTTACCCGTGGCTTTGCCAAAGACGTCTTCCTCTAGGGTCAGCGGCCCCAGATTACTGCTCTCAGTGGAATCGTCAGAACATGCTGACAGCCCAGTTACTGCCAGCATGCTTCCGAATAGTAGTTGTGATAGTTTATTCATGTCGTTTTATCATTATTCTTCTGTTGTCGATTCCCAGTTAGTGGGGTCGTCGAAGTTCTTGTTCCAGATGACGGAACAGTACTTCACAAACGGAGCGGGCATCTGGCCAATGGCGTCGATGGCGCTGTTGAAGGCACCCGTGACAGCTGTGTTGGTGGCATCCTGTCCGACGCTGGCGAAGAAGGCATTGAAGCTGCCTGCTGCTGCATTGCCGTTGGTGGAACCGAACCATACGTTGCGGATGCTGCGGATGTTATCCTGGAAATCGGTAATGGAGTTGTAGCTGTAGGGCGACTCCACATAGGCGATGTCGCCAGCGGAGAAGGGATTGGCCACCTTGGCAGTACCTACCTCGTTACAGATAGCCACACACGAACCCTCGTCGCTGCTCAGCACCTGGGCAACGGCATCTTTCAGGCTGGGGAAGGTGCTCTTGCTGTCCTGTCCGGCACCAACAAGATTCTCGCCGTACGACAGGCCATTCTCCGTCTGGTAAGGAAGTCCGGCAGCCTTTACGACTGCTAAGCGATTGGCGTTCTTCTCGCCCTCCCAGGCTACCTGCAGCTGGAAGCAACGCTCCTTCAGCAGCTTGCACACCTGCTGGGCATATTTCAGTTCATCGGCACCACTGACGCTCTCGAAGTTCGTATAGGTGTCGTTGCCCTGTAACTCAGCCACTTTACGGTTCTGGCCGTTGCGGAACAGGATGAACTCCAGTGCGTGGAAACCCAGAATGGTCGATTCGTCCTCAATCTGAGCCTTCATGCCACCCTTGAAGTAGTCGAGCAGTTCAGCACGATCCAAAGGCCACGAGTCGATGGTGGGGTCGATGCTGAAGTCGGAAGCAGCACCACCCAGGAAGGCTTCCGAGCGCTCCCAGTGCTGACGGGCAGCCTTGAAATCAGCGCAGGCCTTGTCAATCTGTGCCTGAGTGATGGTGCTGGGAGTCAGACCATTCAGCGTCTTTTCGAGATCCTCTACGTCGTTAGCCAAGTCTGTGTAGGTGGGCACGATGACGTTGCTGACCAGATTCGTCAGTACTTGGCGCAGGGCAGCCTCCTGCTCAGCGCTCAGGCTCGACTTTGCAATCACCTCGTTGGCTTTGGTCAGCTGGTTGACGGTTTGTGCACAGGCATCGATGGCACTGATGCCATAGGTCTTGTCCTTGTACTTCTCGTCGCCAGTGTTGTTACCATTCTCATTGTTGTCGCTGCTGCATGCAGCAAAGGCCAGTCCCATCATCAGGACTGCCGAAATTTGTAAAAACTTGTTCATATCTATATTGAATTATGTGGTTATAATGTTCAAAGAAAGAAGCCTTCATATGCTACGCCGATGTTCAGGCTGGGCTCGTCGTTATAGATGCTCTTCAGAAAACGCTTCGAATACTCCGCCTTGATGACAATCTGGGGCAGGGGATGGTAGTTTACACCTACCGCCATGCGCTTTACTTCTGTGTAACCGTAGTCCGTACCTTTGGTCTTGCTGGCGTAGGGGTTGTACTGCTCATAGCGTCCGAAGAGGTACAGTTTCTGGTTATCCTTGCGCAGGCTTTCTATCTGCGAGAAGATGTCGTAGCCAGCCTCGATGCCAACGGCATAGGCGTTCTTCGATACGAAGGCCGAATGCTTGAAGGGCGATTTCGAATTCAGTCGGTTGTACACATATTTCAGATGCTCAGCATCGCCCAGATAGCCATAGTCGGCTTGTCCCCGGACAATCCAATTGTGTCCTTTGTACGTGAAGTCAAAGGCACCAATCAGCACCTCACCCTTATATTCAGCATCTACGCCTGAAGCGTTTCTGGGATAGCTGTTTCCGATGCTTTGGCCGTAATATCCGCTCAGTCCGATGCGCAGTCCGGGAACTGTGTAGTTGTCCAGTCGCAATGATACGCCGTATTTGTTGGCTACGTCGAATTCCAGCGGCGACTTGTGGCCTTTGTGAATCCAGCCTGTATTCGTGAAATTGTCAGCATTCAGACCAGCCAGCAGTTGTGCCTCATAGCGGAAGTCTCCGTAGCGTCCCCAGAACGATATACCCGTCTGGTGCCATGTCGAAGGCAGGATGGTGTTCTCGCCCTCAGGACGGTAGACGGTAAAGAAATTCAGCGGTTCGTGGTGGGCGTTGTTCAGACCCACGGGTACGACGATATGTCCTGCCCGCAGATTGGCAGCACGCGAGAACGACTTCTGAATCCAGAACTGCTCCAATTCTACCTCACCGCCTTTCTCGGTCTCCTGTTCCCATTCGCCGCCTTCCTCGTTTTCCTTCTCGTAGGCAATGCCGTTGCCACCGTGTTCAAATTCAATCTCCGTACTGAAACTCCAGCCCTTGCCGAAGTCGTAACCCAAATAAATGACAGCGTGGGGAATGTCGAAGCGCCCGTGCGATGGGTCGTTTTTGTGGGCTTCCGGCTCGCTGTATCGGCTCACGTGGTCGCTATACCAGTTGCGCGAGAACACAGCCTCTCCATACCCACCCACATGAAGGCGCGAGAGAATCTTCTGCTGTATGGTACTATCGGCAGCATTTCCTTGGGCGTTACCAGCAAGGCATGCTGCTGTTGTCATCAGTGTGAATATCAGTCTTTTCATCTTTTTTTTTGTGTTATGTGTTGCAAAATCGGGTGCAAAGGTAGACAGATTGTGACAAAGCGGCAATACCTAAAAATTATGAAAACACTTTTAAGTCTTGCGTGTTTCATGGAAAATGAGTACTTTTGCAGCGTCATTTATAAATAAGGAACACGAGCGATGAAAAATTTGAAGATGTATGAACCCGACGATAAAATGATTACCCTTATCAAGGACAACTCCAGTGTGCTGCAGGCGCTGGGTTCATTCGGTATTAACCTTGGCTTTGGTGACAAGACCGTACGCGAGACGTGCGACATGAACGATGTCGACACATACACGTTTCTGGCGGTGGTCAACTTCACCATCAACGACTTCACCAATTATGAGGATGACGAGCACATCAGCGTACCCACGTTGTTGCACTATCTGAAGGCCAGCCATGCCTTTTATCTCGACTTCCAACTGCCCTTCATCCGTCGTGAGTTGCAGGAAAGCATCAGCGAGGGTGATCCTTTGGGAGGACTCATCATGAAGTTCTACGACGAGTATGCACAGGAGATTCGCCGCCACATGAAATACGAAGAGAAAACGCTGTTCCCCTATGTCGAGTCGCTCATCGACGGACGGCCTATGAACGATTACAACATCGAGACTTTCTCGAAGCATCACGAACAAACCGACAAGAAGTTGCGCGAGTTGAAACTGATGATTATCAAGTACTTGCCGTCCGATGCCCATCATAACAATCAGCTGACGGCTACCCTTTACGACATCTACAACAACGAGGAGTGGTTGCGTCAGCATGCCGAGGTCGAGGACCACATCTTCACCCCTGCTATCCGTCGCTTGGAACAGCGTACCCGCAAGGACGATGTGTCGAAAAACATCTCGTCGATGGTCTTTAAAGGCGGTCAGGACAATGCCGAAATGTTGTCTGACCGCGAGCGCGACGTTATTATCGGTGTTGTCCAGGGCTTGCAGAATAAGGAGATTGCTGACCGTTTGTACATCTCTGTCAACACCGTCATCACCCATCGTCGCAATATCGCCCGCAAGCTGCAAATCCATTCTCCAGCGGGCCTTACCATTTACGCCATCGTCAACGGCCTCGTCGACATCTCCAGCGTTAAACTCTAATAGTCTTTAAACTATCAAACATTGACGCAGTTTTATCATCCATCGTCGCAGTTTTATCATCCATCGACGCAGTTTTAACGTCCATCGTCGCAGTTTTAACTTTACACGGCACCTTAAAACCTTTTAGAACGTACCTTCCGACCCTTTAGAACGTACCGCACGACGTTTTCCCCTGCTTAAAGCGAAAGAGCAAACACGAAGGGTCTGACACTTTGTGTTATTATAAAACTTTTCCTTGCTCTGTTTCGTTACTGTCTGCAATTTGCCAACGACGGGAAAGCCATTCGATATGCTTAGTTGTGATGTACTCATACCCATTCATCTTAACAACGGTCTGCTTGCTCATATCGCAAGGCCAGCCGTTAAAAAAGAGAAAGTATGCTTCAAGAGTTGTCAATTGGGCATCTTCCACAATACTTGCTACGTTCGCTTCCTTCATCTTTTTCACAGCTTCGTCGCTGAGTAACCCGGATAGTTGACCAGTTACAAGGGTCGCCACATCTTCTGCAGGAATTGTCTGTGTCGTTTTTCCTGCGATGTAATAGTCTCCTTCTATTTCATCCTCTTCGTCATAAGAACCGTATGATACGACTGTATTGGTAACTGATGGATAACCACTGTCATCTTTTGTCTCATGGCGACCTATCGTAAAGGAATTGCCGTGAATAGCAAACAACAGTTGAAGCTCTTCATAGGCACTCCAAAGACTTTGTTCTGTGGAATACTGCATATTCAGCGACATCTCCAAACGATTGCGAGGCATGACAGAATCCAACATAGGATTATTTGCATAGAGGCTGTCACAGAGAATCTTGATGCCTTCGTGCATCGTCTTCTTGATATCGCGCCAGTTTTCGATATGCTGAAGGTTGCCCAGTTCATCGATAGTGAATATGACGTGTTGTTTGTCGCTTAACTCTGCCACCTTTTCAAGTACCGTCTTGTTCAGGAAGTCAATTTCGTCTCCCTCCATCTCCCTGTTGCCAAGACTAGAATACTCCAGTTTATAACCATTGCTTGTAGAATCGCGTACGATGAGCCGGAAATCCTCTCTGATGTAACGGTTCAGGGTTGTATCATTGCCATGAATTTTTTGTTTCAGTTCTTCCACACGAAAGTCCATCGTGTCGTTCTTGCAGAAATAGGCGATAACGTTAATCAACGAGTCGGCACTGCTGGCTTCTGCCGTCTGAACCTGTGCGCTGACATTCGCAGAAAATGCGATTAGTAATAATAAGGTATAAATATTCTTCATTTTTGCTTTTTTTGAAAATGCCTGCAAAGGTACCTGTTTTTTCTCAATTATCCAAATTAGTTGATGGATATTTCCGTCTCGCTTCAAATTATAAATCGTTTCATCACTTTTCTGCATCATTATTTGGTTGTTAGCGAATAAGTTTGTACTTTTGTGCCATAAATAATAAGTATTAGAATCAAATAGAATGAAAAAGACTATTTTAGTAGCAATAGCATTGTTGCTTAGTTTGAATATAGCTGCGCAGGCGGAAAAAGGACAATGGTCGCTGGTACCTATGGTGGGAACGAATGTAGTCGTTAGCAAACCGCTAAATGCCCTTTGTGGAATAACGGCCGGTGCAGCCATCGACTGGCAAGCCAGCAATAGAATAGCTCTTTCGTCTGGGCTAATCTACTCCTATCAGCGCTACGGATTCAAGGATTTTATCGGGATGGGTATTTCCCAGACCAACGGTGCATATGGTCAACTATTGGGTCAAGAGACGGCTTATAATCCTCCCATCCGTGACGGGCGGTTGATCATTCCTTTAACTGTTAGTGCATACGTTTGGAAAGGTTTGGCCTTGAAGGCTGGCATTCAGGCAAATGTCCGCCTGCATTCCGGGATAGCTGACTACCATGAAGAGACATCGACCTATGGGATGACAATTGAAAATGATATTAGTGGCACGGCCAATGCGATGCACGGGTTTTTCTTCTCGCTGCCAGTAGGCATATCTTATGAGTATCATAAGTTTGTGCTCGATGTTCGATACATTTTCGGTCTGCAAAATCTTAGCGCCTCTTGGGACGTCATCTCAGGGACAACTTATGGCACGACAATAAGGTCTTACGGTGGAATATACTATGACGATCAAAAAGTAAACCAGTTACAACTAACACTCGGCTATCGGCTTGGGCTGTAAGACCCCTCCGAGAAATGCGACCTTCTATATCATGGTGAAGCACCCTTGATACACGAATTCACACGAAGGGTCTGATACTTTGTGTTACTCTTTCTATGTTGGAGTCAACTATATACTGGGAATACTATTATACCTAATACAAAAAATAAAATTCCAATAATAAATACAAATGCACTAATTATCATCCACTTAATCTTTTTAGAACGAGGTTCTTGATCAAACTGCTCAAAGTATGACAGACCTTTTTCTCCTTCAAATGATGAAAGCTGTGAAATAAGGACACTGATACCAATCAATAGAATAAAATACAGTATTTTATATAAATAGTTCCCTTTGATAAGTGTCAATAAAGTTTCTCCGCCCAAGGCTCCTGCAAATGACAGACATCCACTTGTATATAAAAGGACCATAAGGTCGCAAATCTTAAACCCTAGTTGACCTCTGTAATATTCTTTTCTTCCCATATATAAAACGGGAATATCTAATTCTCTTGTGTAGAGATAGATTCCAAAGTACACTCTGTTTATAAACCTGACAATTATTTCTTTCATTCTGCAAAAATGAATTAGAAGGTCAGTTCTGTAGATTATCTTGAATAATGCATATTAGAGGACCTCTCCTGAGGGAGTTTATACGGTTGCAGTTTCGGCAAGCAGTTCCTTTGCAGGAATGCGTTGGATGGTCTTGCCATCAGAAGAAACGATGATATCTTCACCGCGAATGGCTTTATCTTTAAGCATTCGTTTCCCAGCCAACTCTATGCCAGCCTTCAATTTCTCAGAGAATTCTTTATTTGACATAATCTGCTATTACTTTATATTTTGATTCTGACATGATGTTTACCTTATCTTCCTTTCCACCTGCTGCAACTAGGACGGCAGGATATTCGCTGTTATCGTAAATAACCCAATAGTCCACTTCGTTCATAAACAGGCGAAAGAGATTTCGGATGCCTGCAATGTATCTTCGCTTAACGATAGGCTCAGGTATATTATGCCCACCTTTAGCGACTCTCTCAGCCACACGTAACAAAGACAGTTCAGGAGAATTCAGCCAAAAGAAAAGAAGTCTGACCTGATAGCCTTTATCCTGTGCCCTGCGGACAAGGTTGATGCATGTAACCTTTGTTTACAAATACTCCGAACGGCCTCCTTTTGTTGTTTATGGGGTGGTGGCTTTGTTGTAGCACCACTTTAAGATGCCGGGGAAGTGGTTGCAGAGGAGTCGCAACAGGGCGAGTCCGGTCTTACTGTAGAAGAAGCGGGACTCCCATACTTCTCTTTTCTTGTGAGCGAACACCTTGCCGTTGACCTTAGCAAACGATTGTTCGCTACTGATGGCCTCAGCGGCATTTTGGGCCGTGAGGATGGCATAATAGAGTCCTTCAGCCGTTAGTCGGTTGGGGAAACCGCCCGCATCACCGATGAGGATGATGTGGTCGTGAAGGGGGTAGTCGCAACTGCGGGGTATGAAGGCTCCCTTAGGCTTTAGGTTGGGACAGCCCATTGCGTCGAGCACCTGACGGAACCTCTGGGGCGTGGTATTCCCGTCGCCAAAGCCCTGTACGTCGTAGGACTCATTGGGGAAACTGTAATAATAGCCCTGTTCGTATGTCTTCGACACATTGATGACAATAGCATTGTCAGGTGACTTTGGCCCATATTGTTCCATCCACAGGAAACCGTGGTCTGACAGTGGATTAAGGTGTTTTCTGACTCGGCTGTTGGCACCGTCAGCTCCCACCAGGTAGTCGCATGCTACCTGTCGACCCGACTGCATCGTAGCCACAATCTGTCCGTCGTTCTCCTCGATAGCGGCTAATGCCTCGTTGGCAAATCGGCCACCACTTTTCTGATATTCCTCTAGCAGTTGGGCGTCGAACTCGCGGCGTTTCACAATGCGCAGTTCATGGTCCATATGCAAGTCGAACACGGACTTGCCTTCGACGAGCAGCTTCAAACGGTTGACGCTGTTGTAGTCGTAGTGGAACGATGGCAGCAGTCTGTCGAGCAGACGGTAGGAACGGGGTGTCAGTCCACCGCCACAAATCTTGTCACGAGGGAATACGGCACGGTCTATCAACAAACAGTCGACATTCCGTTTCTTCAGCAGCAGTCCGCACGTGCATCCCGCAGGTCCTGCACCAACTATCAATACCTTTATTTTTTCCATGAGAATTGAATCTTGTACACCTGGCTGCAAAGGTACGTAAAAGTGACTGAAAAGCCAAACTTTATTTGTATTTTTTACAAAATCCACTCACTGTCTCGTTGAAGACCTTGGGCTGTTCCATGTTCAGCATGTGGCCACAATCTGGCAGCACCACATATCGGCCATTCGACAGCCAGCGCAGTTCTCCTGGCTCTCCCCTCTTGCCCTTTAGTTCGTTTTCGCCCCTGATAATGAGGGTGGGGACGTTGGTCTTTCCCCGTTGGCGTAACTTGTTCCAAGCCTCCTTGCCGTAGAACAGGCGCACCTCTTTATGCAGTGGTTGCCAGGCCGTCCAGTCGCTGATCATCCGTTGCAGGGGGGGGCGCATGCGTTCTTTCTTCGAACCGCCCGAAGCCATCAGCTGGTCAATCCATTCGCGCTTATATTGGTCGATGCCTTTTGCCTTCAGCGCTGCTATCTCCTCGTCTCGGCGGGCACATTCTGCGGAGTCCATCGGCTCTGACGGACCAGGACTGTTGCGAATGCCGCCACTGGTTAACACACAGGTTAGTAAGCGTTCCGGATACATGGCCAGCATGTCTCCCGCCACAAAGGCTCCCATTGACAGTCCTACCACATGTGCTTGGGTGATGTGGAGTGAATCCATCAGTACCAGCACGTCGTCCACATGGGTAAACTGCTCTGTCTCGCTCTGAGACGACGATTGGCCGTATCCGCGAAAATCCAAACGGATGGTACGGAAATCCTTGGCAAACACCTTGAACTGCTCGTCCCACATTCGCGTGTCAAGCGAATGTCCATGCAGCAGGATCATCGGTTCGCCCTGTCCTCGCTCTTCGTAATATAGCTGTCCGCCGTTCCCCACAGACACATAGCCTGTTTGTGTCGTCCGACATCCTGCCATTACTATGCTGGCGATAAGCAGTAATAGTTTGTTCATATTGCAGTTTGTTTTTTGGGCAGATATTGTTCGCCTGCTTGCAAAGATACGGAAAAAAATGGCAGAAATGCAAGAAAAGGGCGAATTATTTGTTTTTTTGTTCAATTATTCGTACCTTCGCAGCATCAAACCAATTAAAAATTACAACTATGGGAATTATTTATTCATTGATTATTGGATGTTTGGCTGGTTTTTGTGCCGGTAAGTTGATGAAAGGTGGTGGTTTTGGCATCATCATGAATTTGGTGTTGGGACTGTTTGGCGGTGCCCTTGGTGGCTGGCTGTTTTCGCTGCTAGGCATAGAGTGGGGCGGTGTGCTGGGGCAGCTCGGTACGGCGATTATCGGTGCCGTTGCCATTCTGTGGATTGCCTCGTTCTTTAAGAAGTAGGCAAAGCGAAAATTGACAGCCTAAGACTATGAAAAAGAGGATGCTTCTTGGTATGGCAGCCCTTGTGATGGGGCTGCAGGCCGTTTGGGCTCAGAAGAGCATTGTGATTCTGTACGAGAATGACGTGCACTGCGGCATTGACGGCTATCAGAAGATGGCCGGACTGCGCGATGCCATCAACAAGACGGATACGGCATACGCTGGTGCCGTCTGTGTGGGTGATTTCCTGCAGGGCAACACGACGGGTGCCATTTCGAAGGGACAGTACATCATCGACATCATGAAGTTGATGGACTACGATGCCGTGACGCTGGGCAACCATGAGTTCGACTATGGCATTCCGCGTATGAAGATGTTGCTGGAGCAGCTGGGCGCTCCCATTGTGAGTTGCAATTTGTATGATCTTGGCGACCAGCAGTTGACCTACATGCCGTACATTATCAAGCAGTATGGCGACAAGAAGGTAGCCTTTATTGGAGCTACGACACCCGAGACGATGCTGTTGGAGGGCTATGCGTTCTACGATACGAACGGTGGATTGGAATACGACCTGAGGCCGAAGACGTTCTACCAGGAGGTGCAGCAGGCTGTGGACGATGTCCGTGCAAAGGGTGCCGACTACGTGGTGTTGCTGTCGCATGTGGGCGAGACCACGCAGTCGATGGGATTCAACTCACACCTGCTGGTGAACAAGACGCGCGGCATCGACGTGGTGCTGGACGGACATTCGCACGAGATTTTCGAGAATGCCAAGGCCACGAATCTGGATGGCCAGGAGATTACCGTCACGCAGACGGGTACACAGTTTGAGCGAATCGGCAAGCTGCTGATTACCCCTGATGGCCGCATGACAACCAAGTTGCTAAAGCCTGCCGACGTGCCCTACGTGAGTGCCCGCGTAAAGGCTGCTACAGACAGTATCCACAAGTTGGTGGAGGCTGCTACTTCGAAAGTGGTGGCACATACCGACTACCGGCTGGTGGTGAGCGACGAGAACAAACAATGGATTATTCGCGGTAGTGAGACGAATGCCGGTGACTTGGTGGCAGATGCCTACCGCAATGCCTTAAAGTCGGACATCGCCTTCGAAAACGGTGGCGGCATCCGTAACGATATCATGGCGGGTGACATCACCTATGGCGATGTCATCGGTATGCTGCCCTACGACAATACCTTGCGCCGCATTGCCGTGACAGGAAAACTACTGAAGGAGATGCTGACACGCTGTACGGCTTTGGTGCCTGTGTTGGACGGCAATTTCCCACAGTGTTCTGGACTGCGGTTTACCATCCACAGTAAGAGCCATCGTGTCAGCAACATCGAGGTGCTACAGGATAATGGCACGTATGCCCCGCTGGACGAGAACCATACCTATAGCGTAACACTGACAGACTATAACCATAAAGGTGGTGGATTTTTCGAAATCTTCAAACAGTGTCCTGTACTGCAGGAGAGTTCCGTGCGCTACAACGAGGCACTGTCAGACTACCTGTCGAAAGTACTGGGTGGCAACACAGGCAAAGCCTACGCACAACCGCAAGGACGCATCACGATATTAGAAGATTAAAAAAATCGCGGGGAGAAATCCTCGCGATTTTTGTTAGTCTTGAATCTGTGGATATTTCCTTGTCCAGCCGTCCCAGCGCAGACGCATCACACCGAAGAATGCCTCGCCAAAGATGCCACCCGACATCTTTGAAACGCCTTCGCGACGGTTCACGAAGATGACGCTGACCTCCTTAATCTTAAAGCCGATCTTGTAGGCGGTGTACTTCATCTCAATCTGGAAACCATAGCCCTTGAAACGGATCTTGTCGAGTTCGATGGTCTTCAGCACGCGGCGCTTGTAACACTTGAAACCCGCTGTGGTGTCGTGCACTTTGAAGCCCGTGACAATACGCACATATTTCGAGGCAAAGTAAGACATGAGCACACGTCCGATGGGCCAATTGACTACATTGACACCACTCACATAGCGTGAACCGATGGCCACGTCGTAGCCTTCGTCAGCACAGGCCGAATAGAGGCGAGGCAGGTCGTTGGGGTCATGGCTGAAGTCGGCATCCATCTCGAAGATGTAGCCGTAGTCGCGCTCCAAGGCCCACTTGAATCCTGTGATGTAGGCCGTTCCCAAGCCCAGTTTCCCGCTACGTTCAAGAATGAAGAGACGGTCGCTGAAGTCCTCTTGAGCCATCAGGCCCTTTACGATGGCGGCAGTACCATCTGGAGAGCCGTCGTCGATAACCAGGATATGAAAACACTTTTCCAGTCCGAATACAGCCCGGATAATCTTCTCTATGTTTTCCTTCTCGTTATAAGTCGGAATGATGACAATGCTGTCACTTGCGTGCACCATGATTATATTTACGATTTGACAATTTACTATTTACTATTTGGGTGCAAAATTACGAAATAATTATTAATTATCTCATAGCGGTTGCAAATTCTTCACTCTTCACTCTTCACTTTTCACTTTTTTTCGTAATTTTGCACACGAATTCGTATGAAAATCGAAGAATTGCTGAAAATTTATGCCAAATCGTCCCAAGTGGGTGCGTTGGCAGAAATCTTGAGGAAAAAGTCGGTGAAGACCGTTTTCCTCGAGGGACTGATGTGCTCGTCAGCCCCGATGGTGTTTGGAAGTTTGGTGACGAAAGGTAAACTTTCTACCACACTATTCATTCTTCAGGATGCCGATGATGCAGGGTATTTCTATCATGACCTGACGCAGTTGCTGGGCGAGGAGCAGGTGCTGTTCTTTCCCAGTAGTTATCGCCGTGCCATCAAGTATGGGCAGCGCGACAGTGCCAACGAAATCCTGCGCACGGAAGTTCTGTCGAAACTCTCTGCCCTAGAAGGTAATCATAATTCTCAATTCTCAATTCTCAATTCTCCATTATATATCGTTTCCTACCCTGAGGCACTGTCAGAATTGGTGGTGTCGCAGAAACAGCTGGGCGACCAGACGTTGGTGTTGCGACAGGGCGAGACGATACAGGTGGACGACGTGACGTCATTTCTGCGCGAGTTGGGATTCCATGAGGTGGACTACGTCTACGAGCCCGGTCAGTTTGCCCTTCGCGGCAGCATTCTCGACGTCTATAGCTATAGCAGCGAGTTGCCCTTCCGCATCGATTTGTTTGGTGACGACATCGACTCCATCCGAACATTTGAGGTTGATACGCAATTGTCGAAGTCGCGCCGTGAACAGGTGGAAATCGTGCCCGAGTTGGGCGTCACTGAGGAGAAGGTATCGTTTCTGTCGTTTCTGCCCGACGAGATGTTGCTCGTCGCCAAGGACTTCCGCTATGTCCAAGATGTCGTAGAGCGGACCTACCAGGAAGGTTTTTCTCAACAGGCTCTGACGGAACGTCTGGAGAGTGCCACCGAGATGGAACAGCACGACATCAAGATGCAGATGCAGCGCGACCTGCAGCTGGTCAGCGGTTCGCAGTTCAGTAGCGAGATGTTGCGTTTCCGAAGGTTGGAGATGGGTTCGCGCCCGTCCTGTCCCCCCGATGCAACACTGACGTTCCACATGGCGCCCCAACCCCAGTTCCATAAGAACTTCGAACTGTTGGAGGAAACCCTCGAGGATTATCTGGAGCAAGACTATCAGCTTTATATTCTGGCCGACAGTGCCAAGCAGTTGGAACGCTTGAAAGATATCTTTGCCGAACAGGGTTCCGTCAGTTTTGAACCTGTACAGAATACACTGCACGCAGGCTTCGTCGACCACAACCTCCGGCTCTGTGTGTTTACCGACCACCAGATATTCGACCGTTTCCATAAGTACAACTTGCGCTCCGACAAGGCGCGAGGTGGTAAGGTGGCCCTGACGCTGAAGGAGATTCAGCAGTTCGAGCCCGGCGACTATGTGGTACATATCGATCACGGCATCGGACGCTTTGGCGGGCTGGTGCGCATGCCGATTCAGAATTCTGGACATTCTGGAAAATCCGGAGAACCCGGATTCCAGGAGATGATTAAAATCCAGTACGACGGAGGGGGCACCATCTACGTGTCGATACATTCTTTATATAAGGTGTCAAAATACAAGGCGCAGGACGGTGGCGAACCACCGCGTCTGTCGCACTTAGGCACAGGGCAGTGGGAGCGCATGAAGGAGCGCACCAAACAGAAGCTGAAGGACATTGCCCGCGACCTGATACAGCTCTATGCGGCCCGTCGCCAGCAAAAGGGCTTTGCCTTCTCGCCTGACTCCTTCCTGCAACATGAGTTGGAAGCAGGATTTCTATACGAAGATACGCCCGACCAGCTGAAGGCCACCAACGACGTGAAAGCCGATATGGAAAAGTCGCGCCCCATGGACCGGTTGGTGTGTGGCGACGTGGGCTTTGGCAAGACGGAAGTCGCTGTGCGTGCTGCCTTCAAGGCGGCGTGCGACGGCAAACAGGTGGCCGTGCTGGTGCCTACTACGGTCTTGGCCTATCAGCATTTCCAGACGTTCTCTTCCCGACTGAAAGACATGCCGGTCCGAGTGGATTATCTCTCCCGTGCTCGCAGCACCAAGCAGACTACAACCATTCTGAAGGACTTGGCTGAGGGCAAGATAGACATCCTGATTGGTACGCACAAACTCATCGGCAAGAGCGTGAAGTTCAAGGACTTGGGCCTGCTTATCATCGACGAGGAACAGAAGTTCGGCGTGTCGACCAAAGAGAAGTTGCGCCAGATGAAGACCAATGTCGACACGCTGACCATGAGTGCTACACCCATACCGCGTACGTTGCAGTTCTCGTTGGTAGGTGCCCGCGACCTAAGCATCATCCAGACACCGCCGCCCAACCGCTATCCCATTCAAACTGAGATACATACATTCGGCGCAGAGATCATTGCCGATGCTATCAATTTCGAGATGTCGCGCAACGGACAGGTCTACTTCGTCAATCCGCGCATCAACGACCTGAAGCGCATCAAGGAACTCATCAACAAGTACGTGCCTGATGCCCGTGTCGCCGTGGGCCACGGACAGATGAAACCCGAGGAACTGGAACAGATTATCGTCGACTTCCAGAACTACGACTACGACGTGCTGCTCTCGACGACCATCGTCGAAAACGGTATCGATATTCCCAATGCCAACACCATCATCATCAATGGTGCTCACCATTTTGGACTCTCTGACCTGCACCAGATGCGCGGACGCGTGGGACGCGGCAACCGCAAGGCCTTCTGCTATCTGCTGGCACCACCGTTGGCTGCCCTGCCCGTAGAGAGCCGCCGCCGACTGGAGGCCCTCGAGCAGTTCAGCGACCTGGGTGCAGGCATCCATATCGCCATGCAGGACTTGGACATTCGCGGTGCGGGCAATCTACTGGGCGCCGAACAGTCGGGATTCATTGCCGACCTGGGTTACGAGACCTATGTGAAGATTCTGAACCAGGCGGTGGTGGAACTGAATAATGAAATGACGAATGAAGAATGTGGAATGAGGAATGGTCGCTCTCAGCGAGGTTCAATGAAGAATGACGAATTCTCAAATCATCATTCAGACATCGCCAAAGGCGATCATTCCTCATTCATCACTCCTCATTCCTCATTCGTCTCCGACTGCACGCTCGACAGCGACTTGGAGATGTACTTCCCCGACCAGTATGTGCCTTCGGACTCGGAGCGCATGCTGCTCTATCGTGAACTGGACGGATTGCAGACCGACGAACAGCTGGAGGCCTACGGCAAACGGTTGGTCGACCGCTTCGGGCCGATTCCCCATGTGGGCGAGGAACTGATGCGTGTCGTACCGCTCCGGCGACTGGGCAAGCTGTTGGGTTGCGAAAAGGTGGTGCTGAAGCAGGGCCGCATGACGCTGTTCTTTGTGTCGAATGCCAACAGTCCGTTCTACCAGAGTGAGGCCTTCGACCATATCCTGTCGTTTGTGGCACAGCATCCGCGTCGCTGCAACTTCCGCGAGGTCAACGGCAAACGCTCGATGGTCATCAGCGACATCACCACGGTGAAAGATGCCGTCGAGTTGCTGTCATCCGTAAATAATGCTAAGAATTAGGCCATAATTTGCATATCTCAAAAAATATGCTTAATTTTGCCGCCCATATCAAGAGATAATAGTTAAGAGATAACAGATATTAGAAATATGAAGAGACTGATTGCACTTTTTGCAATGGTATTTTTGCTGGCTGGCGTGCAGCATGTGCAGGCACAGGACCAGCAGGCAGAAGATACTATGATGTTAGATGATGTCGTGGACACAACGGCCTTCGTGGCAGACTCCGCGATGGCTGCTGTAGAGGCTGACCTGTCAGACGACGACAGCGAGATGATGGACGAGGGCGGCGGACTGCACAAGCAGTTGAAGCGCAAGTTCATCGAGGGCTCGGCCAGTTTTATGTCGCTCGTGGCGCTGGCTTTGGTGCTGGGACTGGCATTCTGCATCGAGCGCATCATCTATCTGACGCTGTCGGAGGTGGACACCAAACGGCTGATGAACGATGTCGATGCCAAGTTGCAGCAGAATGATGTCGAAGGAGCGAAGGAACTCTGCCGCGACACCCGCGGGCCTGTGGCATCCATCTGCTATCAGGGACTGTTGCACATCAAGGAACCCCTCGACCAGATTGACCGTCAGCTGACGAACTACGGCATGGTGCAGATTTCGAAGATGGAGAAGGGTTGCACGTGGATTCGCCTGTTCATCGCCGTGGCCCCCTCGCTTGGATTCCTGGGAACGGTCATTGGCATGGTAATGGCCTTTGACCGTATTGAGACGGCTGGCGACATCAGTCCGACCATTGTGGCGCAAGGCATGAAGGTGGCGCTCATCACCACCATCTTCGGTATCATTGTGGCCATCGTGCTGCAGTTTTTCTATAATTATATCCTCTCGAAGATTGAGCACCTGACCTCACAAATGGAGGAGGGCGCCATCATCTTTATGGACTCTGTAACCCAACTAAAGACGCGCAACAATGGCTGATATGAGTAGTTATCTTCTGGCAGATGTAATGCTGTGGCTGATGTATATCGCCATGGGGGTGGCTGTGGTGGCTACCATCGTCTCTGCCATCCGTTCGTTCTGGCTTAACAAATAAGAATGAGGTTCCGTCGCAGACATAGGGATATTCCCGAGCTCAACACCACGTCGACAGCCGATATCTCGTTCATGCTGTTGGTGTTCTTCCTGGTTACCTCGTCCATGGACAGCGACAAGGGACTGGGCCGCAAGATGGCACCCCTCGATGAACAGCAGCAGGAGCAGGTTGACGTCAATCGCAACAACGTGTTGCAGATTCGGCTCGACGAGCGCGACTCGCTGTTCTGCGACGACCAACCCGTGACGCTGACACAGCTGCAACAGCAGGTAGAGTCGTTTGTGGCAGCCCAACAGACCGACCGCTATATCATTGCCGTACAAACCGACCGCGCCACCAGTTACGATGCCTATTTCGAGATGCAGAATGCCGTGGTGGCTGCCCATCGCGTGCTACGCGAAAAGATGGCCCAGCAGAAGTTTGGCCGTCCGTTCAGCCAGTGTTCCGAGGAACAGCGCGAAGTCATCCGCCGCCGCTATCCGCAGCGCATCAGCGAAGGCATGGGAAGCGAAGAGTAAGTGAAAAGGGAAAAGTGAAAAGTGAATAATTTGCTGCCGCCCAAAGGAAATCATAAAGTTCAAAGATAAAAAATGAGCCGTTTTCGACAAAAGCAGAATCGCGAGGTGCCAGGACTGAATCTGGCGGCTATGCCCGACCTGATTTTCACGGTCCTGTTCTTCTTCATGATTGTCACCCACATGCGCGACGTGAAGCCCATGGTGCGCTTCACCATCCCGCAGGGTACGGAAGTCGAGAAGGCGCGGCAGGCCGGCATCGTCTATCTGTTCATCGGCAAACCCGTCAACGGCCAGGGCGATGTGGTGAGTGGCGAGTCGCGCATCCAGTTGAACGACCGTATGATTACCCTCGACGAGTTAGGCCCTGCCATCGAACAGGAACGCTCCTTGATGACGGAGGATGCCCGCCAGCATATGGTGGTGTCGATTCGTGCCGACCGCGAAACGCAGATGGGGCTCATCAACGATGTCAAGCAGGAACTGCGCAAGGCCGGAGCCCTGCACATCAACTATTCCGCCACAGGGGGAAAAGGTGAGAAATGAGAAATCTCTCATTTCTCATCTCTCATTTCTCATCTTTGACGTAGTCTACAAACGCGTATTCATAATCGTGGTGCTCATCCTTTGGATGGGTCTCTTTTGTCTCTATGCGCCAGCCCTCGCTATAGTCGGGGAAGAAGGCGTCGGCCTCGGCGGGTTCATCGTCCACCTCCGTCAGACACAGCCTGTCGGCTATCGCCATCGCCTGTGCGTAGACGCGGGCACCACCGATGATATACACATCCTCGTCGTCCTTGCAACTCTTCAAGGCTGCCTCGAGGGTGGGGTAGACGTCGCAGCCCGGTAGCTCTTTCGTCGTTCTCGATAGCACCACATTCCGGCGGTTGGGCAGTGCCCCCTTCGGCAGACTCTCGTAGGTGTTACGGCCCATCACGATGGTATGCCCTGTGGTCAGCGCCTTGAATCGCTTCAGGTCGTTGGGCAACCAGTAAATCAGTTTGTTCTTCAGTCCGATGGCTCTGTTCTTCGCCACCGCCGCAATAATACTAATCATACTTTTCAATTTTTCTGCAAAGATACAATTCAAAGGTAGGATTAGAAGGGGAATCCCTGGGGTCTGGGGGCTATCTCGGGCTCACCGAAGAAGGAAGCCTCCTCGTCCTTGTCGTTCAGCTTGAACACCATGAATTTCGTGTCCTGCTTGGTGCACGGCTTCCAGTTACCACCCTTCGGACCGTTCGGGTCGCTATACTTGGCGAAGTTGGTCCATGCGGTGAGCATCTTTTCGCTCAGGTCCCAGTCTCCCTGGGTCCACGGGCGCCAGCAGTGCTTCAGAGACTTGAACACAAACCACAGGTCGCTGGAGTGGAAGGCGCCCTTCAGGCGTACCGTCACCTCGGGATGCGAGCCGTCGTCGGGCAGGGGACGGGCAAATTCGTAGGCCCAAGCCTTGCCGCCCTTCTCTTCGCGTACCTTGCAGAACTCGGCGATGTTGGGCGACATGTTACCCATATCGTTCAGCGTGAAGCCAATCATATAAGGCACGTCAGCCAGCCTGCCACCGCGGGTGGCATCATCGAAGCTCTCCTTGCTGACATAGCCGTCAATCATCGGCATGAAGGGCAGTCCGCGGAACATCATCGGCATGCCTGTCGGCTGTTGTCCGTCGCTGTTGATCTGGTGGTACAGCGTGTTTAGTGCGAAGACGGTCTCGGTAGAGGCTGCACGCATCTTCTGCAGGTCGGTAAGACCGGCCCAGTCGAACACCTTCTTGGCATTCTTTTCGGCATCGGCAAACGAGCCTCCGCTGTAACGGCCGCCCATCGGGTTGCCATCCTTGTCGGGAATGCTCAGTCCCTGTGCACTCATAATTACCGCCTTATGGAACAATCCACGGGCCAGTGGACTCTCACACAGCGTGCGCACGCTGCCGCCTCCGGCACTCTGGCCGAAGATGGTCACGTTGTTCGGGTCACCGCCAAACTGCTCGATATTCTTCTTAATCCATTTCAGCGCCTCAATCTGGTCGAGAATGCCGTAGTTGCCCGATACGTGGTTGGGACTCTCTGCCGAGAGCAGGGGGTGTACCAGGAATCCGAACACGCCCAAACGGTAGTTGATCGAGACCAGCACCACATCCTTGGCGCCCCACTCCTGTCCGTCGAACTCAGGTTCCGAACCGAATCCCTCGCGATATCCGCCACCATGAATCCACAGCGCCACGGGTAATTTCTTGCCCACCTGTCCGGGGGCCTTCGTCCACACGTTCAGATACAGGCAGTCCTCGCTGAAGGCGGCCTCCTTGCCATAGCCCCACTCGGTGTAGTAGCCCCCCGTATACTGGATGGCTTGGAAGCTGGGACGTCCGAAGGTATCACAAATCTTCACGCCCTTCCAAGGCACTACGGGCTGCGGAGCCTTCCAGCGGTTCTCGCGAATGGGAGGAGCGGCATAGGGGATGCCACGATACACAAACACGTCAGGATGGTCGTCGGCCACGACGCCTTGCACCTGACCACCTTCAATCGTTAACACAGGATTTTCTGCTGCTTGAGCAGATACTGCTACCATGAGCAGAAGAGTCAAAAATAGTTTTTTCATAAGTTGTTATTAAAATAGTTTTTTCGTGAGTTGTTATTCAATATAAAATAAATCTGCTTGGTGTATGTCCGACTTTCGCCTGCAAAGATAGTGAAAAAAATCGGGTTGAAGTATGGTCGGTCCATTTTTTTTTTGTATTTTTGCAAGCGTTTTTATAAATCGACAAAAAATGGATAAGAAGTTGAGACAAGGCACGCTGTGCGTACAGGCTGGCTATAAGGCCAAGAACGGAGAACCGATAGAGTTGCCCATCATTCAGTCGACGACGTTTAAGTATGACGACTCGGACGAGATGGCAAAGTTGTTTGACCTGGAGAAGGAGGGCTATTTCTATACCCGTCTGCAGAATCCGACGAACGACGCTGTGGCAGCGAAGATTGCCACACTGGAGGACGGTGTGGGTGCCGTGTTGACGTCGAGTGGTCAGGCTGCAAACTTCTACGCTATCTTCAACATCTGTCAGGCTGGCGACCACTTCATCACGTCGAACGAGATCTATGGCGGCACGTATAACCTGTTTGGTGTGACGCTGAAGAAGCTGGGCATCGACTGTACGTTCATCTCGCAGGAGGCAACGGACGAGGAGATCCAGGCTGCCTTCCGCCCCAATACGAAGGCGATGTTCGGTGAGACCATCTCGAACCCCGGTTGTGCCGTGTTCGATATAGAGCGCTTTGCCAAGATAGCCCACAAGAACGGAGTGCCCCTCATCGTCGACAATACCTTCGCCACTCCCGTGAACTGCCGTCCCTTTGAGTGGGGTGCTGACATCGTGACGCACTCGACAACGAAATATATGGACGGACTGGCTACGCAGGTAGGCGGTGTGGTGGTGGACAGCGGCAACTTCCCCTGGATGGACTATGCCGATAAGTTCCCCGGACTGTGTACGCCCGATGAGTCGTACCACGGACTGACGTATGTGAAGGCCTTTGGCAAGATGGGCTTCACGACGAAGCTGGTGGCTCAGCTGATGCGCGACCTGGGATCGATTCCCGCTCCGCAGAACTCGTTCCTGCTGCATCTGGGACTGCAGACGCTGCACCTGCGTGTGGCACAGCACTGCAAGAATGCCCAGCGGGTGGCTGAATTCCTGCACGACGAGCCAAAGGTGGCATGGGTGCACTACTGCGGACTGAAGGACGACAAGGCCTATGAACTGGGACAGAAATACCTGCCCAACGGATCGTGTGGCGTCATTGCCTTCGGACTGAAGGGTACACGCGAGACGGCCATCAAATGGATGGACTCGCTGGAGATGATCAACATCGTTACGCATGTGGCCGATGCCCGCACCTGTGTGCTGCATCCCGCCAGTCACACGCACCGCCAGCTGAGCGATGCGCAGTTGCTCGAGGCTGGTGTGGCTCCCGACCTGATTCGTCTGAGTGTCGGTATCGAGGACGTGGAGGATATTCTGGACGACATCAAACAGGCGTTGGCAAAGATTTAAGATGTATGATGTAAGATGTAAGATGTAATAAAAACAGGTGATGATGAAAGCAAAGACGTTGATTGGGATTGTGCTGTTTTTGGCAGTAGCGCTTGGCGTGCAGGCTCAGAGTGTGGTGCCGCAGTTTGTCAGTTTCTCACCCGAGGCCGATGGCGTGTCGCTGGCTGATGCCACAATAGGCTATAGCCAGCAGGAATACGAAGGCGTAAAGATGGCCATCCAGAACCTGCGTGACGACATGAAACGCGTATTGGGCAAGGCTCCTGCTGAATCGATGGAAACTCCAACGATTTTGGTTGGAACCTTGGGCAAGAACAAGGAGATAGACAAACTGAAACTGCCCGACCTGAAAGGCAAACGCGAGAAATTCATCATTACAACCCAGGGGCAGCAGGTGGTTATAGCCGGCAGCGACAAGCGCGGCACCATCTACGGCATCTACGAACTGAGCCGCCAGCTGGGCGTGTCGCCCTGGTACTGGTGGGCCGATGCACCTGTTGCCCATCACGACATGGCGTACGTCAAGCCTGGTATCTATACCGCCGGGGAACCCGCAGTCGAGTTCCGCGGTCTCTTCCTGAACGACGAGGCTCCCTGTCTGACAACGTGGGTGAAGAATACCTTTGGCACCGAATATGGCGGACGTGAGTTCTATGCTAAGGTCTTCGAGCTGATACTGCGTCTGAAAGGTAACTTCCTATGGCCAGCCATGTGGGGATGGGCATTCTATGCCGATGATCCGGAGAATGGTAAACTGGCCGACCGCATGGGTGTCATCATGGGTACCTCGCATCATGAGCCGATGGCCCGCAATCATCAGGAGTATGCCCGTCACCGAAAGGAGTGGGGCGCATGGAACTATCAGACGAACCAGACGAAGCTCGACCAGTTCTTCCGCGAGGGCATCGAGCGCATGAAGGGTACTGAGGACATTGTGACCATTGGTATGCGTGGCGACGGTGACGAAGCGATGGGTGACAAGACAGACACAAAGCTCATGGAGCGCATCATCAACAACCAACGCCAGATTATTAAGGAGGTGACGGGTAAACCTGCCGAGAAGACCACTCAGGTATGGGCATTATATAAAGAGGTACAGGACTACTACGATGCCGGGCTCCGTGTGCCTGACGACGTGATGATTCTCATCAGCGACGACAACTGGGGCGACATCCGCCGTGTACCGACCGTCCGGGAACGTAGCCGAAAGGGAGGCTGGGGCATCTATTACCACGTGGACTATGTGGGTGCACCGCGTAATTCCAAGTGGCTCAACGTCACGCAGACACAGCAGATGTTCGAACAGTTGTCGCTGGCCTACGACTTTGGAATCCAGCGCATGTGGATTCTCAATGTCGGAGACTTGAAACCGATGGAGTATCCCATCCAACTGTTCATGGATATGGCCTGGAATCCAAAGGAATATACCCAGCAGACGGTTATCGACCACACCCGCCGATTCTTCAGCAGTGTACTAACCCCCCTCCGTCTCCCCCGAGGGGGAGCAACTGAAGCCTCCCCACGGGGAGGTTTGGTGGGGGTTGAAGCCGCCGACATCTATAACCGCAACTGCCAGTACATGGCCCGTGTGACCCCGGAGATGCTTGATGCCACGACTTATAACGTGGAAACAGGCGAGTGGCGACAGGTGGCCGACGACTATCAGCGTCTGGAACTGCGTGCCCTGCGTCTCTATCAGGATATTCCTGCCGAGGCCCGCGACTTCTACCGCCAGCTCATTCTCTTCCCCGTGCAGGCCATGGCTAACCTCTACGACATGTATTATGCGCAGGCCATGAACCAGTATCTTGCGAGCGTGGGTTCACCCGATGCCAACGCGTGGGCTGATCAGGTGAAGCGTTGTTTCCTGCGCGACTCGCTGCTCTGTGCTTCCTACAACCACGACATCGCTGGCGGCAAGTGGAACGGCTTGATGATTCAGAAACACATCGGATACACCAACTGGAACGACAACTTCCCCCATGAAATGCTCCCCGCTACCACTACGGTGCCCGCTGGTTCTCCAGCAGGATATACCTTCCAGTCCAGCAACGGCTATGTGGCGATGGAAGCCGAACACTACTATCGCGCTGAGGCCTCGGAGGGAACACAGTGGAGCATCTATCCCGATTACGGTCGCACCCGCAGTGCCGTTGCCCTGACGCCTTATACGAAACCCGTGGGTGACGCCTCGCTGACTTATCGCTTCGCTCTGCCCGAAGGCACGCAGAAGGTGAAGTTACACATCATCGTCAAGTCTACCCTCGACTTCCTGAATGTGGGCGGTCATGAGTGTCAGGTCAGTCTCGATGGCGGACAACCTGAAACCATCAATTTCAACAAGACGCTGCTCGACAAGCAACCCTATATGTACTCTGTGTTCTATCCGACCGTGGCCCGCCGTGTCATCGAGAAAGAGGTGACGTTGCCTGTCAGCAAGGATGGTACGCACGAACTGACCTTGAGCCCACAACATCCAGGTATCGTTTTCGAGAAAGTGGTCGTCGACTTTGGCGGTTACAAGCCGTCCTACTTGTTTATGAACGAATCAGAATACGAGAAAAAGTAGCTGTTGGGGGCTGACTTTTCAAACGAAACAAAAGAAAATTGCTATTTTATTTGGTTTTGTGCTCGTTTATTCGTACCTTTGCAGCCGCTTTTCGCATCGTGTGATGGTGAATTAAGCAAATTAACTTAATTTTAGAGTAACACATTATTAAATTATGAAGGAAATTAATGTCATCGGTCAGAAGCGCACCGACACAGGCAAGAAGGCCTCTAAGCAGCTTCGCAAGGAGGGTATGGTACCCTGTAATCTGTATGGTGAGAAGAAGGGTGAGAACGGTCAGCCCGAAGCTATGGCATTCACTGCCTCTCTGGCTGAGTTGCGCAAGGCTGTCTACACACCTCATGTATATGTTGTGAACCTGAACATTGACGGTACTGAGCACAAGGCTATCATCAAGGAGCTTCAGTTCCATCCCACAAGCGACGTGCTGCTGCACGCTGACTTCTACGAGATCAACGAGACCAAGGCTATCACCGTTGGTATCCCCGTGAACCTGACTGGTCACGCTCAGGGTGTGCGCGATGGTGGTCGTCTGAACCTCTCTATCCGTAAGATTGATGTCACCGCTCCTTACAAGAACATTCCTGAGAAGCTGGACATCGACGTTACCGAGCTGCAGCTGGGTAAGGCCATCAAGGTTGGTTCGCTGAGCTTCGAGGGTCTGGAGATCGCTACTTCTAAGGAGGTTATCGTATGCTCTGTGAAGGCTACTCGTGCTTCTCGTTCGGCTGCTGCTGAGGCTGCTGCCGCAGAGTAAACAGTATGGACAAGTACTTAATTGTAGGTTTGGGCAATCCTGGCGACGAGTACGCCGGAACCCGCCACAACACTGGATTTATGGTATTGGACGCTTTTGCTAAGGCGTCCAATATCGTTTTTGAGGATAAGCGCTATGGTTTTGTGGCTGAGACGACGCTGAAAGGCCGTAAGGTGTTCCTGCTGAAGCCTACCACGTATATGAACCTGAGCGGTAATGCCGTGCGCTATTGGCTGAACAAGGAGAACATCGACCAGAGCCGTCTGCTGGTTGTCAGCGACGACGTGGCCATCCCTGTGGGGCAGTTCCGCCTGAAGGCTAACGGTTCGAATGGCGGCCATAACGGACTGGGACATATCCAGCAGCTCATCGGACAGCAGTATGCCCGTCTGCGCATGGGCATCGGCAACGACTATCCTGTGGGCTCGCAGATTGACCATGTGCTCGGACGTTTTCCGTCCGAGGAGTTGGAAAAGTTGCAGCCCGCCATCACGTTGGGTGTCGACATCATCAAGAGTTTCGTGCTGGCAGGCATCGACATCACGATGAACCAGTATAATAAGTTGGGGAAGAGACCCACCTCTGACCCCTCCCTAAATGGAGGGGAATAAATACCTTCAAGCATAGATGGAGCAGAAAGATAAATCGCAAAAACAAACCACTCCCCTCTCTCGTAGAGAGGGGCAGGGGGAGAGTCTGGCCCGTATCGACAAATGGCTGTGGGCAGCGCGCATCTTCAAGACGCGGAGCATTGCCGCTGATGCCATCAAGAACGGACGCGTCACTATTCAGGGCGTCAATGTCAAACCGTCGCGCATGGTGAAGGTGGGCGAGGTGGTCAGCGTGCGCAAGCCCCCCGTGACCTATTCCTTCAAGATTCTGAAGACCATCGAGCAAAGGGTAGGGGCGAAGCTGATTCCTGAGGTTTACGAGAATGTGACACCTGCCGACCAGTACGAGCTGTTGGAGATGAACCGCATCAGCGGCTTTGTGAATCGTCAGCGTGGCACGGGACGTCCGACGAAGAAGGAACGCCGTGCGCTCGACGACTTTGTGGGTCCGTCACTCGAGGGCTTCGACGACTTCGACTGGGATCTTGACGACGAAGAATAGTTGAAATAAAGAAGATGATGCTGTTAGATATCGTATTCATAGTTCTTGGTGTGGCGTTGGTGCTTTATGGTGCTGATCGTCTGACGGAGGGTGCCTCGGCGTTGGCACGCCGCATGAATATTCCCGAAATCATCATCGGACTGACCATCGTGGCGGCAGGAACCTCTGCACCGGAATTGTTTGTGAGTCTGATGTCGGCTCTGAAAGGAACCCCCGACTTGGCTGTAGGTAACGTGGTGGGATCGAACACCATGAACGCCATGCTCATTGTGGGCTGTGCCGCGATGGTGGCCCCAATGACCATCAGCCGTTCGACGGTGAAGAAGGACATTCCCTTCTCGGTAGGTGCCTCCGTGCTGTTGATGCTGTTGGCGCTGAACAGTTTCTTGGGACGCTGGGATGGTGTCGTCCTGCTGATAGGTTTTTCCGCCTTTATGGCGTATACCTTGTTGCAGGCGAAAAAGGGCGAGGCTGAGCCCCAGACCGAGGTGAAGCAACAGAATCCCTGGCTGAGCATCCTGTATGTCCTGATGGGTTTAGGTTTGTTGGTGGGTGGCAGCAATCTGTTTGTCGATTCTGCCTCCAGCGTTGCCGCCCAGTTAGGTGTCAGCGAGGGCGTCATCGGACTGACCGTTGTCGCTGGCGGAACGTCGCTGCCAGAGTTGGCCACAAGTGTTGTTGCAGCGCGTAAGGGACAGTCGGCCATTGCCATTGGCAACGTCATTGGTTCGAACGTCTTCAATATCCTGTTGATATTGGGATTGACGGCAACCATCAGTCCCCTCGCCATAACGGGCATCACCACCGTCGATATGGCAGTGATGCTGCTGTCCGTCGCCCTGGTATGGCTGTTCTCCTTCACCCGTTTCACCGTCGAGCGCTGGGAGGGCGCCCTGCTCGTAGGCGGCTATCTGGTCTATCTGGGCTGGCTACTCTACAATCTATAACGAGTTTTTTTCTTACCTTTCTCCTGTGGCCTTTTCTCCCTGGAGAAGGGGCTCTAACCTCTGAAGGTGAAGTGTGGCGTTATTTAAATCACGGGGTCGGTTCTAATGATCATTGGTTCAAAGTCTTGAGAAAACGAGACGGAATGAAGTATTAAGATATGCTCTATCCTTTGGTGCCGGAGTCCGACAGTTGTCAAGACTAACTGGCGTTTCATTTGGAGTAATTCAGAAGTTGACAAAATGATCACTAGAACCGACCCCATGATTGGCAGCGTTAAAAGAGCAAAAAGGACACGAAAAAGATGGCTGAGGGAAGATGTAAGATGAAGATCACGGGGTCGGTTCTTTGGTGACATCAGGGACAGGCACCGTGTCACACTATGGCGAACAAACCTTGGGAACACTCCGCCTCAATGCTAGAGCAGACGGCATAGGGGCGGAGTTCCTTATTATATATACCTCAGTTTTTTTTATGCCCGAAAGAGGTCACCGACAGAAAAATCTTCCTTTATTTGCGGTAAAAATCATCAAAAACTTTCCTTAATTCAAGGAAAATGTATATCTTTGCACCGTCAGAACATCAGTTTTGACTATCCGGGCAGAATCTCGAGGGGAGTAAGCCAAAACCGACCCTGCTCCATTTAAGCCACTCACGTAGTGGCTTATTATTTTTCAGGATCATGGGGAGTTAAGAACGATGTGTAATACAGAAACTTCAAAAAGTGATCAGTAGAACCGACCCCATGATCCTAGTTAAATATCATAGATGAGGCAGATGGCGACGATAGCGGTCGTCAGATAAACCAGTTTCAGTGGAAGGCCGATGCGCAGGTAGTCCGTTGAACGATAACCTCCCGGACCATAGACCAGCAGATTGAGCGGTGAACTGACGGGTGTCAGGAAGGCTGAATTGACCGACAGCAAAAGGGCGATGGCATACGGAAGTAGCGGACACCCTAAATCTACAGTGGTTGCATAGACGATGGGGAACATCAATACGATGGCTGACGAATTGGACACGAACTCAGTGACTATCGCTGCCATCACACAAAGGGCAATCAATACCAGGAGAGGATTGTTGCCGCAAAGACTGAATACGCCCGTCGCCACATAATCGGCAATGCCGGTCTTCTGGATGGCCGTACTGATGGCGATACCGCCTGCCAGGGTGATGATGATTTCCCAATTGATGGAGTTCATGGCCTGCGTTGGCGTGCAGCAGCGGAACACCAACATGGCGCTAGCGGCGAGGAAAGCGCTCTGCAGCAGCGACATAACGCCTGTAGTGGTCAATACCACCATACCAATCATAATGGCCGCCGAAATCAATGGTTTCAAGCCTTGCACAGGTATTTCGGTAGAGTCGAAGAAATGCACCATCGACTTCATAGCATCGGTATTGACCTTAATGCGAGGTGTGCTGGCAAAAAGCAGCGAGTCGCCGGCATGCAGAACCACCTCACGAGGTGGTTCGTTGATACGCTCACCCTTACGCGACACGGCTACCAGCGTCATGTTGCTATCATGCTCGAAAGTGGTATCACTCAAGCGTTTTCCTATCAGGTTGCTGCCAAAACAGACGTAGGCCGTATTGAGTTGCCGCTTACTCCTTTTTCCACTGACGCTGAATACGGGATGATCGGAAGAGACAAACCCCATCTCCTTAGCCAATTCAAGCAAATCGTCAATCTGTCCCGAAAAGATCAGCCTGTCGCCGCCCATCAGGGGCTCATCGTCACTCACTGGCGACATTTGCCGGTAGTTGTCGAAATGAATGAGTTCCACGAGACTGCCGGCTTTCACATGGTTCAGTCCCAGTTCTCCGATGGTCTTGCCGATATGGGGATTATTCGAAGTGACAAGCATTTCGACTGTATAGTCGCTGGTACGGTCAAAAACCAATTCCGAGCTGGTGATGTCGGGCAACAGTCGGCGGAAGATGATGAGTACCAGCGTGGTAACCGCAAAACATAACAACGCGGGGAGGAAAGAGGTAAGGATACCCAAGGGCTCCCCAGTTTGTTGTTCATACATGCCGACGAGCAACAACGTCGTCGGCGTGGAGATAGCAACCAGAGGGCCACCCATGCCGGCGGCATAGCTCATAGGTATGAGCAACTTGGAGGGGTTGACGCCTATTTTCTTGGACCAGAACTTGACAACGTTCACAAAGAGTGCAACAACAGAGGTATTGTTCACAAATGCACTCAGCATTCCTACGGGCAGCATCAGGCGCAGCAGAGCCGCAGTCTCGCCCTTCGGCCGTCCAAGCACATGTTTCGTAATCCACTGAAGCACACCCGTGTAGGATAGTCCTGTGGCTATGACGAACATGATACCCACGACGATGAGCGAAGGATTGATGAAACCTGAAAAAGCTTGGGTGGAGTCTAGCACACCCGTCAAAAACAATATGCCGACGGCACCCAGAAAGGCCACGTCAGACCTGAGCCGCGTAAATAACAGCGTAGCCATCAACGCAACAAGTGTTACGATAGTAATCCAGGCATCAAGTCCTAAGTCTGTGAGCATTCTTTTTTTAGGTTGTACCCCGACCGAGAATCGATTAAAACCCGTATAAGGGTGTATATCAACAACTTAGGTCTTCGGATATGCTCAAAAAGTGTAGAAAAAGTGTAGAAAATGACATTTTTACCCAAATTTCCAGCCTTTAGGGCTCTCCTTGCGGCACGAGTTTGATTTTAATTCTGGTGCAAAGATACACCTTTTTGGCGACACCGCCAAGGTTTTAGGAGAAAACTTTGGATGATTATCGATCCCCATAGCGTAAAGGGAGGGTCACGACACGACTGTCGCTTAGACTACAAAAATCGTGAGTATAGCCGAAGGCTTACCATCGTGATCCAAATCATCATTCGTGAGTTTTCTGAATCGGATGTCCTGTCCCTGATGTCACCCAACGTGAGCGAAAAGCCTCCCTTTTCCCCATCCGTCAGATAGGGTTTCAGCCGTTCTGTCAACTTCACCACGTCGCCGTAGTGTTTCTTATCAACCAATTCAATGAGCTTTGTTGACTCATTAAAAGGATAACGCCTTTTCTCGCGTTGACGCTGGCTTATGCGGCCAGCTTTTTTCTGCTTCATTCACCTTCGTGTTGTAGGGAGATGAATGCAGGCCTGCTATTACAATCTCGAGATACTCACCCCACTCGGGTTAGAAAAAAAAATCGCACCCAGATGTTAATCTGAATGCGAATACAATATTAGTTTATATTAAATGCTTCTTCTTCGTCTTTTTCTATAACTATTTCGTTCATTTTTTATGTCGTTTTTAATAGTTCGTATATCGTTTTAATAGTTTGCGTAAAAATAAAATGCGTGCTGCATCAATCAATGACACACACACGCTCTCTTATTTATCGATGTGCAAAGTTACTAAGAATTTTCTACAGCACCAAATTATTTGTCAGGTTTTTGACTCACGGAAGAAGGGACTCTGTGTACTTGGACAACTTTTTGGCTTTTTTCCGCGATTTGTCCATAAATGGGGCATTTGTCCAAGTGCACAGCGGAGTCCCCTTTGTGTTAGAACCGACCCCATGATTCTCAAATAGAATAGTCGTAATTGAACTACCTAAAGACAGGATTATTCTTTCGGGATACAAAGAAAGAGGCAATCCGTCGTTACACGAATTGCCACTTTACTGTCTACCAGGCATTGAGAGCACTGGAGTTATTTTATATCAGCGGATGTCGTCGCTGCTAAAATCGCTGGGCATTTCTTCTCCATAGCGGAGACCCTCAGCCGACTGAACGCTTACGCAGAGCATCTGAGACTGCTCTATGCGAACCACCTGTACGGTGGGGGCTAAATAAGTTTTCTTCATTGGTCTATACAATTTTTTATTTCGCCAATATTATGAGCTACGCTCGAGCTCGTTCACCCGAGCAAGCTCAGTACTTCTCTCACTTTATCACAACCTTCTTTCCATTCACAATGTTGATGCCCTTCTGCGGAGCACTGAGGCGCTGGCCGCTGAGGTTGAAGATGCCTTCCACACCACTACCACGGTTGCCGTCCACCGTGATACCATCGATGTAAGTGGTCTGCTGGTCGCCGTCGCCGAAGTCCAGCACGAACTCGCGGGCTGAAGCTATATCGAAAGTATGTGAGAAGTAAGCGCGTGTGGGATAGACACACACATTCTTGTTGGGCTTATAAAGCTTGTTCTCGTTGCCGAACACGAGGGCATTGCTGCCCGATGTCAGCTGAACCGGACCAATCTGCGCCTCGAAACGAAGACCATTGGACTCTGTTTCGCAATAGTTGTCTTCTTCGTCTAATTCTTTTTGACTTGTAATTTCTACTTCAACATTCGTAAAGCTGGGGTTCTCGATGACCTCGCCAGTAGCCGTTTCGGGCGTCCCCCATCGGATGATGTAGGGCACACCAGCTACAATCTCATCTGATTCTGAGAAGTTGATGGTCAGCTTCTGATTTCCGCCGTCCCACGATGCGCTCTTGAACACACGGATATCAGCACCGGCAAGACAGGTGGTGGCCAGCTTATCTTTCCAGAGGTTGAACGGCAACGTCAGCGTGTTCCAGTAGCCGTCCTTGTAGAGCTTGCGGTTCTTCAGGTTTACAACTGCATACTTGTCAGGACTAAAAGATGTCAAAGTAGATTCTGTCTGGGAACTACAGTCAATCTGACAACTTATATAGACGGGGCAGAACTCAATGTCGCCATAAATATTGCTGAGATTTACCTCTGTACCGGGCTCATAGATGTCGCCATTGGGCCCTGCACAATGGCTCGTGGTCTCGCCGAAGGCGCGGCCATACTTGCTCAGCATCCACTTGTCGTATCCCCCAGTTTGGATTGTAGGCAAAGTAATCTTTGTATCGCTGCTAAAAGTGTAGGTTTCGCTGTCCTTTGAGAGAGATATGCCGTCGGGGGCGTAGTAAGTGATAGTATATGTACCTCCAGGATTGGCACTTTCAGGTGTACTTGTCTGCACCGGTCCCCAGTCATCACCGCCGGAGCCCTGTGCCCATGCGCCCGTCACTGCCATCAGCAGGAGGGCGACGATTGATAGAATTCTTGTTTTCATCATTGTTTTGTTTTTAAATAGATTATACTTATTTGTTAATGATAAATGTTTGTTTCCTAATGCCTGTCGCCGAATCAGAGTGCACAGCGGAACCGACCCTATTGTGCATTGTTAAAATGATATTGCGCGAGTGCAGACTTTTAAATAAGTCGAGCGCAAAGGTACTATCTTTATCGGAAAAGGACTGCATTTTAAGAACAGTGTGCCTATTTAAATATTTCAAATGGATAGCGAATTGTACAAATGTTGAAAGTTTGTTTACGTGACAACTGACGATTGTTTATTTGACAATGCGAAGCATCGCGTTTTCCTTGATATTTCATAAAAGCATGGCGCTTGTTTTAACGCCGATTTTCGTTAATCTTCTAAAATTCCTTTGTCACGTCAGCATTATTTCGTAACTTTGCTGCGTGGTATGAC
>JAEEVW010000043.1 GCA_016291085.1 Prevotella sp.
TACGTCGTACTGGGCGTCATCACCAAGCTGAAGAGCTGCATGCAGGAGATGCTGGCAGACGGATACAAGGTGAAGCTGGACGGCATCGGAACACTCTACCCCGTGCTGACATCGAGCGGCGTGGCCGACGCCAAGGACTTCAGCGCACAGGAGAACATCACCCGCGTGGGCATCTCGTTCCTGGCCGACCAGAGCAAGAAGTCGCAGTACAAGGCCTCGGCCATGAAGCAGGGAACCATCCTGAGCACCAAGCTGTACTCCGAACTGACGGGAGAGGACGAAAATCCTTCGGCAGGCTCAGGACAGGCAAGCGGTTCAGGCTCAGGCAGCGGTTCAGGTTCCGGTTCCGGCAGCGGCGAGGGAAGCGGCAGTGGTTCAGGCAGTGGCACGGGCAGCATCACTACTGGTGTAGCGGCTCCGACCATTGGCGGTGAGGGTGCTTTCACCACGTCGACACAGGTGACCATGAGCGGTCCTGACGGCGCTGAGATTCGCTACACCTCGGACGGCTCGACGCCTACGGCCAGCAGCACGCTGTACACCGAGGCCATCACCGTGAGTTCATCCGTGACCCTGAAGGCCATCGCCATCAAGGACGGCCAGTCCAGTGAGGTGCCCACCAAGCAGTTCGTGAAGAGCGACGGCGGTGCCGACGATCCGAGCGGCTTCGAGGGAGCTTAAAAAGGTTTGGCCTTCGGGCCAACACCTTTTTAAATTGAGAATTGAGAATTGAAAATTCTTTGACCTAAAGGTGCAAAGCGTACTAAAGAAACGATTAGAGAATTATGATTACTTTAAGCTTATGAAAAAGAACAGTTTTTGGGAGACGGTGATTCGCATAGCGATAGCCGCACTGACGGCAGCGCTGACCGCGCTGGGAACAACGTCATGCATGGGCTACGGTCCATTCTGATATTCTACGGAGCCAAGGAGCAAAAGGAGTTATAAGCCTCCCCATTCTCCTAAAACTCCGTAGACAAAAGAAGAGAAAGAGGCTCGGGCAAATTGCTCGGGCCTCTTGTGGATAGTGGGGTTTCGACAAAGTCGAAAGCCTTATTTGAACTTCACGCCGAGGTTGTAGAGTATGAAGGAGTAGATGTCGGCCTGCTCCTCGAGGACCTTGGCAAGGGGTTTGCCGCCACCGTGACCGGCCTTGGTGTCGATGCGGATGAGGACGGGGTTGGGACCCTGGTGGCACTCCTGCAGGGTGGCAGCGAACTTAAAGGAGTGGGCAGGGACGACGCGGTCGTCGTGGTCGGCCGTGGTGACGAGGGTGGCAGGGTAGGCGGTGCCGGGCTTGAGGTTGTGGAGTGGGGAATAGCCTCGCAGGTATTCGAACATCTCGCGCGAATCCTCGCTGGTGCCATAGTCGCTGGCCCAGTTCCAGCCGATGGTGAACTTGTGGTAGCGCAGCATGTCCATGACGCCGACTTCGGGGATGGCGACGCGGAACAGGTCGGGACGCTGCGTCATGCAGGCTCCGACGAGCAGTCCGCCATTGGAGCCGCCCACAATGGCCAGCTTGTCCTTCGACGTGTAGCCCTCGCTGATGAGGTATTCGGCAGCGGCGATGAAGTCGTCGAAGACGTTCTGCTTCTGCATCTTCGTGCCTGCCAGGTGCCATTCCTCGCCATATTCGCTACCGCCGCGCAGATTGACCTGGGCGTAGATGCCGCCCTGCTCGAGGAACGGAATGCGTGTGGCCGAGAAGCTGGGCCCCAGCGCGATGTTGAAGCCGCCATAGCCATAGAGGAAGACGGGATTGCGCCCGTTGCGCTTCAGCCCTTTCTTATACGTAATAAACATAGGTACGCGCGTACCGTCCTTGCTCTGGAAGAACAGCTGGCGGCTCTCGTAGTCCTGCAGGCGGAACTTCACGCTGGGCTGTGCATAGAGGGTGCTCTCGTTGCGGTCCATGTCGTAGCGATAGATGGTGCCGGGCATGGTGAACGACGTGAAGCTGTAGAAGCACTCGGGCTGTTTCTCGTCGCCCGTGAATCCGACGCTACCCACCATGGGTAGCTTGACCTCGTGGCGCAGACGGCCGTCCAACGTGTAGACGAAGGCGTGGTCGGAGGCATCCTGATTGTAGGTGAGGATGAACTGTCGGTTGATGACGTCGACACCATTGAGCGTGTTCTGCTGTTCAGGAATCAGCTCCTGCCAGTCGTTGATGCCAGGCTTATGAATGTCAGCCACCATGACGCGTCCCTTGGGGGCACCGTAGTTGGTGTAGATATAGATCTTGTCGCCATCGTCGTAGACGGGACTGTACTGGAAGTCCATGTTGTCGGTGAGCTGGATGAACTGCGAGTCCTTCTGACGCAAGTCTCTCACAAAGAGGTTGTTGCCAGCCCCGGCACCTGCCTCGTAGAGATACATCTTGGTCTCCTCCTCGTTGATGCTCATGTAGTAGAACCGCATGGGCTGGGTGGGGTTCTGGTAGAACAGCACGTCGTCGGACTGCGGGGTACCTATCTTGTGATAGTATATCTTGTGTCCGGCATTGACGTTCGAGAACTCCTTGCCCTCGGTGGGACGGTCGTAGGCGCTGTAGTAGAAACCATCGCCCCGCCAGGCTGCCCCCGAGAACTTGGCCCACTCGATGTGGTCGCTGGTGAGCTGGCCCGTCTTGAGGTCGATGACGAAGAACTCCTCCCAGTCTGAACCTGAGCGTGAGATGCTGTAGGCTGCCCAACGGCCGTTGTTCGAGAAGTAGACGCCCTTCAGGGCCACTGTGCCGTCGGTGCTCAGCGTGTTGGGGTCGAGGAATACGCGGGGCTCACCGCCCAGCTCGTCCATCTGGTACATGACGTACTGGTTCTGTAGGCCGTTGTTCCTGAAGAAATACCACTTGCCGTGACGCTTGCGCGGGGCTCCGATCTTCTCGTAGTTGGACAGCTCGGTGAGGCGCTTGAGCAGCTTTTCGCGGAAGGGAATCTTCTGCAGATAGGCATTGGTTACCTTGTTTTCCGCCTCGACCCATGCGGCAGTCTGTGCCGAGGTGTCGTTTTCGAGCCAGCGGTAGGGGTCGGCGACCTTTACGCCAAAATAATCGTCTACTGTGCCGTCCTTGGCGGCCTTGGGATACTGCAGGGACTGTGCCTGCAACAAGTTGGTGGCGATGATTGCCATGGTCATGATAAGCGTTCTTTTCATAGTTCCTGATAAAATTTTCTGCAAAATTACGAAATTTTTGGGAATTATTTAGTAATTTTGCAGCAAAACTTAAAACGCAATGGAAAATATCAAGCGAATTGTATTGACGGGCGGGCCGTGTGCAGGCAAGACGACGGCCCTGGTGCGCATCATTGAACATTTCTCGAACCTGGGATTCAAGGTGTTTGCTGTCCCTGAGGTGCCTACGATGTACAGTCAGGGCGGATGGAGCTATCTGACGCCTAATCCCAAGCTTTACTACGAGGGCGAGTTGGCCATCCTGAGAACGCAGCTGGCGCTGGAGGACTCGTTTATGCATCTGGCAGAGACGTGCACGAAGCCGACTTTCGTGGTGTGCGACCGCGGTACGCTGGACATCTCGGCATACATCGACAAGGCGATGTGGGAAGAGCTGTGCGAGAAGTGTGGCACGTCGACCAACGAGTTGCGCAAACGCTATGATGCCGTGCTGCACCTGGTGAGTGCTGCCGACGGTGCTGAGCAGTATTACACGACAGCCACCAACAGCACGCGCTACGAGCAGGCCAACGAGGAAGGCTTGCGTCTGGCCCGCGACCTGGATAAGAAGGTGAACCGTGCGTGGACGGGCCATCCGCACCTGCGCGTCATTGACAACCACAACAACTTCGACACGAAGCTGAACCATGTGCTGAAGGCGATATCGAACGTGCTTGGGATTCCACAGCCCGTCGAGGACGAGCGTACTTATCTGGTCGAGGTGACGGGTGAACTGCCAGAGTGTGTGGAGAGCGAGATTACCCAGACGTACCTGGTGGCAGACCCCGATTGCGAGATCCGTCTGCGCCGTCGCGACTGGGGCAGTGAAGTGGTGAATGTACACAAGACGAAGAAACGTCTCCCGAACGGTGAGGTGCTGGAGACGGAGCGTCAGGTGACAAATGCGCTGTACGAGTCGTTGTTGCAACAGGCTGACCCCTACCGTGCCACCATTCGCAAGACGCGGCGCAGCTTCATCTGGAAAGGTCAGTATTTCGAGATTGACACGTTCCACGAGCCAGTGAGCAACCTGACCACCCTCGCAACAAAGGGAGTGGCCCGGCAAGAAAGTGTGAATTTCCCGCCTTCCATCCGTGTGATAGAGGATGTGACGGGAAATCCAAAATACATGAATTACAATATTGCTCTCAAGAGGTAATCCATTTACTATTTACGGGGCTTCGCGATTTCGGAGGCGCGGGCCAGTGCCAGGTCGATGTGGTTGCAGATGTTCTCTTCGCCCAGCAGCTGCGTGAAGTTGTTGCGCTTCAGCACGGCCTCGACCTTGGGATTGACGCCTGACAGCACGACGGTGACACCTTCCTGCTGGCTCATGCGACACATGTTCTCGAGGTTGTGCAAACCCGTGGAGTCGATGAACGGTACCTTACGCATGCGAATGACACGCACCTTGGGACGACGTCCGTAGCGCGCCATGATGTCCTCGAAACGCGTACCGGCTCCGAAGAAATAAGGACCATTGATCTCGTAGACCTCGACACCCTCGGGGATGGTGAGGTGCTCCAGATTGCCACGCTCCATGTCGGCATCCTCGTTCAGGTCGATCTCGTTGAGCACGGCATGTACCTCAGTAGTCTCAGCCATGCGGCGCATAAACAGCAGACAGGCACAGATGAGTCCAAACTCGATGGCTATGGTGAGGTCGAAGATGATGGTGAGGAAGAACGTCAGCAACAGCACGGTGACGTCGCTCTTGGGATTGCGACGTGCCATAGCCAGGAACGAACGCCAGCCGCTCATGCCATAAGCCACGACGACCAGTACACCAGCCAGGCAAGCCATGGGAATGTACTGTGCCAAGGGCATGAGGAACAGGAAGATGAGCAACAGCACGACAGCGTGGATGATGCCTGCCACGGGGGTGCGTCCGCCATTGTTGATATTGGTCATGGTGCGGGCGATGGCTCCCGTGGCAGGGATACCACCAAAAATGGGCGATGCGATGTTGGCAATGCCCTGTCCGATGAGTTCCGTGTTCGAATTATGATGGTCGCCAATGACACCATCAGCCACGGTAGCCGAGAGCAACGACTCGATGGCTCCCAGCACGGCAATGGTGACGGCAGGACCCATGAGGCCTTTGATGACTTCCCACGACAGTTCAGGCACCACGGCACCCGGCAGCTGCGACTGAATGCTGAAACGGTCGCCAATGGTCTCGATAGTCGTCACGCCAGCATACTGCTTCAGCAACAGGGCGACTACCGTCATGATGATGATAGCCACCAGCGAACCCGGAAGCGACTTGAGCGGCGACAGGTGGAGCTTGCGCGCCATCATGGGCCATATGGCGATGATGACTACGCTGACAATACCCACCAGTGCACTCCAACAGTCTATATTACCTATATTATATATATAGGCCACCCACTTCTCGACGAAATCGCTGGGTACGCTGTCCATCGTCATGCCCAGCAAGTCCTTGACCTGTGTGGAGAAGATGGTGACGGCAATACCCGAGGTGAAACCCACCACAATGGGGTAGGGGATGTACTTGATGATGGTGCCCAGGCGCAGCACGCCCAACAGGATGAGAAACACACCAGCCATGAGCGTGGCAACGGTCAGTCCCTGCATGCCATATTGCTGGATGATGCCATAGACAATAACGATAAATGCTCCGGTAGGTCCGCCAATCTGCACCTTCGAACCTCCGAAGAGCGAGATGGCCAGTCCGGCAACGATGGCGGTGATGATACCCTTCTCGGGCGACACGCCACTGGCAATACCGAAGGCAATGGCCAACGGCAGCGCCACAATACCCACAATCAGTCCGGCCATGAGGTCGGCCATGAAGGTCTTCTTGTCGTAATGCTTAATAGCCGACAGGAATTTCGGCTTGAAATCTAATGTTTTTTCCATTGATGTTATCCTAAATAGTCTTTTCAGCGTGCAAAATTACTAATATTTGATTAAAATTCCAAATTTTATGCGATTTTTCCGATATTATTTGTTTGTTCGCGCGGAAAGCAGTATCTTTGCAGATTGGAAATCTAACTAAGAACATTTTTAATATGAAAAAAGTATTATCGACACTATTGTTGGTGTTTATCACTGTAGCCGCAATGGCTGTACCGGCAAAAAAAGGACTGTGGAAAACCATAACCCTGGAGAACGGACAAGAAGTGAAAGCCCTGTTGAAGGGTGATGAGTTTGGACACTATTGGCATGCGACCGATGGTAAACGTTATGTGGCTGTGGAAGGCCAGTATCGCGAGGAGACCCCGGAGATGCGCCAGATGGCAGCCAGTCGTCGCGTCCAGGCGCAACAGCGTCGTATGGCCCGTCTGCCAAAAAAAGCGGCCAATGGCGTGCGTCGTGCCTCTGAGGCCCATCTCAACCAGAAGAAGGGTTTGATTCTCTTGGTGAACTTCAAGGATGTGAAGTTCCAGGAGGAGAACAATCAGGCTTTTTACAACAATGTGGCCAATACGCCCGGTTATACGGATGAGAACGGTTTCCAGGGCTCTGTGGCCGACTATTTCAAGGATCAGTCTCGTGGTAAGTTTGAACTGACCTTCGACGTCGTAGGCCCTGTCACCGTCAGCAAGAATGCCAAATACTATGGCGAGAACGATGCAAACGGTGAGGACAAGCACCCTGAAGAGATGGTTGTTGAGGCTGTCAAGCTGGCCAAGGACCAGGTGACGAACTGGAACCAGTATGACTGGGACGGTAACGGCGAAGTGGATCAGGTGATGATTATCTATGCTGGCGAGGGCGAAGCCGATGGTGGTGCGGAAAGCACTATCTGGCCTCATGAGTGGCAACTGCAATATGTGAATTTGGATTTTGAAGTCGTCGACGGCCTCAAGATCAATACCTATGCCGTTGCCAATGAGGGCTCCGTCCAGCAAGACTATTGGACGGGTATAGAGTATTTTGCCGTGAATGGCATCGGTACCATCTGCCATGAGTTCTCGCACTGTCTGGGCCTGCCCGATATGTATGACACCGGCTACGGCGGCTATTACGGCATGGGCGCGTGGTCGCTGATGGACAGTGGCAGCTATAATGGCGACGGTTTCATTCCTTCGGGCTATACCAGCTACGACAAGTACTGCATCGGATGGATTGAACCCACCGAACTCACTACGGCCACGGAGGTTAATGATATGCATGCGGTGAATGAATCCGACGACGTGTATATCATCAAGAATGCCGCTCACCCCGACGAGTACTATCTGATAGAAAGCCGCCAGAAGAAGGGTTGGGATGCCGAGACGCCCGCCAAGGGCATGCTGATTCTGCATGTGGATTATGACCCGGATATCTGGTTCTACAATCTGGTCAACAGTAATAGCGACGGTTCGTATGGCTATCCTGTCAACGACCATCAGCGTTGTACTATTTTCCACGCAGACGGTGTCGACAAGACGGGTGAAATCTATGATAAGATCAACGACATCATCGAGAAGATGGAGAATGCCTCCGGTTCTGCCTACGACAAATTGGAAGACCAATATTATGATTTGTGGGATCAGTATGATGCTGATGTCAAGGGCGATGTCTATCCGCAGGAAGGCAATAAGCAGCTGACCAATACCTCGAAGCCTCGCGCATTCCTTTATAATAAAAATAGCGATGGCCGTAAGCTGATGAACATCAGCATTACGGATATTACCCAGAATGCTAACGGCACCATGGCCTTCAAGTTCGCACCAGATAATAGCGGTACGGAGGAAGGTGACAATACGGTATATGGTTATTCTACCACCACAAAGCCCGATGTGGAAGGAGCCCTGTTCTACGAGTCGTTCGACATGTGTGACGGCAAGGGTGGCAATGATGGCATGTGGAGCGGTCAGATAGCCACTGGGCAATTCAATACCGATAATGAAGGATGGACTGCAGAGAAGGGCTATGGCGCCAATGAGTGTGCTAAGTTTGGCACCAGTTCTATAGCTGGCTCTGCCACTACGCCAGCATTTGCCATGAACGGTACTGGTGTGCTGACCTTCAGGGCAGGAGCATGGAATGCCAAAAACGATGAAACTACACTGAACGTCTCCGTTTCTAACGGTACTATCAGTGTGGCGTCAGTCGAGATGGAAAAGGGCAACTTTACTGACTATGAGGCCACGATTACCGCTACGGGTAACGTGAAGATTACCTTTGAGTCAGTGAAGGGACGCTTCTTCCTGGACGAGGTGCTGGTGAAGGAATCCACCACGACGGCCATCCGTACTGTGGATACAACGGCCAACAAGACGACTCGCATCTATTCGCTTGACGGACGCTATGCGGGCAGTGACTGCCAACTGTTAAGGCGCGGCATCTATATCGTCAATGGCCGTAAGGTCGTGATAAAATAATAATAGAAAGTAATAAAAGAAAGAAGAACCGCGTTTTGCTCGGTTCTTCTTGTTTTATTTCACCATCATTTTTTTCCCGTTCACGATATAGACTCCCTTCTTCAACTTTGAACTTTGAACATTGAACTTTGAACTTTCGATGCGGCGTCCCTGCAGGTCGTAGTAAACACCGTCCAAGACGGTCTCGCCCCTGAGTTCACGGATACCCGTGGCGGAGGTGCTGTAGATGGTTCCCGCTATGCACATGTCGCAGAAACCCACCTGTTTGTTGGCAGCCAGTCCGTAGACATGAAGACGCACGCCAAAAGTCCCCGTGGTGGCTTTGGCACCTGTAATGTCCTTGCTGAGAAGCGTGTAGTAAGGGTCGTGCTTCGTGCCATTGCTCTCGTCAGCAGCACGCTCTGGCGTCTGGCCTGTCAGCAGGTTTGAGGTGGAACCGTCTCCATTGACCCATTTCATGTCCACCGTACCACCATTAGTACCATAGCGGCTGGCATTGACCGAGACTTTAGTAGGCTGAAATTCGTAACCTTCCTGAAGGGTTACCAACAGATTGATGGCGTTATCGTCAGAGGCGGCACTGGCTTGCTCCGTAGGCTGAAACAGCGTCTGTGTCTGATTGGCACTGTTGGTCTTGGTGCCGATGGCAGTAATCATGCTGCCCAGCGTGATGCTGCTGTCAGTGAAATAGTCGGATAAGCTGAAGGTGGCTTTCTCAGAGACGATGTCTGCTCCAGACGCCATCGGGCAGGTGATGTCCGCATGGCCTACCGGTGTATGCTGCACACCATCGTTGGCCAGCTCGTTGGGATCGTAGAACAGCGTCTCGTTATCGGCAGCACTGACGTCGATGGTAGTAGGCGCGTCGGGCAGATAGTAGCCAAGGTGGGGTGGCTGATTGTAGGAGGACATCTGCCAGGCAATTGCCATGCGGTAGGTGTGATCAGTAAGCAGACAGGGCACCTTGTAGTTGGTAGGCATGTCCGACGAATAGATATAAAGGTTGTTGTCGTCGTGCAGGATGACTTCCTCGCGCCAGTCGCCGAAGAGGTCGCACAACAGGTTGGGATTGCGCTTGGTGGTGTTGCACGACGAGCCTTCGAGTGCAGTGATGCCCTCGAAACTGCTACCATTCCAATGGCTGATGGTATAGGCTTCCTCATAGCCTCCGTCAGCCAGATTGTCCTGCAAGGTGCCGTCCCAGTAGAGTCGGAAGTTTACAGAGGCATGCTTGGTGGTGACAACCTGTCCGGTAGTGGCTGAACGGTGGTCGCGATCGCTGCTGGAGGCAAACTCATAACCTCGGTTGGTGGCGATGAGGTCAGCGGCAATGCCACGTCCGTTGTCTGCGGTTCCTTCAGCACTCCACAGCACTTCACCCGTTCCGGCATCGTGCAGGTCCCAGCCGAAGTTGCTGTCGTTAATCTTCTCTTCATGCACATGGAATACCTGCAGACCAGGACGTTCGGGAATCATCTTTCCTACATGGATGGCATCACCATGACCAAAGCCTACAGCATACATGAGTTGTCCGTCGTTGTCGATGGCGCAGGAACCCAGGGTGATTTCATCGCAACCGTCGCCGTCGTAGTCGCCTACGCTCAGGTTGTGGTTGCCATTACCATAAGCCGTATAGTGCGGGCCTTTGCCGCAGGTGTTGCTCGAATAGGTTTTCTCCGTCTTGTTCCAATTGGCATCATACACCTCAACCTTCTCATTGCTAACGGAGGCATGCAGCCACCGGTGCACGAGTTTCGAACCGTTGAAGTCAACAGCCCACAGGTAGGCTGCTGTATAGTATCCGCGATTGAATACGGCAGAAGGCGTAGAACCATCGAGAAATGCTACACAGGCATTAAAACGCTCACCACGGTTGCCAGTGCTGTCGCCCCATTTGCTGTTGTATGACGGGGCGCTGTTGTTGGTGTTCACCTCCATAGCGCGGTTGGGGTTATACCAGATGGTATGGATGGCTGCTCCCGTCTTTCCGTTGAAGACGGTGAGGTATTCCGGACCGCTAAGTATGCGGCCGTTGCTGTTGCGATAGCTCTTGCTGTTGTCTGTTGATTTGATGGCCTCGTCGTCAGCGGCATTACTGACAAACTGTCCTTGTCCGTCCTTCGACCACGGTGCCGTCTTGCAAATCATCTCAGCACAGCCGTCACCATCGAAGTCGTAGACGAGATACTGTGTGTAGTGGGCTCCAGCACGGATGTTGGGCCCCAGGTTGATACTCCACAGACGTGTGCCGTCCAGTTTGTAACAGTCGATAAGTGTATTGCTTGTCTTGCCGTTTTTGCCGTTGTCCTGTGAGTCGGATGGGTCCCACTTCACAAACAGTTCCATTTCGCCATCGCCGTCCACGTCACCGATACTGATGTCGTTGGGCGTATAGCTTGAAGCGTTGTTGTTGACTGATGGATCGGGCTTGGTCAGTGCCACCTCCAGGCGTCGGGCATAGGGCGATACCTCGGGAGTGGTTTCGATGACGTTACTACCATTGAGCACCTCCAGTTTGTAACTGTCGGTAGGCCTGCTCTCGATGGGGAGAGTGTGTGACGTACGCTTCGTTTCCACCATCTTGACGCCGTTGCGGTAGAGGCGGTATGTGCAGTTCTGTTCACCATCGAAGAAACGCCACGATACAAACGTCGTGTTGTTCTCTGTGTTGAAAGCTGTGAGACCGCGGTTCAGTGTCTCGCCAGCATGCAATGAGGATGCCATGATAATGGCAGCCCATGCTGTCATGATTCGCTTGAATTTCATCATTTTGTCTTACTAAGATGTTGTAGTTTTGTTTATTTGCCTACAAAAGTACACAAAAAAAGACAGACTGAAAAATTTTAGTCTGCCTTTTTCGATTTTGTTTCCGTTAACGTTTTCGTGCTTACTTGGTCTTCAGCAGGTCGCGAATCTCAGCCAACAGCTCTTCCTGTGTGGGAACTGCAGGCTCAGCGGGCTGCTCGGGCTCTTCCTTCTTGCGGTTCAGCTTGTTCATGCCCTTGATCATCAGGAAGATACAGAAGGCGATGATGATGAAGTCGATGATGTTCTGGATGAATGATCCGTAGGCAAACACAGAAGCACCAGCCTCCTGGGCAGCTGCCAGTGTGGCATACTTGGTGTCATCGCTGAGGTTGACAAACAGGTTGGTGAAGTCAATACCGCCTGTGCACATACTGATGACAGGCATCAGCACGTCGTTGACCAGACTCGTCACAATCTTACCGAATGCACCGCCGATGATTACACCGACTGCCATGTCCATCACGTTGCCCTTCATGGCAAACTCCTTAAATTCCTTAATAAATCCCATAACGTTAAATTTTAAATGATTAATATATAATGTTAATTTTGCAATCTGCGTTTAGCAATCTTGGCCTTTCGGTCTTGATATAGCTCATTTTTCACATCTGTGTTGCTACTTTTCACTTTAATTAAGAATGAAATCTCGTGCAAATATAAGAATTATTTCGTAACTTTGCACTCGAAATCGAAAAAAAGTGTCGAAATGACGCGAAAAAATTGAAAAATTAGGTATAACCCATTTAAATAATTAAGAAAAATGACAAAAGTTGCAATTAACGGTTTTGGCCGTATCGGTCGCCTCGCTTTCCGTCAGATGTTCGAGGCTGAAGGTTATGAAGTAGTAGCAATCAACGACTTGACCAGCCCCAAGATGCTGGCTCACCTGTTGAAGTATGATACTGCTCAGGGTGGTTTCTGTGGCAAGTTCGGTGAGAACAAGCACACTGTTGAGGCTGGTGAGGACTTCATCGTTGTTGATGGCAAGAAGATCACCATCTACGCTATTCCTAACGCTGCTGAGCTGCCTTGGGGCAAGCTGGACGTAGACGTTGTTCTGGAGTGCACTGGTTTCTATACTTCTAAGGAGAAGGCTTCTGCTCACCTGACCGCTGGTGCTAAGAAGGTTGTTATCTCTGCTCCTGCTGGCAACGACCTGCCCACCATCGTTTACAACGTTAACCACAAGACCCTGACTCCCGCTGACACCGTTATTAGCGCTGCTTCTTGCACCACTAACTGTCTGGCTCCTATGACGAAGGCTCTGAACGACTTCGCTGCTATCCAGAGCGGTATCATGACCACTGTTCACGCTTACACTGGCGACCAGATGATTCTGGACGGTCCTCAGCGCAAGGGTGATGTTCAGCGCGCTCGTGCTGGTGCTCAGAACATCGTTCCTAACTCTACTGGTGCTGCTAAGGCTATCGGTCTCGTTATCCCCGAGCTGAACGGTAAGCTGATCGGTGCTGCTCAGCGCGTTCCGACTCCTACAGGTTCTACCACTATTCTGCACGCTGTTGTGAAGGGTGAGGTGACTGTTGAGGGTATCAACGCTGCCATGAAGGCTGCTACCAACGAGTCGTTCGGTTACACTGAGGAGAAGCTGGTTTCTAGCGACATCATCGGTATGAAGTTCGGTTCACTGTTCGATGCTAACCAGACCATGGTTTCTAAGATCGGTGACGGCAACTCTCTGGTACAGGTTGTTGCTTGGTACGACAATGAGAACTCTTACACTTCTCAGATGGTTCGCACCATTAAGTACCTCGCTGAACTCAAATAAGCAGTGAGAGCAGACGAAAGCTTGCTTTCAGTTTGCCGAGTCGCGTTTTGAGTCGACGAAGTCAACTGAAATAAACAGTAAGGTATAAAAAAAAGACCGTTCCGCTTTGCGGGACGGTTTTTTTTGTGTAATTTTGCAAACGTAAAATTAAAAAACCTATAAACTGAAATAGTTTTATGGAAGCAAAAGAATTAGGAAGCAAGGTCTTCAAGGGGTGCGGATGTCTGTCGATAGGCTTCTGCGCAATGCTCATTCTGTTGGGTATCATTGGTACCTGTGTTGGTGATGATGAGAAGGAAAATACAGACGACGAACAGGTGGCACAAACCGAGCAGGAAGAGAAGAAAGACAGTGTGATTGTCAATGAACCGTTAGAGGGAGATCCCTACAAAGAACTCGACGAACTCATCGGACTCAGTTCTGTGAAGGAGGAGGTACGCTCGCTGGCCAACTTTGTAAAGGTTCAGAAACAGCGCGAGGCGAAGGGGCTGAAGACAGCCAAAGTCAGTTATCATTTGGTGTTCTATGGTTCTCCTGGTACCGGTAAGACCACGGTGGCACGTATCGTGGGTCGTATCTATAAGGATCTTGGCGTGCTGAAAAAGGGACATACCGTTGAGACCGATCGCGGCGGACTCGTGGCAAAGTATATGGGACAGACGGCACTGAAGACGGATACCGCCATCCAGCAGGCCCTCGATGGCGTACTCTTCATCGACGAAGCCTATTCTCTCGTTCCTGAAGGCGGTAATGGTCAGGACTACGGTCAAGAGGCCATCTCGACCCTGTTGAAACGTATGGAGGACTATCGTGACCGTTTGGTGGTCATCATTGCCGGCTATAAGGACGAGATGCAGCGCTTCATCGACTCTAACCCCGGACTTCAGTCGCGCTTCAACCGCTATATCGATTTCCCCGACTATTCTGGCCTGGAGCTGGCCGATATCTTCAAGATGTATATGAAGAAGAACCAGTATACGCTGGCTCCTGATGCTGAGGAGTATTTGAAAGAACGTTTCGAGTATGCTGTGGCTCATAAGGACCGCAACTTCGGTAATGCTCGCTATGCACGTAACGTGTTCGAGAAAGCCATTCAACAGCAGGCCAACCGTCTGGAGGGACGTTCGAATCTGACTGACCGCGAACTGACGGAGTTGACCGTCGATGACCTGAAGGGCGGTTTTGCGGCAAGGACAAACATCACACAATAGGACTATATATAATAAGGTATATGAAAAAAGTTTCAATCGTTATGCTGTTGTTCCTCTTCGTAGGAATGCTGCACGCACAAGAAGGGAATACTTTCCTCGAGGATATTGACAAAGGATGGAAGACCAAGACCATCGACAACGTGATTAACGGCAGTCTCGGCATCATGCTGGAACGCTTTGACCAGACGTGGCCCACCTGGATGTTAAGGGCCGTCAGAAACACGATGGAGAAAGGTCTCGACAAGGAGGTGCTCGACGTTGAGACGTCGCTCACCGTTACCGTCGATACCAAGAACGGCTTCGTGAGAGTGGGTGACGGTGGTACCGACGGCGAATATATGTCTGCCTGCTATTGGAACCGCTCGAACGGTCATAAGCTGTTGGCTGTACTTTTGGGCAAGCCCACCGACCCTTGTATTGAGGTGTTGTGTACCTACGATTACGATCCTCAGAAGAAGACACTCACCCCTGAGCCCGACATCCTGAAGGGCTACCGGTGGGGCGACAAGGGGGAGTACAAGCAGATATTCTGCAATCTGCCGCGGAAGGGAAAGGACATCACCGTGGATGACTGGAGTGGTGATGACGGTCCCGTGCGACACACCTTCACTTGGGACGGCATGAAACCCGTATATTCCAAGACGGAGCCTTACGAATACGATGACGGCCTGACTCCCATTATGGTCCGCTTCAAGGGTGCCCAGCCCAATGTAAAGGACTTTGTGACGGCTCTGCTTGCACCGGATGAAACCGATGAGTCGCGGAACGGGTTGCGCCAGGCGTGGAATTTCTACAAGAACGGCATGAAACAGATGCCGGGCGACGACCTCATCGTCGATGTCCAGAATGGCTATGTGGGTTATGTGTCCGAGGATGAAACCAACCGACAGGTCATCGAGTGTTGCTATTGGAACTATGGCGACAAGCGGCATAAGCTGTTGGCTATCACCAACGACCTCACCATGAACGGCAAACCCGTTGTCGGACAGTTTACGGGTATTACCTTCTATAAATACGACAACGCTACCCGTCAGATGAATGTTGTCTATGGCGATGAAGTGGGCCTTGCTCTCGACACTCCTGATGGTACAGAAGTCGTGACTCATGCTTTACCCCGTCAGGGAAAGACTATCGTCTTCACTTACCATACTTCCTCGGGCAAAAAGATTGAGAAGCGCCTGACGTGGAACGGTACGAAGTTTGAGTGAATTTGTAATAAGGAATAACGATAATAGAAACCATATGAGTAGGAATTTTCAAATCGGTATATTATTTGTCGTTTGTCAGTTGCTGTTGAGCACTAGTGCCCTGTCGCAGAACATTAAGGATGGCTCTCAGTGGTGGGATGGTGAACGACTCTATGTCGCCATTGTCGACGAGATGGGTAACGTCAGGATGGATGGTGAGAGTGAAACGATGGGCGGCGATTCTTTTCTGCTCAACAAGGTGGCAGGCAAAGATGGTCGCTATACCCTTGCCTCTGCAAAATACGGGTGGATATTCATTCGTGGACAGGTGGGCTATCGGGTTGATTATGTCCGTCAGGAAGGCATGAATTTCCTGGCTGTCCGCAAACCCAACGGTGATTGTTGCTATACGCTGGTGTTGACCCCCGACAACCTGCAGGACTGTGTGGCCCAGCGCAAGATTGCTGAGGAGCGCGAAGTCAGTTGGATGTTGCAGAATTATCTGATGGATACCAGATATTTAGGACGTTTCTCGAAAGCCCAGTTGCGCCTGATGCGTAACGAGATTCTGGCGCGTCACGGGTGGAAGTTCCAGTCGAAGGATTTGCAGGAACACTTCGCCTCTCAACCTTGGTACAAGCCTGTGGCCGACAATAACAGCATCAAACTGAGCATCATCGAGATGACGAACATACAGCTCATCAAGAGCGAGGAGGCTGAGGAGGACGGTAATCGTGTGCGCTACGAGAACAGCGTGGTGGCTCCGAAGATGGCCGAGGCTGTCGATGGTGTCATCACCGTCACTACCGAGGATCAGTTCCTCAATGCCCTTGGCAACGACCGTATCGTTGAGTTGGGTAAGGATGTCCATCTGAATCTCTCGCGTATTCTTGTACAGGAAGACAAATTTGCGGGTGTTCCCGGACGTGCCTGGACAACGAACGTCGAACGTGGTGGCGAGCAGCCTGTCATTATCAGCGAATTTGTCAACGACGGTCAGCAACTCGTGCTGAAAAACTTCAAGAATCTCGTCATTCGCGGTGCTCACAACTCCAGCATTGAGGTGGATCCGCGCTATTCGTTCTGTCTGAGTCTATTGGATTGCGAGGGTTGTCTGATACATAACCTGACCATAGGGCATACCGAAGGCGGTTACTGCGACGGTGGCGTCATTGGTGTGACGGGAGGCAGAGGGAATTCTGTCACTTCCTGCGACCTCTATGGTTGCGGCACGTATGGCATTGTGGCTCGCGACACCCATGTGCTGTCGGTTTCCCGTTCCAACATCCACGACTGCACCTATGGCATCATGGAACTGTACGATTCTGACGGTATACACTTCGATAAATGCGATTTCTTCAATAACCGTGAATACGAACTGATAACGAACCGTGGTTGTGAGAATACGATTTTCAATGATTGCCGTTTCTATGCTAACTGGGGTAAGGCCCCGTTGTTTATGAGCGACGCCACCATCACCCTCTTCGGTTGCGAGGTGTATCATTTCATCATTGGAGACCGCGACCAACTGATTTGGCACGAATGCCGGATAGAAAACGACAGTGACTTTGTGCCAGACCCCCGAGAGCAACCTATCGGCCCTGATGTGGAAGAATAAAAAAGTAAAAAGGTAAAAAAGTAAAATAACCAAAAGATGAAAAAACTGTTGCTATTTGCCGTTACTATGCTGGCCGTTATGGTTGGCTGTAAGAATAAGGGCCAGACGGCGCCCGCAGACGAAAAGGACTCCGTGATGGCTGTCATCGACAGCATCATTGAGGAGAACGATACCACACCCCTGCCGATGTTCCTCATTGGTGGTGACGGACAGTATATGCACATGCTCTACTGGGCCAATGTCGAAGAGCCGCAGCGGAGTGAAGGCGATGAAGATTATTTCGATGCCTGGCATAAGAGTTGGGAATTGCAGGAGATGTTCCGTCGTAATGCCGCCCAATATACCAACAGGCTTTTAGGCGACAAGATTAAGAAAATCAAGTTCGTCGACGAGGTGTTGAAGGATCCCGACGGCAACACGCCAAGTATTGGTGAGATACATGGTCGCGAGGAGATTCCCGCCCTCTGTGCCCGTTTCGATTTCGCCAATCCCAAGGACAAGAATCCCGACGAACCTACTTGGGGCGTGGTCATCTGCACCGACAGCTATCTGAATTCCCGCAAACAGCTCACTATCACGGGGTTTGGTGGAGTCGACACCGATGCTGAACTTCCTGCCGACATTGTCAAGAAGATGGAGAAAGAGTATGGCATGAAGGCTCAGAATTCGAGGAAACTGGGTCTCATCGGTGGTCGTTACATTCATGGTACCATCGAGTTTAAGGGAGAATTCAAAAACGCTCCTAAGGATAAGTACGACGCTGACCGCAAGTACGCGCTGGCCCTCGAGTTGCTCATCGATAGCGGCAAAGTCTATAAAATGGAGCAATTGGGCTATTATGACGAGGAGTATGGCTCTACGTGGAATGCCGATGCCGATGGTTATATTCCCAACGACATTGTAGCCGCCTTCGAAGGTCCTAAGGGCCTCGAGCTCTGCTATACCCATGGTGCTCCCGAAAGCTTCTGTGTCGGTATGATTTACCTGCGCGACGGAAAACTCTTCGAACACCAGTATGAGATGTTCCATGCGTTGATTGACGAGGAAATTCCCGTCTGGAAGAAGGACATTGCCGAGATGAAGAAACTGTTCGTCGAGCAGGATCCCGAGAACAAGAATGTCGACCTGACCAAGTGGGCGCATTGCTATCTGGATTACGACAACGAGTGGATCTGGTTGCGCGATGAAAAGGGTGAGGACGGTGCCATATTTGTTCGCAAAGACGACAAATTCCTGTTCATTGCCGCTGAGACGTCCAAGCTGAAGTTCTCTCACACAAGCAAGGGCAATACCTACTATCTGCTCCTCTCGGGCGCGGCAGGTGGACCGGCAACGTATACAGAGGTTTTCGCCTTCGAGAACGGTAAGCAGACCGAGCGCTTTACTGCCCTTGCCATCTATGGCGAGATTGACGAATGCCAGCTGAACGGCAAGACACTGACGAAGGAGGCCGGACAGGCTTATCTCGACAAGATTCCTGAGTCGCGCGAAATTAATGCCTACTTTCAGGATATAGAACAAAAGAAAGAATAACGCAGTGCACATGCCACAGAAGATGATAACGATACTTGGTCCGACGGCTAGCGGCAAGACGCCCCTAGCGACAGCTCTCGCATACGAGATTGGCGGGGAGATTATCTCTGCCGATTCTCGTCAGGTCTATCGTCGCATGGATATCGGCACCGGCAAGGACTTGGCGGACTATACGGTTCAGGGTTCAGTCACGATTCCCTATCATCTCATCGACATCTGCGAACCGGGCACGAAGTACAACCTCTTCCAGTATCAGGAGGACTTCTTCGATGCCTATCAAGACATCCGGAGTAGGGGAGCGGTGCCCATTCTCTGTGGCGGTACGGGACTCTACATCGAGGCCGTGCTGAAGGGCTATAAGTTGTCGCCCGTACCCCAGAATCCCGAACTGCGTCAACGGCTTGAAGGCAAGACGCTTGCCGAACTGACGCAGCTGCTTGCTGACCTGAAGTCCAGGACGGGTTCCGTGATGCACAATACGACGGATGTCGATTCCTGCCAGCGTGCCATCCGGGCTATCGAGATTGAGACGTATAATCTCGAGAATCCTGTGCCACGTCGTGAGTTGCCGCCTGTCGACTCCCTCATCATCGGTGTCGACATCGACCGCGAGGCCCGTCGTGCGAAGATTACCCACCGTCTGAAGGCCCGTCTCGAGGAAGGCATGATCGACGAGGTTCGTGGCTTGCTCGCTGAGGGTATTCCCGCCGAGGACCTCATCTATTACGGCTTGGAGTATAAGTTCGTGACGGAATACGTGACGGGGCAGACAACCTACGACGAAATGTTTACGCGTCTGGAGATTGCCATCCATCAGTTTGCCAAGCGTCAGATGACGTGGTTCCGGGGCATGGAGCGCCGAGGGTTTACCATTCATTGGATCAACGCCCTTCAGCCCATGGACGACAAAGTGGCGCAAATCATGAATTTGTGTCGGAATAACGGAATAATGAAAAAATAGAATAAGTCAATGGATAATAATCGCTGGGGCATTCTGTATTGCCCGAAGGGACGAGGCTCAAAGCAGCGCGAACGGATTCAGCGTGTGTTGGACGAGCGTCAGGTGGAGTACGACTTTGTGCAGAGCGAGTCGGCCGATAGTGTCGAGCGCCTGATGAACATGCTCATCCACAACGGCTATAAGACTATCATCATTGTGGGTGGTGACTCGGCGCTGAACGATGCCGTCAACTGTTTGATGCAAGTTGAGCGGCAGGTGCGCGACGAGATTGCCTTGGGTGTCATTCCCAATGGTGTGGTCAACGACTTTGCCCGCTATTGGGACTTCAAGGAGGGCAATGTCGAACAGACCGTCGACTGGCTCATCCAGCATCGCGTGCGTGCTGTCGACTTGGGTTGTGTGCGTTACGAGAACAAGAATGGCGAGCACTGCCACCGCTATTTCCTGAACTGTGTCAACGTCGGACTCATTGCCGACGTCATGAACCTGCGTCGTCAGACGCGTTCGCTGCTCGGTTCGCGCACGCTGTCGTTCATCGTGTCCATCTTCCTCATGATTTTCCACCGCATGGATTATAAGATGCGGGTGAAGGTCAACAATTCCGTGGTCGACCGCAAGGTTATGACCATGTGCATAGGCAGTGGACCGGGCTACGGACAGACGCCCAGCGCCGTGCCCTACAACGGCATGCTTGACGTGTCGATGGTTTATCATACTGAGATTCTTCAGGTCTTTGCCGGACTCTGGCTGCTCATCACGGGACGCTTCCTGAACCATCGTGCCGTGCATCCCTATCGCACCCGCGAGGTGAGGGTAGAGGAGGCTAAGCACGCACTCGTCGGAGTCGACGGACGACTGCTTGGCGTACCGGTCGGACCCTACACCATTACCGTCGAACAAGAGGTCATCAACTTCCTCATTCCGGTCTGAGAAATGTGAAAGAAAACAAAAAACGGGCGTTTTTCGAAAAAAATGTCCGTTTTGTTTTGTAATAACGTAGAAATTTCGTACTTTTGAGGAGAATTTTAACTAAAACAAGATATAACCTAAAAATAGGAACTATGAGTTATTTACGATTTGAGAAGGCTGTAATGACCAACTTGGAAGAGTCACTGCGTCGTGAATTGCTTCGAACAAACCGCTCTGGTGCCTATAGCAGCTCGACCCTCGTCGACTGTAATACGCGCAAATACCACGGTCTGCTCGTTGTTCCCGTACCCGAGCTCGATGACGAGAATCATGTCTTGTTGTCGTCGCTCGACTGCACGGTAGTTCAGCACGGCGCTGAGTTCAATCTCGGACTCCACAAGTATCAGGGCAACAACTACAGCCCCAAGGGTCACAAGTACATCCGCGAGTTTTCTTGTGACGTAGTGCCCACCACGCTCTATCGCGTCGGTGGCGTGTTGTTAAAGAAAGAAGTGGTGTTCCAGCACTATGAGGATCGCATCCTCATCCGCTACACGCTGGAAGACGCCCACTCGGCCACCACGCTGCGTTTTCGTCCGTTCCTGGCATTCCGTTCCGTCCGTCAGTTCACACACGAGAATTCGACGGCGTCGCGCGAGTATCATCCCGTCGAGAACGGTATCAAGACCTGTATGTATGCGGGCTATCCCGACCTCTTCATGCAGTTCTCGAAGAAGAACGAGTTCATCTTCCATCCCGACTGGTATCGTGGCGTGGAGTATCCGAAGGAGCAGGAGCGTGGCTATGCCTCGAACGAGGACCTCTACGTGCCCGGCTATTTCGAGATGAACATCAAGAAGGGCGAGAGCATCGTCTTTGCCGCTTCCACGTCGGCCATCAAGACGTCGACGCTGAAGAAGCTCTTCGACGACGAGGTTGCCGACCGCGTGCCCCGCGACAATTTCTATCATTGTCTGGTCACTGCCGCCCATCAGTTCCACTTCCGCGACCATCGCAGTGGCAGCGCTATGGAGAAGATTGACAAGAAAGACGACCGCTACTTGCTGGCTGGCTATCCTTGGTTCAAGGCCCGTGCCCGCGACACGTTCATCGCATTGCCTGGCTTGACGCTGGCCATTGGCGAGCAGGACTACTTCGAGCTGGTGATGAAGACTGCCGAGAAGGGCCTGCGCGAGTTTATGGACGACAAACCGCTGAGCGTCAAGATTTACGAAATTGAACAGCCCGACGTTCCCCTATGGGCTGTCTGGGCCATCCAGCAGTATACGAAGGATGCCGGCAAGGAGAAAGGTTATAAGATGTATGGCAAGCTGGTGAAGGACATCGTGAAGTACATCCTCGCCGGTGGTCATCCCAACCTGCGTCTCGACGACAACGGTCTGCTCTATGCCAACGGCCGCGACAAGGCTGTCACGTGGATGAACTCCACCGCCAATGGTCGTCCCGTGGTGTCTCGCTCGGGCTATATCGTTGAGTTTAACGCCCTGTGGTACAACGCCCTGAAGTTCTGCGCTTCCTTGGAGACCGAGATGGGCGACAAGAAACTGGCCGACAAGCTTGAGAAGCAGGCCGAGGTCTGCAAGCAGTCGTTCATCGAGACCTTCATGAACGAGTACGGCTATCTGCTCGACTACGTGGATGGTCCGATGATGGACTGGAGTGTTCGTCCGAACATGATCTTCCCCGTGGCGTTCGACTATTCACCCCTGTCGCAGGAACAGAAGAAGAGCGTGCTCGACATCTGTACCCGTGAACTGTTGACTCCCAAGGGTCTGCGCTCGCTGTCGCCGAAGAGTGGCGGTTACAACCCCATGTATGTCGGTCCGCAGACGCAGCGCGACTACGCCTACCATCAGGGTACCGCGTGGCCTTGGCTGGGCGGCTTCTATATCGAGGCCTGCCTGAAACTCTACAAGCGCACCCGCCTGTCGTTCCTCGAGCGCCACATGGTGGGCTATGAAGAAGAGATGGACTATCATGCGCTGGGCACCATCAGCGAACTGTTCGACGGCAACCCGCCCTTCCACGGACGCGGAGCCATGGCCTTTGCCATGAACGTCGCTGAGATTCTGCGCTCGGTGAAGCTGATGGAGAAATATACTTATCAGAAATAAATAAGGAGGAAACGCTATGAAAGTTTTAATGTTTGGATGGGAGTATCCTCCTCACGTATTCGGTGGACTGGCCACCGCCAATTATGGTATCTCGCAGGGTCTCCATGCCCAGGGCGATATGGATATCACGCTGTGTCTGCCCAAGCCCTTTGGCGACGAGGACCGTTCTGCCTGCCAGATTGTAGCCATGAATGCAGTGCCCATTGCCTATCGCGACGTGTCGGCCGACTATGTTCGCGAGCGTGTGGGTAACATCATGGATCCCGAACTCTATTTCCGTCTGCGCGACCACCTGTATGCCGACTTCAACTACATGCACGTCAACGACTTGGGTGCCATGGAGTTTGCGGGCGGCTATCCGGGCAATTTGCACGAGGAAATCAACAACTATTCGATCATTGCCGGTGTGGTGGCACGTACGTTGGATTACGACATCATTCATGCTCACGACTGGCTAACCTATCCTGCAGGCATTCATGCTAAACAGGTGAGTGGCAAGCCGTTATGCATTCACGTACATGCTACCGACTTCGACCGTTCGCGTGGTAAGGTGAACCCCACGGTTTACTCCATCGAGAAGAATGGTATGGACAATGCCGACTGCATCATGTGCGTGTCCGAGCTGACGCGTCAGACGGTCATCAACCAGTACCATCAGGACCCCCGCAAGTGCTACACCGTTCATAACGCTGTGTACCCCTTGCCCGACGAGTATCAGGCCATTCCCCGTCCTGACCACACGGGTAAGGAGAAGGTCGTGACGTTCCTCGGACGCATCACCATGCAGAAGGGTCCCGAGTATTTCGTCGAGGCTGCTAACATGGTCATCCGCCGCACCAACAATGTACGTTTCTGTATGGCTGGTTCGGGCGACATGATGGACGCCATGATCCACCTCGCTGCCGAGCGTGGCATTGCCGACCGTTTCCACTTCCCGGGCTTTATGCGCGGCAAGCAGGTCTACGAATGTCTGAAGGACTCCGATGTCTACGTCATGCCCTCCGTTTCCGAGCCGTTCGGCATCTCGCCCCTCGAGGCCATGCAGTGCGGCACGCCGTCGATTATCTCGAAACAGTCGGGTTGTGCGGAGATTCTGACGAACTGCATCAAGGTCGACTACTGGGACATCCACGCGCTGGCCGACGCCATCTACAGCATCTGTGCCAACGAGTCGCTGTTCACCTACCTCAAGGAGGAAGGCAAGCGCGAGGTCGACCAGATCACGTGGGAGAAGGTCGGAGCCTGGATAGCAACGCTCTATAAGCGCACCCTCGGCTGGGAATAACCCCCACCGGACTCCCCCGAGGGGGAGGTGATATTAGAAATAATAGAAATCAAACAAGAAAGACCCAATACTCCCTGCGTGGTCTTCCCCCCTCGGGGGGATAAGAGAGGGGGTTACATTATGAAAACAATTTGTTTATATTTCGAAATACATCAGATTATCCATCTGAAGCGTTACCGTTTCTTCGATATCGGTACCGATCATTACTATTACGATGACTACGAGAACGAGCGTAGCATCACCGACATTGCCAACCGTTCGTACATGTCGGCGCTGACTGCCATTGGCGACATGATTCGCGAGCACGGCGACTACTTCAAGGTAGCCTTCTCGCTCTCCGGAACGGGCATCGAGCAGTTGGAGTTCCACGCTCCCCAGGTCATTGCCAAGCTGCAGGAGCTGAACCAGACCGGTTGTGTCGAATTCCTCGCCGAGCCGTACTCTCATGGCCTGTCGTCACTGGCCAACGAGGAGACCTTCGCCCTTGACGTGAAGAAGCAGATGGCGAAGATCGAGGAGCTGTTCGGCCGTAAGCCTACCGTGGCCCGCAACTCGTCGCTTATCTACTCTGACGACATCGGCGGACAGATTGCCGCCATGGGCTTCAAGGGCATGCTCACCGAGGGTGCCAAGCACGTGCTGGGATGGAAGTCGCCGCACTACGTCTACAACTGTAACATCGCCCCGAACCTGAAACTGTTGCTCCGCGATGTCGAGCTCTCTGACGACATCTCGCTGCGCTTCAACAATCCCGACTGGGAGGGCTATCCCCTGTTTGCCGACGGCTACATCGACCGCATTGCCCGCTTCCCCGAGGAGGAGCAGATCATCAACATCTTCATGGAGCTCTCTGCCCTGGGTATCGCCCAGCCGCTCAGCTCGAACATCCTCGACTTCCTGAAGGCACTGCCCGCATGTGCCAAGGAGAAGGGCATCACGTTCTCGACACCTACCGAGATCTGCATGAAGACCAAGAGCATGGGTGCCATCGACGTTCCCGACACGCTCAGCTGGGTCGACGAGGAGCGCGACTGCTCGTGCTGGCTGGGCAACGCCATGCAGCGCGAGGCCTTCAACAAGCTCTACTCCGTGGCCGACCGTCTGCGCATTGCCGACGATCCACGCATCAATCAGGACTGGGACTATCTGCAGGCTTCCAACAACTTCCGCTTCATGACCACCAAGCCCTCGAACGTAGGACTCGACCGCGGCATCTATAGCGGACCGTTCGATGCCTTCACCAACTACATGAACATCCTCGGCGACTTCATCAACAGGGTCAACGCCCTCTATCCTCAGGAAATCGAGAACGACGAGCTCAACGCCCTGCTCACCACCATCCGCAACCAGGGTGACGAGATCGAGATGAAGGACAAGGAGATTACTCGTCTGAAGGCCCGTCTCGAAAAGCTCGAGCCCAAGGAGAAGCCCGCAGCTAAGAAGGCTCCCGCCAAGAAGCCCGCAGCTCCTAAGGCCGAAAAGCCCGCCGCTGCTCCCAAGCCCGAAGAGAAGAAGTAACGTGTAACAACGAGTGATAGAACAAATAAGGGTGTGCCAATGAGCACACCCTTATTTTGCTTCACATTCTCTTTCCACTGTCCATTCACCTCTTAACGACCTTGCGGCCGTCGATGATGTAGAGGTCTGGTTTCAGGTCGTTGGCGTCCAGGCGTCGTCCGCTCAGGTCGAAGCATCCCTGCTTGTCCTGTGGGCGTTCGTCGCTACGCAGTTCCTCGATGCCCGTCTCGTTGAACGAATTCGCTTCCAGCGTGGCCATGCCCAGCACGAAGTCGGCATTCTTCGTGGCGTCGGCATAAAACGACAGCACGTAGTCGCCCGTCTGTGCGATGTCGAAGGTAAAGGTCTGTCCCCTGCCTGTCTTGAATTTGTTTGCCGTGTTGCCCCCGACGTTACCGGTGGGTGTAAAGGTCTTCGTGGCCACCACCTCTCCGTTCATATCTTCAATGGCGTAGATGACCGGCGTGTGGTCCGCCTGGTTCCAGTTCACCACACGGCTCAACAGCGAGTAGTTTCCTGCGTGCAGCGTCATGTGCGACCGTCCCTTCTTGTCGCCGAACCGTGCCCAGGCGGCCTTCTCCTGGCCACTGGTGTTCTGCACCATCAGTCCGTATTCGAATCCGCGGCTCTCGTTGGTGAACCGCAGCAGTCGGTTGCCGGTCGAGTAGGGCATACCACCGCCCACACGCGTTGTATTGCCGTTGGTCACACACCAGTTCTGGGGGATGGCACCTTCGTATACGAACGTCTGACACATGTTATATTTCTCCGCCGTGGGCACGCAGTTCACCTGGCATGTGTTCTCTCCCGTCTTGCCGTCCGAGTCGGTCACCACCACACGCAGCTGGTGTGTGCCGGCCTTGGGGGCTTTCAGCGTGGCCTGGTAGGGAGCCTCCGTCAGCGTTGCTATCAGCGTCGTGCCGTCGTAGATCTCCACCTTTGCCACCTCGCCCTTGGTGGCTGTCGCGGTGGCCTCGATGTCGATGTCGGGGAATACGGGGTTCTTGTCCGGCGTCATGTTCAGGAAGGTTGTCTCGCCTTCCGGCATGGTGATTCTCGCCTTGGGCTGGTTCAGTGCGAATCGCTTGCAGAAGTTCCATATCAGATGGCGGTTCTGGTCCGTGGGCCAGTGTCCGCCGTTGTTATACGAATACAGCCACACCTCGCCGCCGTTCGGGCCGCCCGTCCATTGCTCCATGTCGCCGTTCTGCCAACTGCTGCCCACCGGCCTGTAGCCTATCGTCTTCGAATACTTTGTGTGCTGGTCGTGCTTGGCATAGTTCTCGATGTAGGCGTGAATGCCATACTGCTCGTATCCGAACACGTCGTCGCCATAGGCGATGCACTCCAGCAGGTTCACCGGCTTCTTACAGTTGTTCCACGGCTGTTCCGAGAACTGTATGCCGCTGGTCGGAGCAAAGGCGGCAATCTTGTCCTGCATGTTCGCTATGCAGTGATGAATCAGCATCGATCCCATCGAGAATCCCGACCAGTACACGCGGTCGCGGTCGATGTCGTATCGTGTGGCCATCTCGTCGATGGTCTTCGTTACGAAGTTCTGGTCCTTCGTGCCGCCGATGTCCCATGTGTTGCCGTCGCTGCGCAGGTAGGCCGCCACGAACTTCGCCGTGTCTACCATTTCGTAGATCTTGTCCGAGCCGTACTGGTATTCCGGGTTCTGGTTCATGCCGTGTGTGATGATGAACAGTGGCGACTTTGCCGGCAGCTCGTTCGGAGTGAACACAATCATGTTTCTCCGCTGGCCGTTCACGTTAACGAAAATCGAGTCCTTCACGTAGCCCCAGCCCTGCTGCAGACCCACAAAAACAAATAGAAATAATAGAATAGTTGTACGTTTCATAATGGTTAGTTTTACACTTATTTTTCTTATCGCCTGCAAAGGTACGAATAAGTGAGAAGAAAACCAAAAATATTTTGAGTTTTCTCGAACGGAAGTATCTTCGACGAAGTCAAAGGTAGTGCAAATCGAGCGAAATACCAAAGAAAAACCAAATAAAAATCGGGGTTTCAACAGAGTTGAGCATTCGGAAATAGGGTGTCCAATTTGATGTCCCCAAATGCCTAAGCAAGAGCCCCTGTAACTTATTGATTTTTAACACTTTAAGTCATAAAATAACGCCTAAAAAGCTTGCGTATGTCGGGTAATTTTTGTATCTTT
>JAEEVW010000044.1 GCA_016291085.1 Prevotella sp.
AGCCTCGGTGATTTCGGTAATCATCACGTCAGCATTGCCCTCAGCCACTTGATTGGGGATTTCCTCGTTCTTCTGCCAGACGATGATGGTGGCATGTGTCAGGTTTTCGTTGGCGAATTTCTCGTTCAGCCCGCCCGGATTCACCATCACACGCACCTCTGGCTTGTCGATGTCGGCCTGCGACTGGAAACGATCTGCCTCGTCGGCACGGCCTCTTTCGCTTTCGTCTGGCACTCCTCGCAGCAATACTTCTGCGATCCACTCCTTGGAATGAACTCCTTTCCGCAGTACTTGCACTTCCTGACTTCTTTCATTTTTGCACTCTTTTGATGGTTCAACAATCATTCTCTTTTTCCCTCTCGTTAAAACAACCATGCTTCACATACGTCAACCGATGTCAACTCCGTCCGCATCGTTGCTTTCTTGGAATCCGTCTGCTCCGTTTTGTCACTCCTTGCACCTCATCGTAACCCTTTGTCAACCGAGTCCGCAAAGTGACGAAATCGAGGCCCCGTAAATTCCTCGCGGTAGAAATACGTTGCAAAAATATACTGAAATTCGGTAACCACCAAATTCCAACCATCAAGTGTTAAAAATCAAAAGTATCTGAAAATGAGTATTTTACAAACAGTTGGTATTAGATATTTATGGTTGTTCGTACCCTTTTAAAAACAAATCCCATCGAAGCAAATAACGCTACAAGAATACCTCTGACTCCAAACAGAAAGAAGTCATCAACACCAAGGTTCATGATTCCTGCAAGAATCACTACTCAAAATATTAGTTTTGACATATCCAGGCAGTATTTGCCATACTCCTGCATCATCAATTCACGTTTCTTCTGTTTCATCTTTATTCTATTTTCTGTTGGCAAAGATAAGCAATAATTCCAAAACCGCCAAAGAATTGCGGAACTATTTTTACTTTGGTCGATGAAATAGTCAGAAAAGAATTGGACAGATAACACCAAAAAACAATCGCCCAGAAAACACGTTTCTGAGCGACAATACTGTATCAGCGTTATTCTTCCTTCCACACTTCTGAAAGGCCCTCGTAGGTGCGCTTATACGTGGTTCCGTTGGCTCTAAAGGTGTCGTGATCGACACGGTCGCCATAGAGTGTACCATCCTCACTGGCAATGGTGTCATAGTCACTCTTTGAACCCTTTTTTCCGCCAAAGCCCATCATCGTGGTGATGAGGTCTGTATCTTCATCGTTGGCCTTTTCTGACGTGCCCCAAATCTTGCCCACAATCCATAAGGCAGCAATGCCAACAAGGGCAATGGCAGCCAATACAATCAGATAAATACCAATCATAAAAGGAATAGCTACACAGGCAAGGCAAATCACAGTGGTAAGAATCTTATTGCCAATACTGATGCCAGAATCCTTGAACATTGGGAGCAATAGCCAGACAAGATAGGCTATCAGCGCCACAACAATAGCAGTAGCAACAAAGTTGACGATGGTCTGTGATGCAGAAGCACTTCCAAAAACCGTTTGCAGAATAATCGTGACAAAGGCGGTAGCAGCTCCAGCTACCAATCCCACTGCGGCCAGCGTAAAGCCATAGCCCTTGTAATCACGTATTTCATTCTCTTCACGTTTCAGGTCAACGTTCTCATTAATCCATTCCTTGATTTTCATAATTTTCTTTGTTTTATAAATGTTTTAGGTTCTCATCCACAAGTTTGAAGCATTACGCTGCTCCCTTCATGAGACACTCGCTAGTCTCGCGGTGCCTCCCTTCTGCCAGAGCAGGTCCTTCCTACTCCGACTGCAAATATAGTGAATAATTTTTAAACCACCAAAGAATTGCGGAACTATTTTCACTTCGAAAAGAAAAACGGTTTTTCCTTTTGCTTTTTGCTCAATTTGCACTATCTTTGCAAGCATAAAACGAATTGATTATGCTTGTAAAGACCTTTTGTGCAGCTGTCAACGGGCTGGAAGTGACGACAGTAACGGTAGAGATAAGTATGGCGCGCGGCATGCAGTTTCACCTGACGGGACTGGCAGATACTGCCGTCAAAGAGAGCTACGACCGCATCAAAGCCGCGATGGCAAACAACGGTTTTAAAATGCCAAAGATGGACATTACGGCAAATCTGTCGCCTGCCGACATCAAGAAAGAAGGGTCAAGTTACGACCTTCCACTAGCCATTGGCATCCTGGCTGCCAGCGACAAGGTAACAAACGACAGACTGGACAAATACATGTTGGTGGGCGAACTCAGTCTTGACGGACACCTGCAACCTGTACGCGGTGCACTGCCCATAGCCATCCGTGCAAGGGCAGAGAAGTTCAAGGGCCTCATCGTGCCCCAGCAAAACATCCGCGAAGCCGCTGTCGTCAACCAGTTGGATGTCTACGGCATGGAGACACTGCTGGACGTCATCAAATTCCTAAACGGTGACGACAGCTACCAACCAACTGTCATCGACACACGAAAGGAATTCTATGAGCAGCAGAACAAGTATGAGCTCGACTTCTCGGATGTCCGCGGACAGGAGAGTGTGAAACGCGCACTAGAGGTGGCTGCCGCAGGCGGACACAATCTCATTATGATTGGACCGCCGGGATCAGGAAAATCGATGCTCGCAAAACGTCTGCCTTCCATTCTACCCCCATTATCATTGGCCGAAAGTCTGGAGACCACACAAATACACTCTGTTGCCGGCAAACTCGATCGCAATACGAGCCTCATCAGTCAACGTCCCTTTCGTGCACCTCATCATACCATCTCGCAGGTGGGTTTGGCCGGAGGGACGACAAAGGCAATGCCCGGCGAGGTATCTTTAGCCCATAATGGAGTACTCTTTCTAGATGAATTAACGGAGTTCAATCGGGCTACATTGGAAATCCTCAGACAGCCCTTAGAAGACCGTAAAATAACGATAACCAGGGCAAATTACACAGTGGAATATCCATGCTCTTTCATGCTTGTAGCCTCGATGAATCCTTGTCCTTGCGGCTATTATGGCGATCCCTTACACAAGTGTACCTGCACACCGGGACAAATCAGCCGTTATCTCTCGAAAATCAGTGGTCCTCTTCTCGATAGAATTGACATACACTGTGAAATTCAGGCAGTTCCGTTCGCTCAGCTGTCCAAAATGCAGCCTGGAGAACCGTCCACATCACACCGTGAACGAGTTATCAAGGCGAGACTTATCCAAGAAGAGCGTTTCAAGGACTACAAAAACGTTCATTGCAATGCCCAAATGACAGAGCGGATGTTGCATAAATTTGCTGAACCTGATGATGCAAGTCTAGAAATGCTACGGTTGGCTATGGAGAAGCTGAGTCTGTCTGCCAGAGCGTATAGCAGAATCTTGAAGGTTGCTAGAACGATTGCCGACTTAGAGGGTTCAGAGAAAGTACAGAGCCAGCATATTGCTGAGGCCATCGGTTATCGTAACCTTGATAGAGGTGATTGGGCAGAGCGAGGAATATAGGTTAGTCACTCCGATCCATATTCTTTGATGATACCTACTTCATTCGTCACGTCAAAATCCTCAAACTTTAGGGGCGAGAGACTGATGATGTGCTTTAGCTTGAACTTGGTATAATCGAGGTTCAGGTCTTCGTATTTGTCGCCCTTCATTTGTTTCTTAGCTACAAAGACGAATTGTTCGAGGTCTAACTTTAGGAAATTGCAATGCCTGGTTCGTATGTCATATAGCCAGTGATTGAAGTCCCATGCCTTTAACGGATCTCTTGTTAATGATGCGTAGATGCATGTTCTATTCCGAAAATAATATTCGCCATCAGTCAGGACTGTTTTGATGATATCGTTTCTCATGCTGATTGTCTGGCTTTCCTGACGTGGATTCTATCACTTTCTGAAAGCGGAACATACCGTCTTGGTCTTCTGAGCTACCTTCGGGGTCATGGGGATCGGGATGGTGGTTGTTGTAGAATTCGATAATGTGAAATCCGCAGCGATTCACGTAGAAATGGATATTGCGTTTCTCGAAGTAAGGGGTTACGGTTTCCCAAACTTTAATCTCTGGATGCATTAGCTCGATGGCTTGCCATGCTGCGAAACCAATGCCTTGGCTGTGAACATTGGGTGAAACAAAAAGCAAATCCAAGTGGCCTGTATAGGTTTCGTTATCAATATGAATGACTGCGCCACCCACGTTCTTGCCATCACAGACAATGCGATAGGCTTCCGCGTTTTCAGCATCGATAGAGTCTGAGATAGTTTGACGCGATATAATCTCCCCATCCTCTTCGCAATGGTCATCCCTAAGTCCAAACTCTTCCATCGCTCCATACCGAAACGCCTCCTGATTGTCCGTGATGAACTGTTCACGGTCATCAGGTTCCAATGGCTTTAATGTCACGTTTTTCTTACTCATATTCTCTCATTTTACGAGTCGAGCCAGCGCTTTACGGTGGCGACTTTATCCTTGCTGACGATGATCTCCTCGTCGGGAGCAGCAGTCATGTGGATACGCATCTTGCCAAGGAAATAGGTGGAGAGTTTCTGCACGGCGGCAGCGCTAATGATAAACTGACGGTTGACGCGCATAAAGCGCTGGGGGTCGAGCTGGGTTTCTACTTCTTCAAGGGTCATGTTCAACGTGTGGTGTTTCCCTTCCATTGCACGACCAGCCGCGCTACGACGTGACGGCGCCTTATCTCAGAATGCTGGCAGGACCTATGGACTATACGCCAGGCGCCATGTCGAACGCCATGAAGGATCATTTCTTTGGCAACAACGACCATCCGATGAGTCAGGGCACGCGCGTTCACCAGATGGCGATGTACATCACCTTCGAAGCACCGTTGCAGATGCTAGCCGACAGCCCTACGAAGTATATGCAGAATCAGGAGTGTACGGACTTCATCGCACAGATTCCTACGACGTTCGACGAGACCATCGCCCTTGACGGACAATTGGGCCAATACACGCTCATCGCCCGCCGCAAGGGAACCACTTGGTATCTGGCAGCCATGACCGACTGGACACCACGCGACCTAACCGTCAACCTGTCTTTCCTCGGCTCAGGACTGTATCAGGCCGACATCTTCGCTGACGGTATCAATGCCGCTAAAGAGGCTACGGACTATCAGCATATCCACAAAACCGTCAGTAGCACCAACCGCCTCAACATCCACCTCAGCAGTGGTGGCGGCTGGACGGCCATTATTACTCCCTGATGTTTATCCTAGGCATAAGACTACCAGTGGACAGTTTTGTCCACTGGCTCTGATGGTCTGGTAATAGAACTTTTCCTTTCTATTTCTTGATTCTGTAGATGCGGAATGACATGGCGGGCAGCTGGTCATTGATGACCGACTGCTTCTTGTCGGCCTCGACAGCGATAGTGCCTGGCTGCGGGGTGATCAGCTCGGGACGCTCGATGCTGTTCTCGTCGTCCATGCCGTGATGGCTCAGCGTCAGCGTCCGTGCCGTGGAGGCACCCGTCAGGTCTTTCAGGTTCAGCGTGATGGGCTGCACGGTCTTCGAGGTGTTAGCGACCTTGACAATGACCTCGTTGGCATCCTTGTCGAAGGCTGCCGATGCGAAGAGTCCGTTCTGTCCCTCCTGGTTGGCCACGGGAACAGCCACGCTCTTCTTGCCCTGCTGCTTCCGGGTGGTCAGCGGCAGCACGTGAGTGCCTTTGTTGGTGGCATACATCTGCTGCACGTAGTAGCTGACGGTCTTGAACATCTGCGTCTGGTCGTACCAAATCTGGTCGGGACGCCACTGCCATCCGTCGACGTGGGCGAAGAGTGGGGCAGGGGAGCTCATGTGTACGATGTCGGCATTGCGCTCGAAGCCCGTCATGTGGGCAGCCTCGAGGATGGCAGCCTCGTAGTGGTTCCACTTCTTGCCCTTGCCGTGGCAGGCGTATTCACCGGCGAACACCTTCGGTCCCTTGCGGTCGTACGTGTCGTAGCGCAGGCCGTGGGTCAGGAACCACTGCTCGTCGCGGTAGTAGTGCTCGTCGTAGAGGTCCACCTTCAACTCTTTCATGCGGGGCTGCAGGAGGTCGAAATCCCAGCCCTCGCTGTTAGGACCGGTGGTGCCGATGAGTTTCAGCGTGGGGTATTTTTTGCGCAGGGCGTCGCTGAACTTCTTCAGGCGCTCGGTGAACACAGGACCATAGCCGCCGTGCTGCTCGTCGTAGTCCCACTGTTCGTTGCCCACACCGAGGAACTTCAGGTTGAAGGGTTCGGGATGTCCCATGTCGGCACGCACTTTACCCCACTTCGTGGTGACGTCGCCATTGGCAAACTCCACCAAATCCAGCGCATCCTGGATGTATGGGCCGAGGTCGTCGAGTGCTACATGTACGCCGGGCTTCGTGGGGTCGGGGTTCTGGAACTGGCACGACAGTCCGCACGAGATGACGGGCAGCGGCTCAGCACCGATATCCTCCGCCAACTGGAAGAACTCAAAGAACCCCAGTCCGTACGACTGATAGTAGTCGGGGAAGTAGCGGAAGTCGAAGGTATATTCCCAGCGATTATGGTTCAACGGACGGTTCTCAACGGGACCTACCGAGTTCTTCCATTGGTAGCGCTCATCAAGAGAGCTACCCTCCACAATGCATCCGCCGGGGAAGCGGAAGATGCCCGGATGCAGGTCTTCCAAAGCCTGAGCAAGGTCGCGGCGCATACCATTCTCGCGGTTCTTATAGGTGTTGACGGGGAATAGCGAGATATGCTCCAGCGCCACGCTGTTCAACCCTTGCAGGAAGATGCGCAGCTTGGCCTGTTTCAGCGTCTTCGTCGACGTCAGCGTGACGGTATATTTCTTCCACTCTGCAGAGGTGACGTCCACCTTCTGCTCGGCAAACTCCTGACGCTCGTCCATCGAACTTTCATCGATGAGCTGCACGCGGATGGTCGCCACGCCCTTTGGTACCTTTGCCCATACCGAGAAGCGGTACTGCTCGCCCTGCTTTACGCCGATGCCGAAGTAGCCCTCGTTCACCAGTCCCGAACGGCGGTCGTTGTGACCAGGATCGCTCAGCACCACGTAGTGCGGACAACGCTCAAACGGTCCGTCATCCTTTACATCCACCCGTCCGAAGGCCTGCCAGCCCATCAGCGACTGCGGAAATTCAAACGAGCGGTTCTTCACCAGTTCACCATACAGTCCGCCGTCAGCGGCGTAGTTGATGTCCTCGAAGAAAATGCCGTACATCGTCGGCTGGATGGGTGCACCCAGTTTCTTGGTGTTCACGTCCATCACGTTCTGCGCTATTGCCGTCATCGTCATGCTCGCCACGACAGCAGACAACATTAATAATCTTTTTTTCATAGTTATAACGTTTTTCCTTTAATTGAATAACTTAAAAATTGGGAGCGTTTAATCATTATTCCTCCCAGTGGAACACAGCACCATTTCGCTGACCAGGATCTGGTCCGGCGAAGTCCATAGAATAAGGACTGCCTGTAGTCGGATTCTTACCTAAATATTTATGATTCTTCAAAGAAAGAAGCATAAAATCATGGTCGAGATAATCTTGCCAAAGAAACACCTCAGCCTCCCTTGCATCGGATGTAAAGCGCACATCACCAGGCAAACCGTCACCATAGACTTTCACATAACGACCATCAGCACATTGGAGAGCTACACATCCTTTTTTACAGTCTATTATGCGGAATCGAGTCAACTCACTCATGTTGCCAGCATTGGTATCGTAAAGCAATCCATGCTCCAAGGCAATGGCAGGTCGATTCGTTGCTTTGTTGATGATGCGTACGGTCTTACCATAGGGGATATTCCTGCTACGGTCAGCCTTTGGTTCTTCAACAGTAAAGTTATCGAACTCTGCATAACCGCCATTCCTACCTTTTATATTATACATAAAAAGAGCATGACGAGACCCCTGGAAAGTAATGAGCTGATAAGAGAGGGGCATCATGCGTCCAAGTGTCTTAAATGTTTTACCATCAGTCGAGTAAGCATACTGTGCTTGATTATCATCATATTCACCGATACAACGGAGATAGATTTTTCCATCAACCAAATCGATGGGCATCATAATAGTATCATTATTCAGTTGCTCAAAACAACAGAGGGAAGTACTATTACCATTCTTAATAACGCCTATCCACGAGCAAGGAACGTTAATGTTACCTAAGCCAGCCACATCACCATTCTTCATACCCTTTACATAGAGTTCGACAGTAGTAATGGATGTTGGTCCAACAACGCGCTGTGTCAGCGTGTTGCGAGCCCACATCAACTGTTCGGCAGGCATTGACTGCAGGCGCAAACGTCCTTTTGTCAGACTCCATTTGCTGTCATCAGGATTATGGTTCCACTGCCAAATGCGACCAAGAACCTTGCCATCGAAATGCTCACTACGCTCGTAAGGAGCATGAGGCTCTGCTTGCTGCTGTGACACCTCAACATCCTTGCCACCCGGCTTAAACCAAGTGCGTGGTGCACGGCCCAAATTGCCCTCAAGACCTACCATCGGCCATCCGTCCTTCCACGTCAGTGGCATCAGACAGACGGTTCTGCCTATAGAGTGGAAGTCCTGCATAAGCAATGCCCACCATGAACCGTCAACAGCTTGGACAATGCCACCCTGATGGGCATTGTCGCAGCCCGTAGCGTCTGGACTGGCAGTCATAATGGTGAACGAAGCGCCATTGCTGCCGATGCGGTATTTTTCACCCTTTGGCACCAGCGTACGCCCCACGCCCTGATAGCCGTAGGTTTCGTCAGCTGTGATGACCCGGGTCTCATAAGGCCCCCAAATACTCTTCGACCGTGAGCAAAGTGTACGACCGTTGGGCGCATAGTCGGTAGAGATGAGGTAATACATACCATCAATCTTATAGATATGATGTCCCTCGCCAATACCGTTACCCTCTGGGATGATGACCCGATCGGTTCCCTCTACCGGTCCGCTCATATCGGGCTTCAACTCTGTACAATGCACCTCACCATACTTGTGGATGGCGTAGATTTTGCCATCGTCATCGAAGAGCACCGAAAGGTCGTAGATGTTGCCTTGCATATTATGATGCTTCCACGGGCCACGAATATCCTTCGATGTGTAGCATTGCAACCCCTTGCCATTGACATTTGAGAAAATATAGAACTGGCCATTGGCATAGCGAATGGCTGGCGCCCAGATGCCCTGTCCGTATATTTCCTCATGATTCTTCAGCGAAAACCGATCCTCAGGGAAGTCAAAGCGATTGAAACAGTAGCCGACGTTCTCCCAATTAACAAGGTCTTTCGAGTGCAGGATAACGAGTCCTGGCACCGAGTGCATAGTAGTGCCAGCCAGATAGTAGTCATCACCCACCCGAATAATATCGGGGTCGGAGAATTCGTCATAGAACAGAGGATTGGTAAACGTGCCGTTGCCATTATCTGCCGTCCACGACTGAGCAAAAGACACAAGCATGGAGACATGGAATGCACATAATGCTAAAAGAAATCGCTTCATTCTCTGTCGGTATTAATCAATTGTCTTTAAGAAAGGCCAACCGTCAGCAGTCCACCTGATAGGACGTTGGACCAGTATTGATGCCCCCTGATGGGCAATACTGTAGCCATGACAGATGAAGATATCCTCACCATTGACATGATAGGCAGCACAATGGCCCACAGCCTCAAACTGCTTCTTGTCGCCTTCGAGGAACAGGGTGCCGCCGCCATCGCGCATATCCTTGCCGCTGCGGTCGATATAAGGCCCATCCACCTGACGGCTGCGACCTACGGCTACGCGGTAGTTGCTCTGGGCTCCGCGACAACAGTAGTCCCACGACACAAAGAGATAGTACCAGCCATCGTGTCGGAAGATGAACGGTGCCTCGATGGCATTCGTTCCGGCATACTTGGAAGTAGGATTAGCGGGCACATTCCTATCACGCGATGCATAGCGGCGGGCAATGGTACGCGGCCGTTCGCCCTTGGCCACATGCATCGTGGTGTCGAGACGCACCATCTGAATGCCATCCCAGAACGAGCCCCACGTCATCCACGCTTGGTCGTTGTCGTCGATGATGAAGTTCGGGTCGATAGCATTCCACTGGTCACGACCTTCACGAGAAGTCACGATACAGCCTTCGTCATTCCATACGGGGAAACCCAATGAAGGTTTACTCAGTAAACCGATGGCAGAGCCATTCTTACCGAAGGTAGAACAGCTATAGGCCAACCACCACTTACCGTGCCACCGGATGACATCAGGAGCCCACACATGGTGAGTAAAGCCTGGGACTGAATCGCCTGTCCATTGTGGCATCACCGTCATTATAGGCTCAGGAAGTACCGTCCACGTCTTACGGTCCTGGGAAGTCATCTGTTGGATGCCTATCCCCGTGCAGAACAGGTAGTAAGTACTGTCCTCATACGCCATCACTGGGTCGTGCGTCATCGGTGTCTCCGTCTGGAATGCCGTATGGTGATGCCCTTGGTGATGGGACTGGGGATATAGAGTGGTGCTCAGCGTGAGCACCACTACTATAGATAGAATTCGTTTCATCAGTCAGTTATTTTACTCTTTCACAGGAGCCTTGTAACCCCAGATGGTAACACCTGTCTTACTGTCAAGAGCCGTGAAGCAAGGAACCTTTGTATCAGTTGGTTCCAAAGTTTGAGGAACCATCACACCCTTAAATTCTGAACCAATCTTGATGGTGATATATGATGTACCAGACTTGGTGGTCCAAGTACCAGTAGCACCACCGGAAATAGTACCATCAGCATTGAGGGTTACATCCACAGGAGCTGCATATTCCTTGGCAGCATGATCCAGTCCATATTGATGAGTCAGCAACTTATAAGTACCTGGGATATCAGCTGTAGCCACCTTCTGAGCAACAGCAATACCAGCGCTCTTGATGCCTTCGCCCGTATATTCGAATGGAGCAGCCACCAACCAGCCCTCTTCGTTCTGATAAACCTGGTGAACACGCACCTCGTGACCCTCGCCACGATTCTGGAAACGTGTATGATAAACCAGATAGGTACGTCCGTCCTCGGCAGCAATAATGCTGTTATGTCCCTGAGCACGCTCGCCAAAGTCACCCGTAACCTGATAGCCCCATTCGTTGTATGCACCAAAGATGTTGACACCACGGTTTCCATCGTTCTCACCAGCACCGAAGTTGAGCAAATAGGTATTGAAGATAGCACTGCTGCCCTTGCTGTCAACGTATGGTCCATCAGGATCCTGTGAACGGAACATGCGCATCTGATAGCCACCGGCAGCTTCCAGGCCACCATAGGTCACAAAGAGAAAGTAGTAGCCACCAACATACTCGATGTAGCTGGCCTCCCCCGACACGTAGTGACCGCCGGCAATCTTCCGGCCAAAGTAAGGATCCGACGTTTCGCTCTCTGCATAAGTGACATCATAGTCACGCAGACCAGTTTCCTCGTCGAGTTCCAGCATGAAGATACCACCGCTCCACGAGCCATAACTCATCCATAGTTTGCCCTCCTCGTCGTAGAACACGCAGGGGTCGATGGCGTTGGGCCAATGGTTTCCGTAGTTGTCGCTGGGATTGTAGCGGCCGGGCATCGTTGTCTCGCCCAGTGCCATGGGCGCATCGGTAGCCTCATAGTTGGCCTGTGAACGGAAACCGCTCATCACAACAGGAGCCTGGTAGCGATAAGGACCCTCAATTCTGTCAGAGGTCAGCAGGATGATGCTGCTCAGCCAGTGGTCGCCATTGATGCTGAGGTACATGCACCACTTACCCAGACGCTTGTTATAGATGACGTCGGGAGCCCACATATTGCCGTCCACGTTATAAGCATCGTTGCCACGCTTTGACCAAGCAAAGGCATCGAAAGTGAAATCATAGGTCTTGCCACCTTTCTTCATCTTCGTCACCTGAGGAGTAGTGAAGGCGTCAGCATTAGCGGCATTGTTACTGCCAGCTGTTGCCCAAGGAGCCTGGAAGGCTTCCCACGACATCAGGTTCTTTGACTTTGCTGCAGCACGGTGGGAGCCAAAGACATAATAGGTGTTTGACGTCGGGTCCCAAACAATGCTGGGGTCGTGCACGCTGACTCGCTTCAGGTCTGCAGGTCCGCCTGCCTGTGGGTCGTCCTCGGTATCAACCGTAGCGTTTGTAGTCGTGAAAGATGTCTCGCCAGAGTAAACGACCTCATAGCTTGTCTGTGCATAACCACGCAGATAATAAGTGGTGTTGGGCTGCAGACCAGTGATGGTCAGGGAAATATTCTTCGAGAATGCCGTAATCTTGTTATCATTGATAGTAGGATTGGGCGATGTCGAGAAGCAAATACCACGATAGGTGATATGTGAACCTTCGGCCGTTGCCGTAACAGCGGCAGACGACCCCTTGATGGCTGACACAGCGGGAGTGCTGACTGACAAAGGAATATTCACTTCCTCAATGTCATCCTTGCAGGCTGTTGCCATCGTGACGATGGCAAACAGCACTAAAAGTTTTGATATATATTTCATAATTGTGTTGCATTTAATAAATTACTCAAATACCAGATGTGCCTTCTCAATAGTGAAGTGGAAGTAGAAGTTGTCGGGGTCAATGGTGTTGATGCCCATATAGTTCTGTTCGTATGTCTTGCCATTGTTACCAACCATAATAGCCTTCACGTCAGCAGTACCGTCACCATTGTTGGTAACGAAAGCGGTTACTAGTGCACCATCCATAGCGGCGGCCCACTCATCCCAGTTACGACCGTCCTCAATGGTTGCGGCACATGCCCCCCAGCCTGTACCCCAACCGAAGTTGTCGGCACGTAGTACGCTATACTCTGTTGCACCATCGGCCGTAGCCAGCACAACGAGGAAGTTGTTCCAGTTGGCACCACCTGCAGTGTAGTTGGTGAAACGTGTTACAAACGTTTGGTTTGCTTCTATTTTGTGTGCAGGCGAATGGTCGCTCCAGAATGCGCCCGTGTTGTTCTCGTCACCTGTCACTGCATCGAACTCCAGATGTGCCTTCTCAATGGTGAAGTGGAAGTAGAAGTTATTAGGATCAACGGTGTTAATACCCTTGTAGTTCTGCTCGTATGTCTTACCATTGTTACCAACCATAATAGCCTTCACGTCAGCAGTACCGTCACCATTGTTGGTAACGAAAGTGGTCACCTTGGCGCCATCCATAGCGGCGGCCCACTCATCCCAGTTACGACCGTCCTCAATGGTTGCGGCACATGCCCCCCAGCCTATACCCCAACCGAAGTTGTCGGCACGCAGTACGCTATACTCTGTTGCACCATCGGCCGTAGCCAGCACAACGAGGAAGTTGTTCCAGTTGGCACCACCAGCAGTATAGTTGGTGAAGTAGGAAACAAACGTCTCACCAGGAGCCACCTTGATGGCTTCAGAATGGTCACTCCAGAAAGCGCCTGTGTTGTCTGTAGCACCAACGGTCTTGTACATCTTCTCAACAATCTCGAACTCAGCAGTACCGATAACTGCTGCGGCAGCATTCTCACCCAGATAGGTCTTATTATAGACAGCCACCAGCGTCTTCCTGCCAACGCTATTCATATCAGGAACAGCCTGAATCTGAAGGTCCTTGCCCTCCACCTCTTTCGCTACACCATCAGCGAAGGTCACTGTTGCCGTCACATTGGCAAAAGCATCCTCGAACGAGGTTCCCAGCTTCACCTTCGCGGCCACTCCGTTCAGATTCATGGCTACAGGTTCGCTGTCCTTCACGTCAACATCGCCAAACTCAATATGGCTGTTATCCACGGTGAACGCGAAGTAAAGATTGTCCTTATCTACAGAGACACCTGTATACTCCTGTGTATAAGTGTTGCCATCAGAGCCAAGCATCGTGACCTTTACATCGGCAGTACCATCACCATAATTATAGAGGTTCAGCGTGCACTTGGCTCTGCTCATAGCCTTCAGCCACGTAGCCCAGTCCCTGTCAGCACTCTCCATCTTCTTGGCAAAATGTGCATCGCTTTCTTCTCCTGAATAGCCAGTCCCCCAGCCCCAGTTGTCGGCACGCAGTACAGCATACTCAACGTCCTTTGCCTCGTTGCGGAGAATGAGCACGAAGTTGTTCCAGTTGCTGGCACCACCAAAATTTGTAAACTTCACTTGATAGGTCTTTCCTGATTCAGCTTTGATGTCGTCAGTAAATTCTGTCCACCAGCCTGTTGTATTGTCTGCTGCACCCAATTTCGAAGGATTGGGCGTCGTCTCGACAATAGAAGACGGATCTTCCTCTTTTTGTCCCATTTCTGCGAGCCAGTCGGGAGCATTTATCTTATACAGGTCACCGCCTTCGCAGCTTGTCAGTGTCAGCATGCCCAAGGCTGCTGCACAGCAAGCAGTTGCTATTTTATTCAGATATTTCATAATCTTTATCTATTAAAGGTTTTATTGTTATTTGCTCAAATCAACTACAGGGTGAATAGTCCAACCATTCTTGGTAAAGTACACAAAGTTGTCCATGTCTTTATTTGCAGAGTTACCCACGAGACTGGAGTTCACATTCATATAGTTCTGATAGACGGGGAAATACTCATGCCCCTTTTGGTATTTGTCGAAAGTACTCTCAACACCAGAGGTGCCATAGACAATCTTTTCTTTCACATCAGCAGCGAGCTTATAAGCACCATGCTCCTTCAACTGCTGCAGGCGGTTGGCATCGTGGAAGAAGCCCCAACGGATAAGGTCGTAGCAACGACCTGCCTCACAACCGAATTCCTTGGGACGCTCGACGTTGGCAATCTGCTCAAACAGCTTGTCGGCAGTTTTGAAGTCGGCAAGCGCCAAATCGTTCAGGTTGGCACGGCGACGCACCTCGTTAATCCAGTCAATAGCCTGCTGGGTAGGACGACCATTGACCTCGTTCTCACACTCAGCAGCACGCAGCAACACGTCAGCATAGCGCATGAGACGAATATTGATACCACACTTCAGACCTGTAACCACCGAGGCATAAAGACCTGTGCGGAAGTTGGTGTATTTGGCAACGGGAATACCACCATTGACTGTGTTGACAACAGCGGGGTTCTCATCAGACATCTTTTCTGTATAACACATATTTCCCAAACCGTCGGAATAGGTTTCCCAGTCTGTCTCGTATGTACCAAGTGTCCAATACAGACGTGGGTCGAGCTTACCATCCTTGGTCTTATCACCTTCCTTGAAGAGCCAATAGAGCCAGGGAGCAGCTGCCAAGTCCTGCCAGCTACCTGTGCTTGCAGGTGCGAAGTTAGCCTCTAAGGCATTACCCTGAGAAGCATTCTTACTAATGTTCACTGGTGTCCACTCATCATCTGAGCCCTGAGAGCCATAGTCGAGGAACTGGACTTCGTAAAGGCTCTCGGCATTGTTCTCGTAAGCACTGCCCTCACGGAAGTTGTCACCATAGTTCTTCATCAGCTCATAGTGGCCATAGTTACCAGCGATGATATCCTTCAGCACGGTGAGAGCCTGGCTGTACTTGTGGCGCTGCATCAGAGCACGGGCGTAGTAGCCGGCAGCAGCACCGCTGGTGGCACGACCTTTGGCCCACTCGCCACCCGCATCGCGGGTTGGCAGCAGCGTCATAGCTTCAGAGAAGTCTTTCTCGACCTGATCGAGCACTCTGTCATACTGTGCATTAGGATCGGTCTCACCCTCCTCGTGATTGGCTGCATAAAGTCCTTCAAGAGAAGAATATGAGTTGTAATCCAGAATGAGGGGGGGATTCTGATAGAAATTGGAAAGATTGTAATATGCCAGACCACGGATGAACAGGGCCTGTCCCTTGATGCGCTTCATGGTCTCAGAGAGCACATTGTCATCTTCGCCACACTTGGTAATCACGAAATTAGTAATGTTGATGACATAGAACCAGTCGCGCCAGATCCATGCTACCTCACTATTGTCTATGGAAACATTCAGGTTGTCAGCTGACAAGTGGTTCCATGACTGAGCCACGTTCCAAACCTCGTCACCACGACAGCACTCCAAAGTATAACCTACACGGGCGTAGGTACCCTCCATACGGGTATGATGATAACAGGCAATGACTGCATCCTCCAAGTCTTGGGTGGTATTGCCGAAAGTACCTGTAGTCGGGTCGTTGGGGTTGGTCAGCTCCAACTTATCGCTACACGAAGTCAGCGTGCCGATGCCCAACATCAGGGCAAATGAAAATTTATATAGTTTCATAATAATTACCTCTTTTATATATTAGAATGAGAAAAGAATACCAGCCATGAAGCTGCGTGCACTAGGATATGAGCACCAGTTGAAACCAGGGGTAAATGTGCCACCTGCATAGTCCACATTATAACCTTTATATTTAGTAAAGGTATGGAGATTCTGGGCAGAAACGTATGCACGAACGCCAGAGACAACACCCTTGAACCACTTGTCGGGGAAGTTGTAGCCCAATTCGATATTGGCAATCTTCCAATAAGCAGCATTCTGGATCTTGCGATCGCTGAAGTAGTCGTTCCAAGCCTCACCGTTGGCTACAATATAGGTACGGGGAACACTTGAGATATAGGTCAAACCATCCTCGGAATAGCGGTTGGCATCACCAATGGCAACATCCTTGTTAGCCCAACCGTAGCAGGAGTTCAGACTGTTATATATACCATCGGAAACATGATAGTTCAAGGCACCAAAGGTTGAGATGCTCAGGTCGAAATTCTTGTACTCCAGATGAGCACTGATACCAAAATTCACCTTGGGCAGACCACTACCGAGAACGACGCGGTCGGAACCATTGATAATGCCGTCGTTGTTCACGTCCTTGTACAGACAGTCACCTATCTGTGCACCAGTCTGAGTGACATGATTGCCAAGATCGTTGACATGGTCGTCAAGGTCGGCCTGAGTACGGGCGATACCCTCATAGACATAGCCATAGAACTGACCAACCTCCTGACCTACGAAAGTAGCATAGTCACCAGTGATATACGACTCCTCGCCGAAACCGAGCTTGGTAACCTTGTTCTTCAGCGTGCTCAAGTTGGCTGATACCTGCCACTTCAGAGCGTGGTCACGGTTACGATAAGTTGCAGAGAACTCGAAACCGCTGTTCTCCATAGAGGCGGCATTCATGGTCACAGACTCGTTTCTTACACCAGCGTTGGCAGGAACAGGAACAGAGTACAACAGGTCTGTCGACTTGTTCTTATACCACTCAGCAGTGAACTCCAAGCGATTGTTGAACATAGCCAGATCGATACCGACATTGGTCGTTGACTTCTTCTCCCATGCAAGCTGATTGTTCACGTAATCTTCAATAGACGAACCGTAGACAACTGTATTACCAAAGCTATAACTCATATAGCCAGGACGATACACTGACTGATAAGCATACTCACCGATGTTCTCGTTACCAAGTTCACCATAGCTGGCGCGAACCTTAAACAGATTAACAATGTTACGATCGATAGGGAAGAACTTTTCCTTATCAAAACGCCAACCTACAGATACTGACGGGAAAGTACCCCAGCGGATATCCTTCGTAAGACGTGAGCTACCATCACGACGAATAACAAACGAGAACAGATACTTGCCATCGTAGTCATAGTTCAGACGACCAATGAAAGATGTCAGAGCGTGTTTATATTCGTACGACTCTGATTCACGTGTCTCGGCTTTCTGGGGATGGAGATAATAGGGTTCTGTGAGGTTGATACCCCATGCATTCAAAAGATGGGTATTCTCCTCCTCGTAGGTGATACCGCCTAAGAGATTAATATGGTGTAAACCGAAGTTTCCATCCCATGTCAGCGTATTCTCAACCAGGAAGTCTGAATAAGTACGCTTATTCTCTGTCAGGCGCTCGTTGCTCTTGTCAAGATATACACGGTTGCTCTGAATCCAGGCTGCAACCCAAGTCTTATCCTGGGCATTGGTCTTGCTATATGAGAGGTTGAGTTTGTAGTTCAGCTTGTGATTCTTGCTATCCAAACCAATCATCTTCAGCAAGTTCACATCAGCCGAACCTGTAGCAACAACACGATCTACAATGGTATTGCGGGTCAGCATGTTGTTAACCAGCAAGGGGTTCGAAGCAGAGATATCACCATGGATATCATTATAATAAACACCATAGCCATAGGCATCGTATTTGTAATTCTTGGCAGCAGGCACTACGTCGTCCAAATACCATGTGCTTTCATCGTATGCCTTGATAGTAGGCTGCATCAGCAATGTACCACGCAGCACGTTGGTCACGTCGCCATAGAGACCCTGTACATACTCATTGGCATTTGAAAGACCCATACCGTCCTGGTTGGAGTGAGAATACACGATACTGGTGTTGAACTGGATAAACTTGGTCTCCATCATATTGTTCACACGAGCCGTGAAACGATTATAGTTAGGACCAGCACCTTCCAACGTACCCTTCTGCTGGAAATAGTCGAGACCTACGTTATAGGTGTTGTGTGCACCGCCACCGCTCAGATTGACATTGTGGTTCTGACGTGTACCAGTCTTAAACACCTCCTTGAACCAATCAGTATTGGTATTGTCCATGAAATGGTACTTGCCATCCGCTCCTAGACTATAGCCACTGGGCAGGGGCGTATTGGAATTAGCTGCTGCATGACCAAGATAATCACTATACTGGTCGGCATTCATAATGTCGTATGTGCTACTGGGAATCCAGTCAACGCCAAAATATCCCTTATAGTCCACCTTCAGGGGCTGATCTTTCTTACCGCTCTTCGTCGTGATGATTACCACACCGTTGGCAGCACGGGAACCGTAGATAGCACCTGCCGAAGCATCTTTCAAAACCTGAATGGTTTCAATGTCGTTAGGAGAGAAGTCACGGATGGTCGTACCCATGGGCACACCGTCAATGACATAGAGAGGAGCAGTACTTCCGAAAGAACCGATACCACGGATACGTACTGATGGGTCGGCACCAGGTTGACCGTCAGAGGTAATCTGCACACCGGCCACCTTACCTTCCAGCATCGTGGAGATGTTCGAGTTCGACACGCGCTTCAGCTCCTCAGCATTGACGATAGACACAGAACCCGTCAGGTCGGCCTTCTTCTGAGTACCGTAACCCACGACAACAACCTGCTCCAGCACATTGTCGTCAGACTCCAACTGAATCTGGTCGATGACGGCACGTCCGCGAACAGCTACCTCACGGTCCTTGTAGCCCACATAACTTACCACGAGTGTAGCATTCGAAGAAGCATCAATCTGGAAGTTACCGTCCATATCGGTCACACTTCCCGACTGCATACCCTTCACCCTGACAGTAGCACCAATCAAGGGTTCCCCAGCTTGGTCTACCACCTGACCCTTGACCTTGATGGTCTGCTGGGTCACTGCTGCCTTGACGTTGACAGGACATACGGTGAGTACACCCGTGACACCCAAAGTCAGCATCAAAGAGAATAAGAATTGTTTTCTCATTAGTGTTAATTGTTTTAATGTTAGAATTATATGTTATGATAGTAATTACAACAGATTTTCGATGGCAAAAGTAGAGAAAAAGGTATTTAGAAGGGTGGACAAAACAATAAATTAGGTGGACAAAAACCAAAAACATGCATTTTCTATGCCTTTATCCACTTTTATCCTTCAATTATTGTCCACCAAGGCATCCTCTTCGACATACGAACTGGGACTAGTACCAAAATGTCGTGTAAAACAGCGCGTAAAATACTTCGGGTCATTGAACCCGACCTTGTAAGCTATCTCGGTAATGTTTCTGTTTGCCCAATTTTCCAACAGCAGTTTCTTGGCAATAGTAAGACGGTAGTTACGGATAAACTGGCTGGTGCTCTGTCCGGTCTCAGCATTCAGACGTTTCGACACAAGACTCTTGCTCATGCCAAGCGCCTCGGCAAACTCGTTGATACCGAATTCGCTGTTCGTGTAGTTTTGTTCCACCACATCCGTCGCACGTTCCATGAACGACTTCTTGGTACGTATTACTTCTTGTTTGTCGGCCTCCACACTGCGACGATAGCTTTTCTGCAGACGTTCGTGGTTGTCGAGAATGGTTTGTATTCGGGACTGAAGCTGTTCGGGGGCTTCGGACTCGTCGAGGACTCGACGGATGGGCAAGAGCAACTTTTCGGCCTCTTGCTGGCGCCACAGGTCCAGACGGCGATGGTAATACCATACCGACAGAGCTGAGAGCAGCACCAAACACAGCAACACAAACCACCAGCTCTTCCAGAAGTAGGGAGCCACCAGCACCTGAATGCTGGCTGTTTGCGGCTCGTCGCCCTCACCCAGGGAATATTGTACCTCAAAGGTGTAGGAACCTGGCTTCAGACTGGTATAGCGCACGGAATGCTCGCCAGGCTTCAGAGGCGTCCATTCGTCTTCGAAGCCACGCAGTCGATAACTGTACTGTCCTTGCGTCTCACCGGCATAGGTCAGCGTCGAGAAGTCGATAGCCATCGACTTATTCGACTCGTGCAGTCGGATGCAAGTCGCCTGCGAAATGTCTGCATCGAGCATTTGGCTATGCGCCGCACTGACTTCCTGATTGTCCACCATCAGACGCGTGAATCGCAAGTGCGGTTCATATCGTGCATCAGCATTCTCACCACGCATCTCGGTAAGTCCTGCCAAGGTCCCCAGCCAAATGGTGCCATTGGTTCCGCGCACCGCCGAGTTCCAGTAAAAGCGCTGACTGAGCAGTCCGTCCAGCTCGCCAAAATTATTAAAGGTCCGCGAGCGCGGGTCATACACCGACAGCCCGTTGTCCGTCGTAATCCACAGTCGGCCCTGTTCATCCTCAACAATACCCTTCACCGCATTATTCGCCAGTCCGTCATCCGTCGTCAACAGTTCAAAGTGCTCCTCCTCGCGCTCACCTCTGACCTCTGCCCCCTTACATCTTCTATACAGTCCATAACCGTTTGACCCCAGCCACAGCGTGCCGTCCTTGGTCTCACAGAAACAACAGATTTTATCAATGACGGGCGACTCAGGATGATCCAACTTGTTGCGCAGGCGACGATATTTGAAAGGCTTTGTTGACTTCAAATCAACAACACACACACCCGACAGGCACCCCATCCATAGACGTCCCTCACGATCCACCACACTGCCTATGCAGCCACGTATCAGGTGATTTTCGGGAAAGGGGTCCGACAGCGTGCCCGTCTTCAGGTCATAATAGAATATTCCGTCGTTGCTACCTATCCAAAGGGCATCGTTATACTTGTCGTAGGCCAGCGCACCGATATAGTCGGTCAGGGGCACCATGTCGGGAGGCAAGTCCACATGGTGCACCTCTGGGCGCTCACCTCTGACCTCTGACCTCTTACTTTTTACCTCTATCCAATTCAGTCCCCCGCCCCACGAGCCTATCCAAAGGCGTCCATGTGCGTCGGGTTCCAAGACCGATACCGTATTATGTTTCAGTCCTAAGTCGTACAGCGACCAGTGTTCAAAGACACCATCTTCCGTCTGCTGTCTGACATCTAACCTGTTCAGCCCCCCTTCAACTGTTCCTGCCCACAACGTACCGCTGGGCTCAACATACATCGCATTGACCGGGTTGGGTGACAATGACTGTAATCGTGAGGGCTGGTGCATATAGTTTCGGAGCATCAGCGGCTGTGGCGACAGCTTCACAACACCCGCAGTCTCAGTACCTATCCAAATTTGTCCGTCGCGAACCATCAGACAGTGCACAAAGTCGCTGGGCATCGGTTTCGGAGTCGTCGCCGTCGTCCACTGCTCGAAAGTACCGTGTTGTTCATTCAAGATATTCATACCTCGCAACGTTCCCACCAGTAGTCGTCCGTCTGGCATGACTGTCAAGGCAGTAGCATAGTCGTGTGACAGCGATTGTTCGTCGGCAGTATGACGGTATGCCACCAAGGTGCTGGCATACTGGTCGTACGCATACAATCCCAAATTCGTAGCTATCCACACCGTGTTGCCACGTTTCAGCAGGTCGGTAACATACAATCCCCGCAAGCCGCCAATGGCCGGAGCAATGTCGCCGCGCACCAGCGTTCCTCCACTTTCCGACAATCGGTACAATCCTCCGTCAATATTAATCCATACGGTACCATTGTGTTCTATGTCGCAGATGGTGATGTCGGGCGTGTTACCACGATAGCGACATTTGCTGACGCGTGCCACATGTCCAGCCTCGTCGAAGGTATAGCGGAATACGCTGTCACGCGTCACATGCCACATGGCCCCCTTCGTATCGCAGTACACTTTGATGGCACTCTGCATCAACCTGTCGGTGAAAGACTCCGAGTGCTGCACTCCTGATGTTATACCAATCTGGGCCATCGTCCGCATATCAAGCACCACAGTACCTTCATCAAAGGCCACCCATAGACGCTGGTGGCGATCCTCGGCAAATCCCTTACACGAATTGCTGGCAGCCAACAGACCACTGGCAACCAGCCGCTTAAACGAATAGCCGTCATAGCGCACAGCACCACCACCATACGTCGAAATCCATACAAAGCCCTGACTGTCAGCAAAAATGTGATTCACGTGGTTGTGTGGCAGTCCCGCTGCCAAGTCCAGTCGGGTCATGTTATACCTGCCGGTCAGCACACCTTGTGCCACCGATACGCCTGCCAACAACCCCAGCAAGACTCCTAAGACAAACAACCGTCTGAACCTCATATAAAAAGAAGACTCTTAATCTCCGACTGTGTCATCAATTAGTAGCCAGTATTCTGTTTCAAATGGTGTTGGCACAGGTTACAATGGTGCACCATTTTTGAATTATTTTCATCGAACTCACGTTAAGTTAACTGGTCAAATAGAGGATAATACATTAGTATTTTGGAAAAGTGTAGGCAAGGTACACGAAGATCCAAATGATCATTTTGGCGATTTTTTTGAGGTTACAATGAACCCTGTACATCCTTGGGGAGGTGGCAGTAGTGGAAGCCCTATTTTGGATGATAACAAAGTGTATGGTATACTTCATGCTGGAGGGGCAAATGACAATCCTGATATTTGTGTCTTTTTTTCAGCGGCTTATGCTCTCCGGAAAATACTACAACAAAACAATAATAATATAGAAAATGGGCAACATCAAAATAATAAAAGGCGTATTCGACACCAAACTTGAACTTGAACATGCTGGTGTGGCGGCTGGTTTCCCGTCACCAGCCGATGACTACAGGCATGAAACGCTTGACTTTAACCGGGACTACATCCGGCACCCGGAAGCTTCGTTCTACGGCGACGTTGAGGGTGACAGCATGAGGGATGCTGGCCTGTTGAACGGCGACCGTGTGATTATCGATCGTGCCGTTGAACCGCACGACGGATCCATAGTCGTAGCATGGTGGGATGGTGGTTTTACTATGAAGTTCCTGGATCTGACCCACAAGGATGATGGCTATATAGAGCTGCGCCCAGCCAACCCTGATTTCCCTGTGTTCAAGGTAGATGATCCTAACGAGTTTCAGGTGTGGGGTGTAGTCATTCACTTAATTAGAACATTTGAGAAAGTATGAAGAAGTTGCTGTTATTGTTTACTGTTTGCCTCATGGTTACAGGCTGTGAGAAAGATGTGATTGGTGAAGGCTACCCAGAAATGGAGGGCTTCTATACGGAATCCTGTGGACTTCCAGAAGTAACAATAGATAGTGTCAAGCTGTTTTCTGTAAAGGTTGACAACTATACTGATGTGTACCCGGAATCAAAGGAACACTCCCTATATCCCAAGATTCAGGCCAATATAAAGTCTGCCTCACTGCGTATAACAATAACAGCTGATACGACGTGGGCAGGTACAACAACGATTCATTTCTAAACAGATAAAGATGAAAGACCTAAAGCCATATATTAACGCCTATATATCCAATTGGGATTATATAAACAATCTCGAAGATTATAAATGGGAAGCTATAAAGCATTTCCAAAACACATTCCATGTTGAGGGGTCAATCACTTCACGCACCATTCAAGGTCTATCTAAGCATGTTAATCTTCTCGATTCACAAACATACTATCCTTTGGGTATGCTGATTGAAGTTTCCAAAGAGAAACAAGATGTTACAGACAAGTTGCTGACAAACCTCTTCGATGAAACTATACCCCTAAAAGAAAGAGCTATTGCTTATATGTCTGGCTTTGACAAGCTGGTAGAGACAATGGCAGACGAGGGTCATAGCGATTGGAAAGGGCGCGATAATTTACAGTCCTTTCAGGATATTCATGCCGTCTCTGTTTATTTGGCTCTGCACTACCCAAAGGCTCATTATATATACAAGTTCAGCATATTCCAGACATTTGCAAGCATGGTGGAGTATAAGCGTAAAGAGACGGGCAAGGTTGATCGATTTATTGAGTTCTATAGTCTCTGCGAGGAAGTCAAGAATGAACTTCTGAAGGAAAAAGAGTTTATTGCAGAATACAATAAATGGATGCTTTCGCATAGCTATACTGACGAGAACTATAACCTTTTAACTCAGGATTTCATATATGCTGTAGCCAGATACTTTAATAACAACACCTACACCAAGTCAGATAAGAAGAAACCTATTGCCAGTAACAGTCCCAAAGTGATAGAAGCTTCTCAGTTCTCCCATGTTGATGAAAGTTTCTCTGGGGAGTTCAAGGCAGTTAAAGGTGTTGACTATGCCAAGAAAGATGAAATATTCAGAGGCATTGGACTACTAGGTGAAGAATGGGCTGTAACCTATGAGAAAGAGCGATTGAGCAAACTTGGTATCTCACACTCTGTCATTCACACTTCAATAGAAGAAGGTGACGGGAAGGGTTATGACATAGAATCTGTAGAGGACGATGGCATTACCCCAAGATATATTGAGGTTAAGACAACAACAGGAGGTGTTGGTCAGCCATTCTATTTCTCTTCCAACGAACTATTCTACAGTGAACTTAACAAGGAACATTACTACGTTTACAGGATTTACAACTTCAAGAGTGCTACCAGGCAAGCAGATTTACTAATGATTCATGGTAGCCTTAAAGAGCTGAACGGAAAACCTGTAAGCTATAAAGTGTCCCTAAAGGAATAATGGTATAGGTCGTATTACCCGTGGCCAGTTCTGAAATCGCTCTCAGAATAGTATCAGAGCTGCAGGTACGAAGAGAGGGGTGCAGCGAGAGATGGGGCATCAGGTGGCTCGTCACGTCCTCCACGCAGTCGCCACCACAGAAGTATACGCTTGACAACGACCCCACAATCTCGCCGTACTGATAGCCGAATGACGTACAGCGAAGACCCAGCACTTTGTCGATAACCGGACCTACAAAACGGGAAAAAAGCTCTCTCACATGAAATATTCCTCCAAAAGCAGTGATTTTCTCAGATTTTTGTTGTACCTTTGCCATGTCATTGATGATTTTGCTTGTCTTGATTTGCAGCACTAAGGTAAGTGAAAAATCTGACATGGCAAAATCCTGAGCCGCTCGGCTCTGCCGCTTGCCCCAGCAAGAACTTTTTGTTGCTCAGGAACTTATAAAGAAAGTTAAACTAAAGTGCTGCGGAATTTGGGTAAATAAATTGCCTTGACGTGACAAGTTTTGAGGGAGATAGCTTGATTTGTCGCTTATGGAGCCGTTTGTCGCTATAAGTTGGAGAAATAAAAGCGAGAAAGTTTACAATGTGACGAAATATGGCGTAACTTTGCACCAGATTCATACATAAGTTAGTTAGAGATAGTTTCTTTTTCATATTGCTTTTGGTTTTAGTTATTGGTTTAGTTGATTAGTTATGATTGCTTAGGGCTCGCAGCGATGCGGGCCCTAAGCATATAATACATTCTTCATGTTTTTATTTTTGCCTCTACTAAAATATGCGTATGTTGCTGTTTATAAGTAATTTGGACAAAATATTGCCTCTACTTTGCTCCTACTTTACCACTACTTTGCCACTTTCTTTCCACCACTCCTTTGCCATCCCTTATTTTGGGAAATAATTTGTTAAAAGTTTCCTTAATTCAAGGAAAGTTTGTTTCTTTGCGGCAAAATCTGATGATTATGACGATAAAAAAGACCTTCAAAACTCTTTTCCAAAGCAGAACAACTTGCAAACCTTGGCAGATTAAGTTAGTTGAAACAAAGGCATATTTAGCTTTCGTACCTTATTATATATTTGGCTCCAATCTATTGGTGTCCGATAATTAAATAATCCACGGACATTGTCAGTTCGTTATAGAGGTCGGCCAGTGATGAAGTATGGCATTACTTTATCACCGTACAAAGGTGCATAACATCATCGTCAAAGGTTTCTTTTCTGATAGCACGGTTTTTGATGGTTGAACGACAGTTGTAAATGGTTTGATTAGAGAGAAAGAGAAGTCCGGCGATATCGGCAGTATTATTTACACCAAGTCGGATAAGTGCGAACGTTCTCAATTCTGTGGTTAGGGAATGCGGTGATTTCTGTAACAACTGTCCGTCATTTCTAAGCAACGCATTAAATTCCTCCACGAATGTAGGATAGAGCTCAAGAAACGCTTTGTCAAAACGGTTGAGGAAAGTTGCAGCATCTTCTTGAGAGATACGTACCGATGAGATCGTCTGTAGGAGTTCTTGAGCTTGATTAGCCTTTATTTTACGCTTTACGAGTGTCTGATACTTGTTTAGCTTATCGATATATTTTGCACATAGATCTATATAGATTGAGGCCAAGCCCTCCCGATGTTTGTTAGTATCCATCAATAGCTGATTGAGTTCCTGTAGTTGGATGTTTAAGTCTGTCTGATGCTGGCTGCTCTCAGCCAACTTGCGATTCAAACTTGTCAGTTGCTGATTGTTTTCAGCCAGTTCTCTTCTGCGTGAAGTCAGTTTTCTATTTTGTCTATGGATAAAAAAGACCGTAACAAACAAAGCCACAACAAGCAAAGAGATAAAGAGAATGGAATATCTCAAATTCTTATTT
>JAEEVW010000013.1 GCA_016291085.1 Prevotella sp.
TACAAGACGTTAGACCTGCTGGCAGAAATCGCAATGTCCTCCGCACACAAAACTATTGTCTTGTTTTCTTGTCTCCTTGTCTCCTTGTATTCTGTTATTTAGTTTAATTCTCTTTGAACATTCTCCCCAGCAGCACCAGCGCATGAAACGCCTCGAATTTGTCGCGGAAATGCAAGTATTTCTGACAACTTTTTATAATAAAGCTTCTTCTGTCTTTATATACCCCAGGCAACCCAGTTTGCGCGTTGGGGCGCCAACGATGAACCGTGTTCAGTTGGTTCTCGCTTCCACTGACTTCCCGCAGGTTCTCTATGCGGTTATCCGTCTTATCGCCATTGATATGGTCAATCTGCGTCGGAAGCCTGCCGTGCACCACCGCCCAGACGGCATGGTGATAAGAAAAATGCATGACTTTAGACCTTTTCTTAATATCACACGACATATAATGCCCCCTATTAGTTCCTTTTACCACACGTCCCGTTTCGCGCCTTACCAGCTTACCCCGTTCCGCATCATAGATATAATTCCTTTTCAGATACACCAACACATCCGCATCGGTCATCCTGCCTTGATTCCGTCTGTTCATAGTTCTCTTCTCTTGACATATTTCTTAATTTCTTTGGTAAATTTTTTAACCTTTTCAGTAACATAAGTCAGACCATCTTTAAGCGTCTCAATAGTCGTCTTTTCAGTAACAACGAACTCCTCTTCGTCCCAGCCCGCGCTTTCGATGCTCAGGTCGCGCAGGTCGACGATGCGCGTTCTTCCCGGCTCCAGTTCGCAGTGCATGAAGTCCCGTCCCTCCTTCACGAGCTGACGGCATATCCACTCACACACCTCGATGATCTCGACCGGCGAGCGATACTGCTGGCGGAACAATTCCTCATCGGTGTAATTACTTTTCCAGTACGCTGCAGGAATGCGGCGCCTGGTGTCCGGGTCTATCTCGTATTCCATGCATATGTGGCCTGCGTCGCAAACGATGGTGGTGTCCTTCACCAGCACGGCCCGCACCGTCACATCTTTCCTTATTTCATTTTCATTCCACGGTGCCCGCGGGTCCCCCGCCGCACCAAGAGGGTAATTATCCATAATCCGTATAATCCGTTAAATCCGTGGTCGTTAAACAAACTCAATTAATTCGTGGTTTTCGTGCTCTCTGTAGTTCGGGATTGCCACTGCAATAATCTTTACAATTCGCGCAGCAGAAAACGTACGGAATCCCTTCTTCTTCAAGTCCCAGTACGTGAAGTTCAGCGACTCCGCATGCTGGTTCGTCTTCACATCATTCTTATACACGTACGCGTCAAACACCGGGTCAATGCCCGCGCGCAGCGTGCCGAAAGCCTCGCGCTCCGACTCGTCCTGCTTTCGGTACTGAAAGCACACCTTGCCCTGCCCCAGCTTCTCCAGCAGTTCCCTCACCAGGTGCGCCTGCCGGAATGCCGCGCTGCGCTCCATGTTAAGCTCCTCGATCATCTCATTCGCATGGTCGAACACCCACGCTTTCATCCGTCTCTTCAGTTCTTGATTTTCTTTCTTGTTCATAGCGTCAAAAAATTTAATGAATAAAAAAAATTCTGACGCAAATGTAGGCACAAAAAAAACACCCGACAAGAAAATCCTTATCGGGTGAAAACGCTGGTGAAAAGTGAAAGCCCTGGTGAAATTTCTGGTGAAAAATTACAGTCCTTCTTCCTCTAAAAGCTCTTTAAAGCGTTTCGCAACGGCATACATCCTTTCATAGACTTTTCGATTACCTGAAGTTTCGCCATCATATTTCCATTTCTCGAAAGGTATATTAAAATCCGTCTTACTTATCTGCTTCACAGAGTCCTTTTTGTAGGGCTTGTTGACCTTCTCAGGCATCACCTTCACAATGAAAGTATTAAAACCTTCAAAGTCAGAGTCCCTGCAGAATTTCTTATCCACCAAGATGCGATATACACCCTGCCAATGATTCTGACGGTTGAAAAGAAACTCTTCCACATCTTTTCCGCCCTTTTTCACAGTGATGCGTTCCTGCATCAGATTTTCAAGACAACGGCGTATGGCTTTATTCGGCGAGGTAACTGACGTTGTCTCATCCTTCACCTCCTCATATTCAACATCATCTGATTCTTGTTGATAATTCACAGGATGAATATGGAACTCATTTTTCTGAACAACATCCCCATACACATTGACAATAGGCTTGTCTGTTATTTGCACTTTGGCACCTTTTTCAATCTTGATGTTCATCGTTGTCTTGATCTTTAGGTAAAAGGTTCGTAATTCCTTCTTTTGATATCTGAGCTTGAGCTCCTGCCTTCACTTCCACCTGTACTGAAGGTTTATCTGCCAATTTCTGTAAAGCTTTGACCAACTCTTCATCTTTCTCTTTAATAAACGCATCAAGAACTTTAGCGGCAGAGTCATAGCCTTTGTTCCGAAGGATGAGACGGAAAGGATTCAATGCCTTTCGCTCATACTTGTATGCTTCCATCAATTCTGGCAAAAGCATCTTAATAAAATCGTCCTCTGTACGAATGTTCTTGTATCTTTCAATGACACCATCCCTTTCAGCAATTTGAGATTTCAGACTGGCTATTTCGTCTCGATGAGTATTAAGTTGCCACCAACCTTCATCTTTTCCTTCTACACGGCAGAACAATTTCGGATGTGTGTAAATCACCCTACGAACATTATTCTCCACTTTTTCAGCAGAAGAATCCTCACCGATATAAGCTTTTGCCAAGATGCATATATCTTTCATCTGGGCGCTTCCACCCAACTTTTTCAATGCCATAACGGCATATGCTGTCTGCGTAATTTGTCCTTGTTTCTTCTTCATAGTCTGCAAAGATACGAAAAAAGCCGATCCGAGCAAGACCGGCCGATCTATGAGGATCCATTTTTGATCTTATTTAACTATTGAGGATCCAAAGTTGATGGTTTGGGGTTAAAAAATCGCTGCTTTTCCTTTCAGCGCTTTTCGTAATGACAATGCGCGCCAACCCATGCGACTGATAAGAGTTGAGAAGGTGATACGGTCGTGAGCCGGCACTTCCAACTGATAAGTATCAGTCTGAGGTTCAGCCTCGTCAGCCAAGTCAGATGCATCATAGAAATATCCTGCTTCGGGCAACATATCCTCAGAAATGTCTTGTGGCTGCAAAATAGTTGATGCCGTCAGCACCTCCTGTTTGGCAGTAACAACATACAATGCATTCTCAACTTCAGGATGAACGTATGCGTCACGAAGGTCAAGCTGACCACCTACAAACGCCATCAGGCGAGGTTCGGAAATCTGCACGCCCAAATAGAGATACCCGTCCTCTGCATCATTCTTATACAAGGTGCAGAGATAGTTTGTGCCTGTTGCATCAGTTGCCACCAGTATCTGTGGCACATCATAATATTCAAGCGTATTTATCAGTGTAAGAGGTCTCATAACTGCAGCATTGTTAAGTTTGACATTTGGAACGACTTTGCCCTCCACCAAGTGTAGTGGGAAAGATGTACGCCCGTTTGTTTCACCACACCATCAGTAGGATTCAGTGTTAGTGCTATGATACCCTTGAACTGGCGAAACATTGGGAGTTTCAAATTCTTACGAGCTTTAGACTCATTGTCAATAACAGATAAGCCTACGGCCAATGGGAGTTTTTCGCCCCAGTTTCTTTGAGGATCTGCCTCGGCGTAAGATTTGAAGTCATCTGCCGTATAAGAATCTGTCTGACTAGCCAAACGGAAAAATGGATGCTCGCTGGGAACTAACACGTCCTCAGGTGGGCAACCTACTGGCATTGTGCAAGCCCACTCTGGCTTGAATTCCTCGCAATAGGCATTTATCTTATATGGCATCAGCATCGTTTTATATCTTTATTGTTGGCTGCAAAGATACAAACTTATTCTGAAAAATACAACTATTATCCGATTTTTCTATCAAATAAATGCCTTATAATGACTCAAACACCTGACAATCTTTTCGTATTTCTTGATTCAGCAGGATTTTACTAGTCCTCTAAGAACGGCAGTCTTTCCTCAATTTCTTCGTGACAGACAAAGCAATCCGTCTGAGTATCCTCAGCCTTAACGATATCAGGTATTTTTCTTTTATAAGTCGCAAACGTCTTGATGTCCTCAATCTCTTTGCGACGGGCCACGCTGATTTTGGCAAATTCCTCGTCTTGTTCTATGCCGAGGAACCTGCGACCTAATAGGTTTGCAGCGATGCCGGTAGTGCTGCTACCAGCAAATGGGTCAAGAATCCAAGCACCAGGTTCCGTTGATGCCATAATGATACGGCTCAACAAGCCCAATGGTTTCTGGGTAGGGTGCTTCGTGCAAGTTTTCTCCCAGGGTGCAATAGCGGGTAACCGCCACACGTCAGTCATCTGTGTGTCGCCGTTGATGTGCTTCATCAACTCGTAATTATAGTAGTGGGGCACCTTCTCTTTCTTCCTCGCCCAAATGATAAATTCCGTTGAATAGGTGAAGTATCGACAAGAAATATTAGGTGGTGGATTTGTCTTGGCCCATGTTATCACATTCAGGATCTTATAGCCTAACTGGGTCAGGCAATTAGCAACAGAGAAGATGTTATGGTATGTGCCGGAAATCCAAATCGTGCCGTTATCTTTCAGTTTCTCTCTGCAAAGCGAGAGCCATTTCAGATTGAAGGCGTTGATTTCATCCTGGGACATACTTTTGTCCCAGTCACCTTTGTCAACACATACCACTTTTCCACTCTGCACGCTGATACCACCACTCGATAAGAAGTAAGGCGGGTCAGCAAATATCATGTCGAACTTAAAGTTGAACTGCGGCAACAATTCAAACGTATCGCCATGAAGGAGATTGAAATCGTGATTGGATGATTTATAAAAAGGCTTCAGCATTATTTCAAGAGTTTTACGAACGACTCGATACTAGTCAGGTTATACACACTTGGTATGGTATTGTAGGCCTCCTCTAACTTGTTGCGTGCTGACTTCCAACCGATACCATCTGTTATCCAGACAAATTCAAAGCCGTTTACGGAGTTCACTTTGGGGGCCAACTCTGTATAGGCACGAGCCACTTCATTGAGTTTAGATCCACCACCGCTGTAGAAATTGACCTCGATAAGATATTTCTTTGTTGGAGTTTTGATGTAAAAGTCAAAACGTTTTTCGTCTGTGCCAAGAACTGACAATTCGGGGAACTCCGATGAATATACCTCCTGTCGAAATGCAACATCGTTATCTTTCAGTATCTTCGCAACGGTATTTTCCATGATGTGGCCACTACGATTCTTGCGGGCATTAGTATCAAGGCCGGTTTCTATGCCAAACACATAATCTACGAGATTCTTAATACGGCGTGATTGGAAGATATCAGCCAATCCAGTACCTTGAAGGAACTCAACGACTTTCATGCATGACTCGAAATAGCTTTTCAACAGCACCACATTGCCATCTTTATCCACAACAGGCTTCTTGCCCTCGTCTCTGACGGCGATCAGAATTCCAAGTACCTCGAATACTCTGGGATCGCGCTGCCAGATTTCAGCAACTCCTTTTGCCAAATCATCCTTACCAATGAGATAATTCAGCGTGTTCAGGCTCATTTCCACTTCTGCAACATTCGCAGATATCTTGTCGAAATCGCAGAAGAAATCCAGCGTCTGGTTTGTCTCTTGCAGTTGAGACATAAATAGATTAAAATCCTTATTCATAGTTCTTGATTAAAAGCTCTGTTCGTTTTCCTCTCTTTTCCGGATTGGCATTGATGAATCGAGAGGCGTAAACACGCTCAATCCGATAGTCCTTATAGAGTTCCTCAAAGAAGGTGTCCTCAGGATTCTTGGCAGAGCAATCTGCGTTGCTTTCCATCCAATAACAGCCAGCATCACTTAGTTGATGACAAAAAGCAGCAAGAGCCCTTTGGTCGTCATCATTGAAATCACCTTTGGCGTATGCCGTAAAACTCGATGTGGCATCCAGAGGACGATAAGGAGGATCAAGATAAACAAATGTGAGACCATCGATGTGATGTATAGTCTGGACATAATCACCCTGACAAATCTCTACTTGTGCTGATTGCAGCAGTTGGCTGTCGGCTCTCAACAGTTTTGCATTGCAAATGGTTGGATTGGCATATTTACCAAAAGGTACATTAAACTGGCCCCGTCTGTTTACCCTATAAAGGCCATTGAAACATGTCTTATTCAAAAATATCAGTTGGGAGGCACGTTCTATGCTGTCACCGATATGTTGGTTGTATCGTTCACGAACATCATAGAAAATCTGGCTCCGCCCCTCTTGGTCTGGTATGGCCAAATAGTCTTTCTCTAATTTGTCAAGGTGGGTAATCAAGGCTTCAACATCATCCTTGATAATCCGATAGGTAAGAATCAGATCCTCATTGACATCGTTGATGACCGCCTTTCTGATGTTACCAAAATGCTGCAACATATAGAATAGCATCGCACCGCCGCCAACGAAAGGCTCGATGTACGTGAATGGTTCTTCGCTTATCTGTTGGGGCAGATATGCACCCAGCTGGCTCAACAATTGACCTTTACCGCCTGCCCACTTCAAAAATGGTTTTGCTTCTGTGCTCATTGCTCTTTTGTCGTTTGGCTGCGGACAAAAGAAAGCGTACCCTCTTCCAATTCACCACTTAACGAAGGCCGTCCACCACAGAAGCCCATACAGAGAGGTGAAAGGAAGGGGTACGCCTATACAGCATAGGCGTATCCTCATCCCCAGAGACTCTCTGTAACTACTGTTAGTTTGGTGGACTGTTTTCGTTAAAAGTCTCTTAGAACTTAGATACTGCTATCTAATTCCACAAAGTTTGCGCTCAGGTTATGAGCAATAAGCGAGTGCAAAGTTAATCATTTATCTCGATATAACTTGCATTTCGCACAGCTTTTTCACCTTTTCACGCTGATTTCTGTTTCTACGTAGTCAGAAGCATCCAGAACAAGATCGCAATTTCGGTACATCTGCCTCACCATTTCGACGGCATCATCTTCATTTTCAGCCTCCGTCTCTACAATGCGGCTCAGCACCTCGGTCACTTCTATTCTGTACTTCGTCATACAAAGTGCAAAAGTACCAAAAATCAACGATGATTTGGCAATTAGATCAAAAGTTAACAAAAAAGATCAAAATAGATCAAATTCTTTTGGTATTCTCAGCGAGATCTCCGACCTTTGCCTCAAAAAATGAGTAATCCTGCTTTTATGTCCGTCTGCTTCGAAGGGAAGAGACGTAAAACGATTCGATGTTATCAGTAATGATGAGATGTGGGATGTATATTCGTAGCGTATATCTCGTTTTCTTTACTAAACCTCGCGGCCAGTCGCAGGAGGCGAGGCATTTTTTAACTATAATAATCTTTTTATTATGACAGCCTGCTTTGTCCTACACGTAGGACGGTGCAGTGTGAATGATATTTTTAATCCGTTTAATCTGTTCAATCCGTGTTCGTATTAATTATCTGTGTGATCTGTGTTCGCATTGCAACGCCACACTCTCAAAGAGAGAACGCCACACTCTGCTACCTTTAGGTCAGAGATATCTGTGTGACACACACATAAAACCCTGCCACAAGAGGCTGAAGCCTGATGCAGCAGGGCGGGATGGTAGGACAAACCCGTAGGTTGCAACGCCTTTAAATTATCACAAAGTGGGGGGCAGTTTTTTTAAGTCCCTCATATTGAGTGCGTTATATGTCGCGTTTCGTTGTTTCATCATTTTAGACGTAGTATATCTGATGGCAAAATTAAGAAAAATTAATCGAAGTACAAAATAAAAAGCGATTATTTTTTTGCTGTCTCGAAAAAAATACCTACTTTTGTAGCCGTGTTTGTGGGAAGGACCCATGAACAAATGCTCAATTCCTGACCGAACTACCACCTCGAACCGGAATTTTAAGAGCAAAATGTATACCATTGGAGTATGCGCCTTAGTGCGTAGGCTTCAACATACGGTATACAAGGTTGTGGTAGACCTGGTCAGGAGTATGGTTGAGGTCTGCGCTTTTCTTTTTATATATAATAAGGTTAGCCAGGACTTCGCCAATTGGCTGAAGATTTAATTCTATTATAACTAACTAAATTTAAACGTTATGAAACAGAAAAGTTTACTTAAAACAATGCTTCTGCTATTTGCCCTGATAGCAGGAAGTTCGAGTGTGTGGGCAACGGATGCAGTATACAAGACATTAACCTTCACCAGTAACGATGGAACGAAGGTAAATGGTTACGAGGATTCATGGACAGAAACGGCAGACGAGTTCTCTTGGACCATTGAAAATTTTAACAACAACAATTGGGGATGGAATGCCACAAAAGAAGGCGCATCAAAGTTAATTAAATGTGGGCGAAAAAGAACAGGTAAAAGTGGCAGTTATGTTTATACTCCTAGTGTTGCCACAATTACAACCGCCGCAACCATGAGTGAAGCTATTACTAAAGTGGTAGTGACGCTTGAAGCAATTAATAAAGATGACATAAATTCTATCAAATTATATGTGGCTTCAAATAGCAGTTTTACAGATGATCTACAAACCATCAGTGCAACGGTACCTTCTTCTGCTGGTGATTTGACCATTGAAGTTGAGACTCCCACTGAAAATATGTATTACAAGCTAGAGTTTGACACAAAGGGGCAATCAACAAGCAATGGTCACACGTCAGTGAGTATGGTAAAGTATTGTTACGAAGATATTCCAGCATTTACCATCTCTGCTTCAGCCAACAATGCGATCATGGGTGGCGTTTCTGTTTCTGGCTCTGTTATCACTGCAAGCCCCAATGCCGGTTATCGTGTTAAAGCAGGAGATGCAGGCTACACAGTTAGTACGGGAACAGCGACCGTTGTAAACAATGGAGACAACACATTCACCGTGACTCCTACTTCAAATTGTCTAATAACAATCAATTTTGAGGCAATTCCAACCCATCAGGTAAAATGGAGCGTCAACGGAGCTATTATTGATACTGAAGATGTTTACGAAGGTGCTGCAATTTCTTTTGACGCACCAGGGAGCGGTGTACCTTCTGGATATGTATATAGAGGATGGAGTGCTTCGGAGATACTGACTCCGCAGGCAAGTGCCCCAGATTATGTTACCTCAGCGACATGTACATCAGACATCACCTATTATGCAGTGATTGCTATTTCATCAGTTGGAGCCCCTGAATCAACATTGACTCAGACCTTAACTTATAATACCTCAGACGCTTACCCTTGGAATATTGGCGGAAGTACAACGGACAAGAGCAGTTATACGTTATTCCATACTGGCGGCTACGTAAAGTCAGCATCGTTTGACCTCAGCAAATTAAATCAGGTTAAGGTCTATGGTGGAACGTTTGGTGGATCAGATTATAAAACATTTACCATCGGTGATGGTACAAACATTTGGAAATCAGGAGAATTAACAGGAACGAACAATGCCAGAGAGCACTCTTTTACTGGTGGTACAGCATTATCTGGAACAGGTGAATTATATATAACATCCACTTGTGGTACGTCCGATAATTCCGGCATTCGTATTTCTAAAGTCGAAATTTTCACGATGGAGCCCAAGGTAACATATTCTAATTTCTGCACAACAGTTCCTACACATATTGATATTACCATCACTGCTGCAGGTTGGGCATCATTCAGCAATGCATGCGAAGTTGCTATTCCTGATGGCGTAACAGCTTACTATGCTCAGAAGAAGGATGAAAGCAATATTACTCTGAAAGAGATTACTGGCGGATATATTCCTGCCAACACAGGTGTTGTGGTTTCAGGTTCAGCAAACACTTATGAAGCTAACATAACAACAACGGGTGCTACACTTGCTGGCGAAAACATTCTCTATCCTTGGTTAAATGCAGGGACACCTTCCGCAGGCACCTATTACACATTGGCTGTTAATGGTGGTAACCCCGTATTCAAAAAGTCTACTGGCGGTACATTAGCAGCAGGTAAAGCATATCTTGTTTTGCCAACTACTGCACCTGAACTGAATGTGAACTTCGGTGAGACAACTGGCATCAATGAGGTAAGAGGTCAGATGGAAGAAGTAAGAGGTGAACATTATAACCTCGCTGGTCAGCGTGTGGCCCAGCCCACTAAGGGATTGTACATCGTGAATGGTAAAAAGGTCATCTTGAAGTAAGATGTATGATGTAAGAAGTAAGATGTGAAACACTTAAACGAATTGAAGATTATGAAGAAAACATATTTCAAACCCGAAATGGAAATTGTTGAAATGCAGGCACAACAAATTTTGGCTGGTTCACAGGATGCACCATTAGATGGTACTCAGGCAAATGAAGATGCATTAGCTCCTGGTGTTCAGGAAGTTCTTGAACTCTTTGACGAATAAAAAGTAATAACCGGCCCTCGGGGGACTCAAATCCCCTGAGGGTTTACGAAAAAGATAATTCATTACTAACAAACAAAAATTTCTAATCTTTTAAAAGTTATGAAAAAACAATTACTAAAAACAATGCTCCTGCTCTTTGCCCTGATAGCAGGTAGTTCGAGTGCATGGGCAGCAACAAAGACAGAAGGCTTTGAGGCAAAAGCCAATTCTACCACTTACAATAGTACGGTGACAATAGACGCTGCAGAGAGTGACTGTAATATCGGGTGGGAAATTTATTTCGGTACCGTTAGTACTAACGACAAAATCAGCGGGAGCAAATCTGCCCAGATGCGTTGGTATTCAGGAGACAATGTTGGAAAAATTCCTTATGCAAAAACCACCACACCTATTGATGGTTTGACAAACGTTACCCTGAAGGCAAGAACAAGCAATCTTAATGTCAAGATGGATGTGTGCTATTCTGCTGATGGTGAGACATGGACTGTAGGTAAGACCTATACATTTGCTGCAACCGGAAAGGGAGAAGAAGTTTCTTTGGATATCCCTTCAGGTAATAAGTATGTGAAGTTCGAAGTCAGCTCATCTTCAACAGCACCGTCTTCTGGCAACTACAAACTGATTGTTGACGATGTGGTGTTTACCTATACATCCTCTACTGAAGATGCCACATGGTCACTCGACCCAGCTTCCGCAGTAGTAGTAGCTGGCCAGAGCACTGACTTACAGTTGACAACAAACTATGATGGTACGCTGATTTTTGTATCAGATGATCCTCTTATTGCTACTGCCACATATAACACTTCGACAAAGGTTATTACCATCTCTGCCGGTGCAACAACAGGTACAACCACAATTAACGTCACAGGTGCCGCCACCGCAACTTACAGCGCCATTAATAAGACTATTGCTGTCACGGTTAAACACGCTGAATTAGAAAGCAATGCCATTGATGTAATGGGTGACTTGGGCTATTCCTATTTTGGTTTGACTCCAAGTGGAAGTAACACATACGCAGAGGCTGAAGCAGTAGAGATGACTGACATTTATGGTACAAAAATCTCAATTTTAAAGAAGGAAAGTTCTAGCAAGCCACGTTTCGATACTGGCTATTTCCGTTTTTATAACGGTAACACTCTTACAGTCACAGCTCCTGCAGGTGCCACATTGAGAAAAATTATCTTTAAAGAGCCTGCTTCAGGTAAATCATGGTCTGGTTCAATGTCGCCTGGTGGTACACTTTATGGTGAATATGTAAGTGAAGAAAAAACCTGGTATGCTACATCAGAAGATATTACTTCTGTTACATTAACAAACGACGCAACCAAACGTATTGCAAGCATTGAGATCTATTTGAAGGTAGAGCCTATAAGTGTCACTATCGGCACCAGTGGCTATACTACATTAGCTGGTTTTGACCTCGATCATCTGAAGGCAACGCCTACCGATGGACTGGAGGCTTACGTGGTGACTGCCGTATCGGCAAGTTCTGTAACATTGGAGGCTATCCCACATATTCCTGCTAATACTGGCGTTATCCTGAAGGGTACACCTGGAACAACTTATACCATTCCTGTATACCAGCACGGTTATACTGTTAGCACGAACCTGCTGAAGATTTCTGATGGCACTATCAAGGGTGGCGACGGTATCTACGCTTTGGCAGATAAGAGTGGGACCGTAGGCTTCTATAAAGTTGCCAGCACCGTAACTATTCCTCGTGGCAAGTGCTATCTGAACACAGCTGGTGGTGCTCCTGACTTCCTGGGATTCGAAGGAGAGGCAACAGGAATCGACGAAGTAAGAGGTAAGATGGAAGATGTAAGAGGTGAATTCTATAACCTCGCAGGTCAGCGTGTGGCCCAGCCCACAAAGGGACTGTACATCGTGAATGGTAAGAAAGTTATTATCAAATAAAAAAGGAGGATTCGAATTATGAAAAAGATATATATTGCACCGGAAATGGATGTTGTAGAACTGGACATGTTCCAGCCGATACTGACAGGATCACTGCCTTTGGACAGTACTCAAGAAGTAGAAGATCCTGAAGACATCCTTGCTCCAGGACTGGGCTTGGAGAACGAACTCTTTGGATTCTAAAGATAATAAAAAAAAACCCTTAGTGAAGGGTGTTTCATAAAAATTTTAGATTAAAAAGTTAATGAGCCACTGCTTCGTGATGAAGCGGTGGTTTTGTTTTCTTTGCATTCGCTGCTCAAAAATTTGCATTTTCGCTCGCTTATTCGTAACTTTGCAGCTGCAAAAATACTACGCTAAATAAAACGAAAGATATGTCACCAAAAGAACAACGAAACGAGCATTTGGCTCAGAGCATGATCAAGAATCTGAAGCGTCGTCACATCGAGGGCTTCTATTGTCCGACGGGTGGGGATGCAGTAAAGAAAGTAATGGAACTGATAGCAGACGGGAGCTCCGTGACATGGGGCGGTACGATGACGGTGCGCGACCTGGGGATTCCTGATGCGCTGAGAAGCAGGGGAACGCTCGAGGTGCTGGACCGTGACCTGGTAGAGACGCCAGAGGAGAAACAGGCCATGTATCTGAGGGCGTTTTCGACGGATGTCTATCTGACCAGTGCCAACGCCATCTCTGAGGATGGTGTCATCGTGAATATCGACGGCAACGGCAATCGCGTGGCTGCCATCACCTGGGGTCCGAAAAAGGTCATCTTCGTGATAGGCATGAACAAAGTGGCCCAGACGGCAGAAGCCGCTCTGGCAAGGGCCAGGAGTACGGCGTCACCGATTAATGCGGCACGATTCGACATCAAGACTCCTTGCCAAACGGATGGCGTGTGCCATAACTGCAACTCACCGGAATCGATCTGCAACTACGTGCACTTCCTGCGCAACTCGCCGAGAGGCCGGCATGTCGTGGTGCTGGTTGGTGAGGATCTCGGATATTAAGAAGGATTTGTCATGCGTCTTTAGCGGGTGTGCAGCGCGCTCATGCGGGCAACCTGCTCACGGATCACCGCGAGGGTAGTGGTGTCGGTGGCGAAGACGGAGTTCAGACCCTGCGCTTCCTGGGCGGGGTCGTTGGTGTAGTCGTCGCCCACCTGCCACTGCTCGTGCTGCGGACGGGCAAAACCGCCCCATCCCCAGAAATTACAGCCGGCAAAGAGTCCGCCCTGTTCGGCATTGTCGGCCACCAGCGAGAAGACGTAGCGGTAGTAGCCGTCGCGCCCCGTGGTAGGACTGCTTGTCGCGAACGAAAAACCGTCGCGCGGATAGCCGAACTCCTCCATGACCAGCGGTTTGCCCAGCCGTTGGCAGATGGCCAGGTGCTTGTCGATGTACTCCTTGGTGTTCTCGCAGGCACGCGGCAGATGCTCGATGAGTGAGTCGGGCTTGGCCCAGCCCCAGTTGTAGGGCCACAGGTGGACGTTGCAGTAGTCTACGTTCTGGTCGGCGCAGATGCGTTCCCAGCATCCGAAGTCGTTCTCGCAGCCCCAGGCGCCCTCGCTACCGATGGAGATGAGGTGGTTGGGGTCCAGTTCGCGGATGATGCCCGAGGCCTCGCTGAGCCACTTCTCGAAGGCTGGCAGTGCCTCGGTGGAGAAGGCGCGCGGCTCGTTGCCAATCTGCCACGACATGATAGCGGGATCGTCCTTGTAGGCACGGCCCGTATAGCGGTTGGTGCGGCTGACGATGAAGCGCACATAGTCGTAGAACAGCTGATGGGCCTTCTCGTTGGTGGCATACTTCGACATAGCCTCCATGAAGGCGGGATAACCGGCCTCGTCGGGACGTGGCTGACGGCCAGCCCCTGCCTGCTCCAGATAGAATCCGTAGCCGCCGCTCCATTCCCACGAATTGTTCAGGTAGAGCACAGCCACCATGTCGCGCTTGCCCATCTCCATGAGCAGGTAGTCGAGTCCTGCCAGGATGGTGTCGTTATAGACGCCCGGCTTCTCCTGCAGCGTGGGCTCGACCTTGGTCTTGACGCCACGCTCGCCGTCGCTGCCCACCAGAATGCGCAGGTTGTCGATGCCCATGCGTTTCATCTCGTCGAGCTCGCGGGCCAGACGGTCGCGGTTGCCGCCCTGTCCCTCGGAAGCGAGAATGGCACCATACCAGAAGTTCGTGCCTACATAGTAATAGGGTTTGCCCGCGCGTACGAAATGTCCGTTTTCCACGCGTACAAAGTCCTGCTCACTGGTTTGTTTCTGCTGGCAGCCCATTGCGAAGGCCGCTGTCAAGAGGAGTAAAAGTAGTTGTTTCATCGTTATTTTAGTTATTTTAATGCTGCAAAGATACTAAATAATTGATAATTGACAATTGATAATTGATAATTTTTATGTAATTTTGCACGCAAAACTTAACACAAAGATGAAAAAAACGCTCACCATACTCGTTATGCTGGTTGCCGTGCTCACCGCTGCGGCACAGATGCAAGACCCCGTTCACGTACGTTCCGAACTGAAGAAAATCAGCGATACTGAGGCCGAACTGCTGTTTTCGGCCACCATCGATGCCGGCTGGCACGTCTATTCGACGGGGCTGGGCAACGACGGTCCCATCTCTGCCACCTTCCACGCCGACAAGATGGAGGGTGCGAAGACCGTGGGTTCGCTGAAGTTCCGCGGCAAGGAACTGAAGGTGTTCGACAAGATGTTCGATATGGAGTTACGCTACTTCGAAAAGGCGGTGACCTTCGTGCAGAAGATCCAGTTCACCCAACCGCAGTACAACATCGAGTGCTACGTGGAATACGGTGCGTGCAACGACCAGATGTGCATGCCCCCGTCGACCATCGAGCTGAAAGCCAGCGGAAAGGCGCCAGTAAAGGTCGCTGAAGAACCGAAAGCCGAGGCGGATCACGGGGACGGTTCTTCTGATCCAGTTTCTGAAGGAAACGGTATCACGGTGGATCACGGGGACGGTTCTCATGATCCAGTTTCTGAAGGAAACGGTATCACGGAGAACCGTCCCCATGATCCCCTGTGGCAACCCGTTGTCAGCGAGCTCAGGACGATGAGTGCGGGTACGGACAATCTGACCGACCACTCGCTGCTTTACATCCTGCTGATGGGTTTTGTGGGCGGACTGCTGGCCGTGCTGATGCCCTGCATCTGGCCTATCATTCCCATGACGGTGTCGTTCTTCCTGAAACGCGCGAAAAACGACAAGGGACGTGGCATTCGCGATGCCCTCACCTATGGCATCAGCATCATTGTCATCTATCTGGGACTGGGTTTGCTCGTCACGGCCATCTTCGGTTCCGACACGCTGAACGCCATGTCGACGAACGCCTTCTTCAACATCTTCCTGTTCCTGTTGCTGGTGGTGTTCGCACTGTCGTTCTTCGGATGGTTCGAAATCAAGCTGCCCGACTCGTGGGCTAACAAGGTCGACCAGAAGAGCGACGAGCTGTCCTCCAAGGCAGCAGCCGACTCTAAACTCTCAACCCTCAACTCTCAACTCTCCATCTTCCTCATGGCCTTCACCCTCGTGCTGGTATCCTTCTCGTGCACGGCGCCCATCATCGGACTGCTGCTCGTAGAGACCACCACCAGCGGCAACTGGCTGGCACCCGCCATGGGTATGCTGGGCTTTGCCATCGCACTGGCACTGCCCTTCACGCTCTTTGCCCTCTTCCCCTCGTGGCTGAAGCAGGCACCGAAGTCGGGTGGATGGATGAACATCATCAAGGTGGTGCTGGGATTCATCGAACTGGCCTTTGCCCTGAAGTTCTTCTCGGTGGCCGACCTGGCCTATGGCTGGCACCTGCTGGACCGCGAAGTATTCCTGTCGCTGTGGATAGCCATCTTCACCCTGCTGGGACTCTACCTGATGGGTGTGTTCCGTTTCCAGAGCGATGTCGTCGAGGGCGAGCCGCAACGTCCCATGCCCGTCGTGTGCATCATGGGCGGACTCGTGTCGCTGGCCTTTGCCATCTATATGGTTCCTGGACTCTGGGGGGCTCCCTGCAAGGCCGTCAGCGCCTTCGCACCACCCATCAGCACGCAGGACTTCAATCTGAACACCAAGACTGTCGAGGCCCGCTTCACCGACTACGAACAGGGCATGGCAGCCGCCAAGGCTGAAGGCAAGCCCGTGCTCATCGACTTTACCGGTTTCGGCTGCGTGAACTGCCGTAAGATGGAGGCGGCGGTATGGACCGACCCGAATGTCGCCGACCTGCTGGAAAAGAAATACGTGCTCATCTCGCTCTATGTGGACGACAAGACACCGTTGGCAGAACCCATCGAGGTCACCGACGCGCAAGGCCAGACGCACACCCTGCGCACCGTGGGCGCCAAGTGGAGCTATCTGCAGAGCCAGAAGTTCGGTGCCAACGCACAGCCCTACTATGTCATCCTAAACAATGAGGGCCACCCGTTGATGGGTAGCCGCTCGTATGATGAGGACATCAATGCCTACGTCGATTTCCTGCGTCAGGGCCTGAAGCGCTACGCGGAGTAGGGTAGGGCTCCTGCCATTATATGGAGTGATATTTCACCAGTCCGTCGATAGGACTCTTGACGATGGTGCCTACGTGGAACTTTTCCTTCTTTGCAGCCTCCTTCAGCGCCTCGGGATAGGCGTCGGCCATAGAGCCCACGAAGTGGACGGGCAGTTCGGGATGCTGGTAGGGCACGATGTTGCAACGGAAGAACTGACGGAAATTATCGACCACCAACTGCTTCAGCAGCGGGTTGTCCATGCGCTCGGCAATGAATAGCGACGTGGTGGCCAGGAAACGGTTGGCCAGTGGTTCGCGATACACCTTATTAATAATATCGGCCTGCGTCAGCTTTTCTTTCTTCAGGTATTCGTCGCGGATGTCGGCAAATTGCGGATTCTTGAAGATGGCATTCATAAACATGCGTCCCAGCACGGCACCACCACCCTCGTCGCCCAGGATATAGCCCAGCGCAGGCGTGTTCTGAACGATGTTCTCTCCGTCGTACAGACAACTGTTCGCACCCGTTCCCAGAATGCATGCAATGCCTGCCTCGCGCTGACACAGGGCGCGCGCTGCCGCCATCAGGTCGCTGTGCACCTCGACCTGTTGGGGCGAGAACACCTCACCCAGCATCTGCGTCATCATCGGCACGTGGGCTGGCGTGCAGCCGCTGCCGTAGAAAAACACCTTCACCTTCGACAGCAGCGAGCCTTCGAGTTCGCCGGAATCGATGAGCTGCGCCCGCGGGAATGTCGACAGCTGCGACATCAGTTCCTGTCCCAGAATGTGACGGATGACGTCGGGCGTCTGGTGGATGGGGGTAATACCCTGGGTGTGAAACGTGGCGATGATTTCGCCCTTACGAAGTCCCTTGGAGTGTAGGAGCATCCAATCGGTCTTGGTGCTTCCACTGTCAGCAATCAGTATCATAGTATCATCAAATTTTTGGCAAAGATACAAAATAAAGTGAAAAGTGAATAATGAATAGTGAATAATTTGCTGCCGCCATCATCATTTTTCATTTTTTTTCTTACCTTTGCGGCAAAATTTGATAGAGAATGAAGCGATTTCTTACTATTATAGTCATTCTGCTGGCTGTGCTGAATGCCCATGCCGTGCTGAAAGAGAAGGACCTGGCCCAGACGCTGCAGATTCTGCGTGCTGAGTTGAACAACAATTATCGCGAGATGACTGAACGCAGTGCCATCGACCAGAAACGCGGTGAACAGCTGCGCAACCAGTTGATGACCACCATGCGGCGGTCGAACCAGAACTCGCTCATGCTTTACTCCCAGAAGCAGGACTACGTGTTCGACCTGACCTACGCCTGTCACGAGGCCACCGAGCAGTATCGGGAGTTCCAGCGCCAGCGCGTGCCTTTCAAGACATTCATGACACGCACCGAACACGAGATAGCACGTTACGACTCGCTGATCATCAGTCTGCAGAAGATGCCCCACGGTGTGCTCAGCGTGCAGAGCCAAAAGGACCGCGTGGCCTGTCTCGACCTGGCCCGCAAGATTCGTAGCGCGCTTGATGCGAACCGCGACAAGCTCGCCGACTTCATCGACATCTATGACCAGACGGAGCAGCGTCTCTCCAATCTCAACGACTATGCCCAGCGCCGCTATAATGACATCCAGACGGGCATCTTCCGCAATGGCGGCGACTCGTATTTCAGCATTCTGGGCAACTTCGGCCGCAACTGGCAGTTCATGACACGCACCGTTCAGAAGAAGTACCAGCCCACCGACAATTCCCAGTGGGATTCGCGCTACATCTTCGGCGTGCTCATCAGCGTCATCCTCTATGCCATCTTCGCTTCGCTGATTAACTTCCTGCTCATCCGCTATGTCGTGCCCAAGCGTCTGCGCACAGAGGAATTCATGAAGAAACGTACCTGCATCACGCTGGCCACGACGACAGTGACGTTCGCCCTCATTCTGGGCATCACGCTGGCTACCGTCCAGCAGAACTTCTTCATCATGGCCGCTAACCTGCTGGTCACCTATGCCTGGCTGCTGGGCGTCATCCTGTTCTCGTTGCTGCTGCGTGTCAAGGGCGACCAGATCAAGAGTGCCTTCCGCATCTATACGCCACTCATTGCCGTAGGATTTCTCGTCATAGCTTTCCGCATCATCCTCATCCCCAACGAACTGGTAAACATCCTCTTCCCGCCCATCCTGCTCGTTTGTGCACTGTGGCAATGGAGCGTCATCCGTCGCCACAACCGCAATATTCCACGCTCAGACATCTTCTACACCTACATATCGCTACTGGTGTTCATCGTCTCTGTCGTCTGCTCGTGGATGGGCTACACGCTGTTGGCCGTGCAGGTGCTCATCTGGTGGATCATGCAGCTAACGTGCATCCTCACCATTACCTGCGTGTCGCAGTACATCAAACGCTATGGCGAACGTCGCAATTTTGCCGAAGCCCCCGTCACACGCACATGGGCTTACGACTTGTTCTATCAGGTCATTCTGCCCTCGCTCAGCGTGGGTTCTGTCATGCTCTCTATCTGGTGGGCTGCCGATGTGTTCAACCTCAGCGACCTCTGCTGGAGAGCCTTCAAATACCATTTCATAGACCAGGACAACTTCCAACTCAGCATCATCAAACTCACCATGGTGATCTGTCTGTGGTTCCTGTTCTCATACCTCAGCAAGACGTTGCTCCGACTGCTCCGTCTGGCCTTCCAGATGCGCGATCCTGACTCCGCCGAAAGCCGCACGGTGATGTCGAAGAACGTCATCCAGATCATCATCTGGGGCACGTGGGTGCTCCTGTCGCTCAGCGTACTCCACATCAGCGTCTCCTGGCTGCTCTACATCACCGGCGGACTGTCGGCAGGTATCGGTTTTGCCTCGAAGAACATCATCGAGAACATCTTCTATGGTGCCTCGCTGATGACGGGACGCATCAAGGTCGGCGACTGGATTGAAGTGAACAATACCATGGGCCGCGTCACCAGCATCAGCTACACATCTACCGTCGTCGAGTCGCTCTACGGCGAAATCATCACGTTCCAGAATTCACAGCTGTTTACCAACAACTACAAGAACCTGACGCGCAACCACGGCTATGTGCTGGCTGTAGTGCCCTATAGCGTGGCTTACGGCTCGAATCTCCAGGAGGTTGTCCGGCTGGCCGACGATGCTGTCAACCAGATGAAGCACCGCTGGATGGACCGTTCGAAGAAGGCCAAGTCCGTCGTGGGCGAACTGGCCGATTCAGGCATCAACCTGAAGATGTTCGTCTGGGCCGACGCTCCCAAGAAGTCGTACGTCATCAGCGACGTCCTGAACTGCATCTACGACACGCTGAACCAGCACCACATCGAGATTCCGTTCCCTCAGCAGGACGTCCACATCAAACAATCCTAAAAAGAAAGCGGGCCGCAAGGCTCGCTTTCCTTTCTACTGCTGCATGTTACAATCCTGTTACGTAACCATATCGTAACAGGATTTTTTTTGCATTGTTGACAGCCGGTTGTACCTTTGCACTCGTAAACCAATTAATTCGAGAGAACAATATGGAAACAACACAAGATTATGTAATGGTGTCGCTGAAATTACTGGGTGCACTGGGACTGCTTATCTTTGGCATGAAGATGATGAGTGATGCGCTGCAGAAAATGGCGGGGCCACAGCTGAGACACATATTGGCAAAGATGACAACGAACCGATTGACGGGTATGCTGACGGGTACGCTGGTAACCAGTGCTGTGCAGTCATCATCGGCTACAACAGTGATGACGGTATCGTTCGTATCGGCAGGACTGTTGACGCTGTCGCAGGCCATCAGTGTCATCATGGGTGCCAACATCGGCACGACGCTGACGGCATGGATCATGTCGCTGGGCTACAACGTCGACCTGACCAGCGTGGTGTTCCCTGCCTTCTTTATAGGTATGATATTGATTTATAAGAAGCATCACCGCTATTTGGGAGATTTCCTCTTTGGCATTGCCTTTATGTTTCTTTCGCTGGTCATGCTGAGTTCGGCAGGACGGGAAATGGACTTGGCACACAACGAGTCGGTGGTCAACTTCTTTGCCTCGTTCGACACCAGTAGCCACCTCACCATTCTGGCTTTCCTCGCCATAGGAACTATCATCACCTGCATCGTGCAGTCGTCAGCAGCCGTGATGGCTATCACCATCCTGCTCTGTTCTACAGGCGTGCTACCCATATATTTAGGTATCGCTTTGGTGATGGGTGAGAACATCGGTACTACGGCAACGGCTAACCTTGCTGCACTGGGCGCTAACACCCAGGCACGACGGGCTGCATTGGCCCATCTGCTGTTCAACGTGTTCGGCGTCGTCTGGGTGCTCTGCGTGTTTTATCCCTTCGTCAATATGGTGTGTAGTTTTGTTGGCTACGACCCCTCGATGGCTGGTCAGACCGAGCGGCTGCCAGTAGTGCTGGCTATGTTCCACACTTGTTTTAACGTCACCAACACCGCCCTGCTTATCGGACTCATCCCACAGATGGAGCGTGTGGTGTGCTGGCTGTTGCCTGAGAAAGCACAAGCAGGCCAGGAAGAGCTACACCTTAAATATATTGAGGCCAGCTTGATTCAGACGCCCGAAATTGCCATCCTACAGGCACAGAAGGAGACGGCCCACTTCGCCCAGCGCGTTCAGCAAATGTTCGGCATGGTACGCCAACTGGTGGACGAAAAGGATGCTTCAGGGTTTAGGCTTCTCTATAGTCAGATAGAACAACAGGAAGACCTGACCGACCGCATGGAACTGGAGATAGCCCGATTCCTGGAACAAGTCAGCGAAAACCACTTGAGTAATGAAACGAAAGTAAAGGTTCGCCGCATGTTGCGTGAAGTGGGTGAACTCGAGTCTGTTGGCGATTCCTGCTACAACCTGGCTCGTACGCTGAACCGCCAGCGTGAATTGGCCAAGGCGTTTACGTCGCGCCAGCATCAGCAAATCATAGCCTTGATGGCTTTGTGCGACGATGCCCTCACGCAGATGGTGATCACCATGTCAGGCCATCGTCACGAACACGACATCCGCGAAAGCTACCGCATTGAAAACGATATCAACCAGATGCGAATGCGGCTGAAAAACGAAAACATCCGCGCCATCAATGCCCGTGAATATGACTATGCCACAGGCGCCATCTTCACCGATCTCATCAACGAATGCGAGAAACTGGGTGACTATGTTGAAAACGTCGTTCAGGCAAGATTTGGGAAATAAATTTGGTTTTTCAATCATTTTATACTAACTTTGCAGGCGATGAAACAGAAGAGGATACTTGTGGTGGACGATGAGCAGGACTTGTGCGAGATTCTGCTTTACAACCTGAAGGCTGCGGATTTCGAGGCTGAAGCGGCTAACTCTGCTGAAATAGCTTTAGATAAAGGCACATCGCAATACGATCTGCTGATACTCGACGTCATGATGCCGGGTATGTCGGGTTTCGAGCTGGCAGAAAAGCTGAAAGCAGATAGACAGACCTCGCGAATACCTATCATATTTCTGACTGCAAAAGATACGGAAGACGATACGCTACAGGGCTTCGGACTTGGAGCCGACGACTACGTGACGAAACCGTTCTCCGTACGCGAAGTGGTGGCCCGAGTGAAAGCAGTGCTTGCCAGAAGCCAGTCAAACACTATCAAGGATAGCGTCATCTCTTTCGAGGGCCTCGTGCTCGACCTCGGCAAGAAGACGACAATGGTTGACGGCGAAAACGTAGGTCTCACCAGGACAGAGTTCGAACTGTTAGGGTTGCTCCTGGGACATCGTGGACAGGTATTTTCCCGCCAACAAATCTTCGATGCCGTATGGCCAGAGGACGTAGTGGTAAGCGACCGTACGGTGGACGTGAACATCACTCGCATGAGAAAGAAGATTGGCAAATATGGATCCCTTATCGTCAGCCGGCAAGGATTCGGATATGTGTTTGAAAGTGAAGAGTGAAGAATGAAGAGTTTGAGTGAAGGCCGAAAGATGTTCGTCAGCGTGATGGTAGTGTTCGCCGTCTATGCGCTGATATTCATCCTGTTCGAGGACTACGACCGCAAGTTCCTGCAGCCCTTCGACGAGGTCAGCGACTGGCACCTGCTGCTGTTCTCGCTCGTGGTGATGGTGGGGTTGGCGTTCTTGCTCCACCGCTATGCCCGCCGGATGGACGAGCGCATCAGCCGCGAGCAGGCCGCCAAGGAGAACCAGATGCGCCGCGAACTGACGCAGAACATCGCCCACGAACTGAAGACTCCTGTGACCAGTATTCTTGGCTACACAGACACCATCCTCGACGACCCGCAGATGCCATCTCAGACGCAACGACAGTTCATCGAGCGCACCAATGCACAGGCCAAACGTCTGACTGCCCTGCTACAGGATATCTCGACGCTGAACCGTATGGACTATGCCGCCCACCAGCTGACAATGGAGCGCATAGATGTCGCGGCTATCGTAAGTGATATCGCCGAGGAAACCGCTATCGCACTCGAGAAGCGGCGCATGAAGCTTAACAACTGTCTGCCACAGGACATTGTCATTCAGGGTAACCCATCTCTCATCTATAGCATTTTCCGCAATCTTGTCGACAATGCCATCAGCTATGCTGGCGAGGGAACAACTATCGAGATAAGCGCTGAAGAGACGGATGATAACTGGGTGTTTTTTTTTAGCGACAATGGTGTGGGCATTGCCCCAAAACACCTGCCCCGTATCTTCGAGCGTTTCTATCGCATCGACAAGAGCCGCAGCCGCCAGATGGGTGGCACGGGACTCGGCCTCGCTATCGTGAAGAATGCCGTCCTCCTGCATGGCGGTACCATTACCGTCCGCCTATCAGAAAAAGGTGGTCTTGAATTTGAATTTACACTAAGAAAGGAATAGAATAATGAAGAATATACTAAAAATGTTGTTTGGCATGCTCGTTCGAACTGAACTTGGCTGCTTTCTCGTTCTTCATCATAACGGCAGTTTGAGGCACATCGTGATGACTATACGATGCCGGGTGAGGCAAAAACAACCACTATACTTTTAGAATGTATCATAAAGAAATCAATAGAGAAAACAAATGAGAATAATACGATTTACGTTTCTGCTGATGGTCATGTCTCTCATGACAAACAGCATCAGTAGTCAGACACAAAAGTTGTCCAACAACCAGGTGTTGCAACAGAAAGACAGTGCATTCTTCAAGACAGAAGAAGCCCGTCGCGTGGGAGACCAGTTGTTGCTTTATCAGCGTAATACGGGCGGATGGCCCAAGAATGTTAATATGGTCGTGTCCCTGACAGCTGCACAGAAGGACAGCGTCGTCCAGCAGAAAACTCGACAGGACGATTCTACCATCGACAACAAGGCAACCTCGATGCAAATGACCTTTCTGGCGCGCCTCTATCAGCAGACCCACGACATACGCTATCGCGATGCCTTCCGCAAGGCGATGACATTCCTGTTTAGCGGACAATATGAGAATGGCGGGTGGCCTCAGTTCTGGCCCAAGAACCGGCAGTATCAGGTGCATATCACCTACAACGACAATGCCATCGTTAACGTGCTCAAGATATTCCGCGATGTCATGAAGAGCCGTGTTCCTTACGATGGAGATTTGGTCGATGACGACATGCGCCAACAGACGGCCAAAGCATTCGACAAGGGTGTTGACTGTATCCTCGCTACGCAGATTGTAGTCGACGGACAGCCTACCGTATGGTGCCAGCAGCACGATGCCGTGACGCTGAAGCCAGCCAAAGCCCGTGCCTATGAGCTGCCGTCGTTTTGCACGCAGGAAAGTGCGGAACTCACGTTCCTGCTCATGCAGATCTCGAAGCCAGACGAGCGCATCATCCGTGCTGTCAACGGTGCAATGAAGTGGTTCGAAGCGCACAAGATTACAGGTTTTCGGCTGGAGAAATTTAAGGCCGGTGGCAAGTCCGACCTCCGCTTGATTACCGACAGTACTGCCGCCCCGATGTGGGCCCGCTACTATGACTTGGAGGAAGGCAAGCCTTTCTTCTGCGACCGCGACGGACAGCCCAAGCGCAGTCTCGCCGAGATTGGCTATGAGCGCCGTAATGGCTACAGTTGGTATAACACTGAACCGCAGGATCTGTATGCTCGATACGAGACGTGGGTCAAGAAAAATAAGATTGCAAACAGGATAACATTCGAATAATGATGGACTTAATGGGACTGCCCTTGCCGCCATCTTCGCTTTCTACCGCTGTCGATGCTGGCATCGGTCGTAGTGACTCGTTTCCGTTCTTAACTCTTCATTCTACTTTATATTCAGTATAGTCCTCTCCTCGTCCATTCATGCGGAGTGTGCGGAGCGCCTTGGTCTTGGCGTTAACGGTGAGGACGAAGGAGGTAAACAGCTGGCGCTTCTTACCCGTCGGAACGATGGTGACCGTGGTGGTGTTTCCTTTTGTCACGACAGTCATGTCGTCGCTCTGAGGAATGGCCTGTTGGTTGATCACCGCCTTCAGCACTGTGTGGAAGGTGGCAAACTGGGGATTCTTCTTGCTGTCGGTGACGTGCTGGCGTCCACCCATTGTCATGGTAAACTTGGTGCCATCCATGATGAGCTGGTCTTTGTCGCCATCGGTGGATATACAGATATATTCGGGTTTGCGAATCGTTAGCGTACCCGTTGTGACGACATCGGTCTTGACGGCCTTTTTATGGGTTGTCTTGGTAACAGTCTGAGCGCTGACGCTGGTGCACTGCATCAAGATACAAAACAGGAATAATAATAGTCTAATCATAATTTCTAATTTCTAATTTCTAATTCCACATTCCTCATTCCTCATTCCTCATGTATACAGTCCTCCGTTGATGGAAACGACTTCGCCTGTAATATAGCCGGCACGGGGCGACGCAAGGAAGGCCACCAGGTCGGCCACCTCCTCGGGGGTGCCAAACCGTTGGGCAGGGATAGTCTTCTTCAGGGTAGCCTCGTCGAGTCCTTCGGTCATGTCGGTTTTGATAAAGCCTGGAGCAACGGCATTCACCGTAACACCACGTCGGGCCACCTCCTGTGCCAGCGCCTTCGTTGCAGCGATGATACCGCCCTTGGCAGCTGAGTAGTTGGTTTGACCAGGCAATCCCTTCAATCCACTGACGCTGGCCATCGAGACGATGCGTCCGAACTTGTGCAGCTGCATGGCAGGGAGCAATGGCTGGGTGACATTGAAGAAACCAGACAGCGTGATATCCACCACGCGGTGCCAGTCGTCTTCGGGCATCAGTGCCATCACGTTGTCGCGACGGATGCCGGCATTGTTGACGACCACCTCGATGTATTCGCCATCGTGACGCTTCTGCCACTCATCCAACGCCTGACGCGTCTGCAGGCTGTCGCTTACGTCGAAGGGCAGCAGCTCGCCGTTACCCCCAGTCATTTCCAGTGTCCGCTGGGCTTCTGTCTCGTTACTGGTATAATTGATAATCACATGATAGCCCTCCTGTGCCAAACGGACACAAACGGCTCGTCCTATACCTCGGCTACCGCCGGTTACTAATGCGTATTTCATATTATTGAATGTTGAATTTTGAATTTTGATTGTTGAATGATTCTCGCTTCGCTGTGATGGTCGAATGAAGAATTCTCAATTATTCATTGATCAATCGCCGTAGGCGACAATCCCACATTCTTCATTCCACATTCCTCATTTAGGCCAATGGCCGTTAATGTATTGAATGCCGTACGGGTCACTCCCTCCAGTCCGTGCAGCACAAGGCTCTGTCCGGTCAGGAAAAGGTTAGGGATAGGAGTCTTGGGCGACAGCATGGTGAGCAACGGAGCCCGACAGTCTTTCCTAACACCGAAGGCAGAGCCGCACGGTGACAGCGTATAGTCGCGCCAAGTGAGCGGCGTACTGGTGTAACGCTTCTCCACCATCTTTGACAGACCATGAATGACGCGCTCTGCCAATCGGATGCAGTCGTCGGCTATCCGTTCTTTCTGCAGTTCGTAGATTTCTCCGCGACGTCCTATCGTCGTTTCCTCCCAGTGGCGGCACATCTCCCACGACATGGGTGCGAGCAGGTCTATCTGGCGCACGAACTCCGTCCCGTCCTCTGGCACTCTTGCACTGGCCATCACGCCACCAACGCCACCTACATCTTCGCTGAAGGTCCATACATTTGCCTTCCGATAGACGTACTTGTTGTGGTTGAAATAAGGCAGTTCGCCAGGCTTCAGTACCAATGAGACGGTAAACATTCCAAAGGTATTCTCCAAGGCATTGATGCGTCGACGGAACATGCCTTTCAACAAGGAGGAATCCTTCAGCCAACTGAATGTCAGCTGCGGATGCACGTCGCTGATAAAGAGACGCCCTTCAAACACTCTGCCATTCGGACAACGTGCCGCTACGATTTTGCCACCTTGCTCCTCCAGACGCCTGACCTCTGCGCCACAGCAGATCTCACCACCGGCAGCCTTGATGTCGTTAATGAGTGAACCCACAATCAGATTTCCACTGCCCTTCAGCCGCCAGCTGCTTTGCACATAACTGCTTAGTCCGTGGACAAAGTTAAACAGCGGCAGTGATTCGCGCCTCAGTTCCATTTTCATGGCTGCTGCCGATATGACATTGACGAGCAGTGGGTCATGGAAGAGTGTTGTCAGGTAGTCATAAGCATTCACATGACTGCTCTCCTCGAACGAAGGGAGGTTTCGCAACAGTCCGACGAACTGCTTCAGCGCATTGTGCTGCTGGGGAAAGAACGAAGCCAACGTATCGGCAAAATTCTCGAAGCCTTCTGCCAACGGATAGGTCTGACGGCCTATCGTTATCTGGTCGAAACCATTGGCGTCGAGTCGTTGCCAAGGCAGTTTCAACAATCCTATCGCCTCAAAAACATCGTGAAGCGGTTGCCCTTCAGCTAAGCCACCTACATAGTGCAACCCAGTGTCGAACTCCCAATTGCCTCGGCGATAACTCTGCAGACATCCGCCTGGCTGTCGCTGGTGTTCCAGTACCAGCACGCTCCGTCCGCTCCGTGCTAATTGTCGGGCACAAATCAGTCCGCCCAGTCCACTGCCTATAACTATTACATCGTATTTCATTGGCCTATGTGATTTAGCCATCGATAGACGGCGGGTTGTACGACATAGGAAAGGATGATGGCTGAGAGCAAACCGACCAATGTGGAGAATCCCACACTGCGGATAGCGGGATGAACGGCAAGAAGCATGCTGCCTACAGTAACAAGAAGTGTGACTGCAGAGAGCAAAATGGCGGTCTTATGAGAGGTGAGAAGTGAGAGGTGAGAGGTGAGAGACTGGCCGTTGTTGATCAGGCCGTGCATGATGAAGATGCTATAGTCGACTCCAATACCGAAGATAAAGGTGGAGATGATGATACTGATGAGATTGAACTGCTGGCCAAAGATGTTCATAGTTCCCAGAACGATGAGCCAGCTGAGCAGAATGGGCATAAAGCCCAGCAAGGTATGCTTGATATTGAAGCGGAACGACAGCCACAGCACCAGCAATACAAAAGCCATCGACAGCCATTGCAGACGGTCGAAATCGCTGCTCATCTGGAGCAGGGTGTCCGTCGTATAATAATAGGTGTCGAGAACCAGCAAATGTGGATCGCTGCTGATGGCATCGCAGATGCGGATGTAGTCGCTGTCGCTGCTGCGCACGGAGTCGTTCTGACAGCGCACGGAGGTGAAGCAGAGCCAGGTGCCGTCGTACGACTGCTCCATCATCGTCGAAAGATAGCCCTGCGGAATCAGGTTGGCTTCGTAGAGCGCATCAGCCTCATAGTCGGTCTTGGCGGCCTCGAAGAATGTCTCGAAGGCTTCAGGACGCAGGTCGGCTGCGGGAGCCGTCGCAGCAATCAACTGGCGGACAGTTGCCAGACGGCTCTCGTTCCAATAGCGGTGCCAGGCATCGATGCGTTGCTGCTGGCGGTCGAGTGACACCAACAACTCGTTGGTGGGAGTATAGCTCTTTACCAGTCCCAGCCGCTGAAGGGAGTCGAGCTTATGACGTAGCACACCAAAGTGCGTGAGGGCTTCCTCCATGGTCTGGCCCTGGCTGGCAAAATATTTGGTTTTGTCGCCTGTATAGGTCTTTTCGCGGAGCAGGTTCTCGGAGTGCTCCACCATCGGGTTGTCGTAACCCAGATTATGCATATCCGCATCAAAATGCGTGCCGCCAACAAACCATGCACCGACGCCAATGACTGTCAGTATAGCGATGACGGCAATCAACGGCTTCTTTCGGTCGAAGGGATAGGCGTTGATACGCTCAATAAATTTAGGAAATGCATGTTGGGCGGGCCTTAACAGATGGGGCAGCCAGACGAGCGAGAACAATGTGGCCCCGAGGATGGCAAAGGCGGCAAAGAGCCCGAAGTCACGCAACAGGTCGGTCTGAATGAACAGGAGACCTGAAAACGAACCGATAGTGGTGATACAGCCCAAAAGTACGGGTTTTACCTGGTCGCGCAATAGCTGTACGGGATCGCTGACATACTGATGGTGCGTCATGACGTGGAGCACATAGCTGAGTGCTACGCCAAGCACCACACCACCGATGCCTAATGCCAACAGCGAGAACTCACCCTTCAGCCAGTACATCATGGTCAGTCCGAACAGCGTACCAAAGGCCACGGGCAACAGGAGTAGGGGGATGGCGTCCCAACGACGAAAACACAGCAGCAGGAAAATGAGTACCAGGACCAATGCACCGGCAATGGTGGTGGTCAGGTCGTGCTTGATCTGTGTGGAGTTGTAGTAGCCGCTGGCTGGTGTTCCGTGATAGCTGATGTCGATGTCGGGATGCGACTCCTTGAGTTGACTGATCACGGTGTTAAGCCGTTCGAAGAGAGCGGAGCCCTGACCGGTATTGGTCGACGAGAAGTGGGGCGTCAGGAATGCCAGACACACTGTCGTGTCGGGCACGAAGAAATGGTTGTCCACCGTCTGGTAAGTGCCACCGCTCAGCAACTGTTTTAGCTGTTCGGCCAGGACGTTGCGCATACCCATCGGATCGAGCTCGATGAGTTCGGGAAACATCTCGCCGAACTCGCGTTGCAGGTCGTCACGGTTCTGCTGCATCTGCTCGGCGAAGTGTTCGCGCGTCAGTAAGGAATCGAAACGTGCATACACTGCCGTATCGATATAAGCAGGGAAATGGGCTGTCATGTAGTCGATACCATCGGGTATCAGCTCTTCATCAAGCTTGTAAAACAGGTTCTCTACCAGGGCTGTATCGCGTTGCAGAGAGTCGGCAAAGGCATCGCAGATAGCGGTGAGTGTGGAGGGTGGAGTGTGGAGTGCGGAGTGTGAAGTGCCGAAAAGCACAAACACCTTGTCCTTGATCTTCAGATCGGCAAAGGCCAGTTTTGTGGTGCCGTCCTCATTTTTCGACGATGGCATCAGCTGGTTGATGTCTTCCTCCAGATGAATCTGCGAGGAGCAATAGCCAAACAGCACAAAAAGGCTCACCATAGAGAGCCAGCAGATCATCCTATGACTGTGGAAATACTGGTAGATTTGGACAAACAGTTCTGTCATTGAATAAATATTTTCAAGTCCACTTCGCAAATGGTGTCATCACCAATGCAGGATTTTCCGTGACAGAGCGTCATGGAACCAAACGAGAAGCCCATTGTCACAGTCGTCGTGATTTGCTCATTAAGACGTGGACGACGCTGACACAGGAAATGTTTCACTTCGGCAATCATACCGACAGGCGGATTGACGGCTCCTTGCTGGGTTGCCACATGTCCGGCAAGTGCCGAGGCTGACTGAGCAATATGCTCAATCAGTCCCGACGCTGACATTTCATCATCTGGTAACATGAAATAGTTGTCCTTGCGCACAGACAATGAGGTGGTGCAGGATGCTCCCGTCAGGTTGTCAGCCGTTGCGGGGGCCTCTCCTGCCTCAAATTCATCCACCATCACAAAGGGCTTGCGCTGGGGAATCAGCCGTTCTATGTCCTTACCAACGTACTTCAATTTTCAATTATCAATTGTCAATTGTCAATTATCAAAGGTGCTGCTCAATGTAATCGTACAGGTTGTTGAAGGTCTGGATCTGCTTCAAGTCTTCAACGGGGATGGTGATTTTGTAGGTCATCTGCACCAGAGCAATGAGGTCTACCAGATTGATACTGTCCAGACTGAGTGTCTCTTTCAGATTTGCATCGGGTGCAAACTCACTCTGTTCTACTTCAAACTCTTCTTCCAGCAGGTTGTTTACCTGCGCAATGATTTCTTCTCTTGTCATTTTGATTAAAATTTAACGATTATAATTAATACTTCAATTCTTCAATTCTTAACCCTTCAGGTCTTTGACGATGAGCGTTGAATTTGTTCCGCCAAAGCCGAACGAATTGCTCAGGAATATGTCGAAATGCTGCTGGCGGGTCTCGGGGATGACATTGATACATTGTGTCACCTCGTCAGGATTCTCGAAATTCAGCGAACCGCCAATGAAGTCGTTCTTCATCATCAGCATCGAATAGACAATCTCTGAAGCTCCTGCCATCCACATCTCGTGACCCGTCTGGCTCTTCGTCGACGTGACAGGCACCTTGTAGTCGCCAAACACCTGGGCAATGGCTTCTGCCTCACGACTGTCACCAATGGGAGTAGAGGTGGCGTGGGCATTGACGTAGCCGATATCAGTGGGTTTGACACCAGCACTCTCCAGACAACGGAGCAGCGAGCGCGAGGGACCTTCTACATTAGGCGTGGAGATGTGGTCGCCATTGCCCGAGAATCCCCAGCCAAGAATCTCGGCCAAGATGGGAGCACCACGCTTCACGGCATGCTCGTAGCTCTCGATGATGAGTGTGGCGGCACCACCGCTGGGTACCAATCCGTCGCGGTCGCGGTCGAAGGGACGACTGGCTTTGGTGGGGTCGTCGATACGGGTGGAGAACGTCTGCAGGGCGTCAAAAGAAGCGATGCCATACATGTTGTTTTCTTCTGCACCGCCACAGACGATGCAGTCCTGCAAACCATTTCTGATGAGCAGGAAACCCAGTCCCAACGACTGTGAACCGCTGGCGCAGGCTGCCGATGCCGTCAGGTTGATACCCTTCAGGTGGAACAGCGTGGCCAGATTCATCGTCACCGTCGAATTCATAGACTGGAAGATGGCTCCAGAGCCACAGGCAGCGGTAGAACCAACCTGGCGGAACTTGTCCATAGCCACCATCGTCGACTCGGCTACGGAGTCGTTGCCATAGATGACTCCCACCTCGTGGCTGTCGATATAGTCTTGTGTCAGGCGTGCCTGCTCCAGGGCCTGTACAGTGGCCATATAGGCATACTGTGCCTCCTCGGGCATCATCTGACGCACGTTGCGGCTTAATACTTTCTTCAAATCAGGATGCGGCACGTTGGCACAAATGGGCGAACGGAATCCCGCATCCTTGCGCTCCTGACTGAACACAATGCCGCTGCGCCCTTCGAACAAGGACTGGCGCACCTCGTCGAGCGTCGTACCGATGCACGACCAAATGCCCATACCCGTAATAACTACTCTTCTTTCCATGTTTTCATTATATTTATCACTTATCACTTCTCGTTTATCAGTTTCTTATAGCACCGACGGCGCTTGACGTACTCGGGCTTCAGCGGTTTCCACTGCGACAGCTCGCGAACATTGTCTTCCAGTTGTGGCCCTGTCTCAGCCCACTTGAAGCCATACTGATTATAAATAGGTATCAGGTCGTCGAAGAACAAGGCATTCACACCCATTCCCTGATAGTCGGGGCGCACACCGATAAGCAGCATCTCAGCACTGTCGGCATGTTTCCATTTCAATGCCTTGATCAAATGATACCATCCCATGGGCCATAGTCGGCCATTCGCTTTCTGCATAGCCTTTGTCATACTGCCCATCGTAATGGCAACGCCCACCAGTTCGTCTTTCTCGTTCAGCACCACGGGAATCAATTTGAGGTCTATCAGCTTCAGATATTTGTCTAAGAAGTAGTCTATCTGTTGCGCTGTCAGCGATGAGAAACCGAAAATGGGTTCGTATGCCTGGTTCAGCAGTTGGAAGACGCGTTGACCATAGTTTCCCTTGTCAACATCCGAAGAGCTCAGTTTTACCACTCGCAGGCCTATCTGCTCGCGGACATACTGCGCCGTACGACTGTAGCGAAGGGGCGTCTCCTGAGGAATCTGAATGCGTATTTGCACCCAGTCTACAGCTTTCTGAAAGCCCAGAGCCTCCATATGGCGTGGATAATAGTCGGGGTTCCAAATGGTATTCATGGTACCTGTCAGATGGAAGTCCTCTATGAGCATGCCCTCTTTGTCAAAATCGGTAATGCCCATTGGACCTTGCAGGGTGTTCATACCCAACTCACGTCCCCATTGTCCTACAGCTTCGAGCAGCGCACGGCTTACGCCCAAGTCATCGATAAACTCAATTAGACCGAACCGCACCACACGCTGCTTCCAGTGTTCATTGGCTTTGCGGTTCACGATGCCTGCAATGCGACCGACGGGAACGTCGTCACGATAAGCCACGAAAAACTGAACGTTGGAAAATTCCAATCCAGGGTTGTCCTTCCGACAAATGATGCCGGCGATATCTCGCTCCAGGTCTGGCACATATTGTGTCACACCATGGTACATCATGCGTGGCAGACGCACAAAGTCATCTCTATCCTGTTGGCACGTTACCTTGCGAACTTCCACTTTCATCGGCCAGCCTTGTTTTTGTTCTTGCGCAGGTTGCTGATGAACAGCACATTTTCGCCTATCACCTGGAGTGGTTCCAAGATGTTTTTCAATGATTCCATTACACCATTGTTATAAACCCATTGCGATGCAAAATTGGGTTTGTTTCATTTTTTTTTGTTTGCAAAAGTAAACATTTTCTATCAATTTTCGATGTTCATTTCTTCTCTAATAACATTCTTTACTTCTTTTTTAGATAAAACAAGACATTTAGAGAGATGATATCAACAACATATACCATCACCGCCCGTCTGTCAGAAAAAGGTGGTTTGGAATTTGAGTTGACACTAAAAGTGGGGTAATTGGCTTGGATTTTTCGGGTTTTTAATTAGATTAACAATTAAAAGCGTGAAAAACGAACTATTTTCACTATCTTTGCAGCGATATTACTCATTTCCGAATGTAACGAATTGAACAAATCTAATATTACAGAATATGAAGAAGAAAATCAAGTTTAGTCTCGTCTACCGCGATATGTGGCAGTCGTCAGGAAAGTTTCAGCCTCGTAAGGATCAGTTAGAGCGTATAGCACCAGCCATCATCGACATGGGTTGCTTTGCCCGTGTGGAAACGAATGGTGGTGCCTTCGAACAGGTGAACCTCATGGCTGGTGAGAATCCTAACCTGGCCGTCCGCGCGTTCTGCAAGCCTTTCAACGAGGTGGGTATCCAGACCCACATGTTGGACCGCGGTCTGAACGCGCTGCGCATGTATCCCGTGCCCGACGATGTGCGCGAGTTGATGTATAAGGTGAAGAAGGCTCAGGGTGTGGACATTCCCCGTATCTTCTGTGGTCTGAACGACACGCGTAATATCATTCCCAGCATCAAGTGGGCCAAGGCCGCAGGTATGATTCCGCAGGCCACGCTGTGTATCACTACCAGCCCCGTGCACACTGTTGAGTACTACAGCGCCATTGCCGACGAGGTGATTGCTGCCGGAGCCGAGGAAATTTGTTTGAAGGATATGGCAGGCATCGGACAGCCTGCGCTGCTGGGTGCGCTGACGAAGGCCATCAAGACGAAGCACCCCGACATCATCATTCAGTATCATGGACATAGTGGTCCCGGCCTGTCGATGGCTTCGATTCTGGAGGTTTGTAACAATGGTGCCGACATCATCGATACCGCCATCGAACCGCTGTCGTGGGGTAAGGTGCATCCGGATATCATCTCCGTGCAGTCGATGCTGAAGAACGAGGGCTTCGAGGTGGCTGATATTAATATGAACGCGTATATGCAGGCGCGTTCGTTGACGCAGGAGTTCATTGACGACTGGCTGGGCTGCTTCATCAATCCTGCCAACAAGCACATGTCGAGCCTGTTGCTGGGCAGTGGTCTGCCTGGTGGCATGATGGGTTCGATGATGGCCGACCTGGGTCCCATCCAGACCATGATCAACAAGCTGCGCGAGAAGAAGGGCGAGGCCACACTGTCGATGGATGACATGCTGGTGAAGCTGTTCAACGAGGTAGAGTACGTATGGCCAAAGGTGGGTTACCCCCCACTGGTTACGCCGTTCTCGCAGTATACGAAGAACATCGCGCTGATGAATCTGCTGACGATGGAGCAGGGCAAAGGCCGCTACGTGATGATGGACGACGCCATCTGGGGCATGATCCTCGGCAAGAGCGGCAAGGTGCCTGGCACCATCGATCCCGAATTCGTTGAGCTGGCCAAGAAGCAGAACCGCGAGTTCACCGATGCCGATCCTCATACGCTGATTCCCAATGCCCTCGAAGGCTTTAAGAAGGAGATGGACGAGAACGGCTGGGACTACGGACAGGACAACGAAGAACTGTTCGAGTTGGCTATGCACCCCGAGCAGTATCGCCCGTTTAAGAGCGGTCAGGCCAAGAAGCAGTTGCTGGCCGATATTCAGAAGGCCAAGGACGCCAAGCTGGGTGGTTCGAAGATGAAGCCCGAGGAGTTGGCTGCCTTCAAGCATGCCAAGGCCGACCCGTTGACAGCACCTGTTGCCGGACAGGTGTACTACGAGTTCTCTGGCGAAGGAGCCTGCGAGCCTTGTCTGGAACCGTTCATTGGCCAGAAGTACAAGGAAGGCGACACCTACTGCTATATCCAGGCTCCTTGGGGCGAAATCGTTCCCATCCCCGCTGCGCTGGGTGGTAAGCTCGTCGAGGTAGCTGCCAAGCAGGGCGCGAAGGTGCGTCGTGGCGACAATCTGGGATGGATTGAGCGCGAGGGAAGCGATAAGTGATAAGTGATAAGTGATAAGTGATAAACGATAAGTGATAAGTGAGAAGCGATAAATTCTATCGCAAAGACTATCATGGACTATCAAGCAATTATTGACAAATATTACCCTGCGGACGATGCGCTCCGCAGGGTTTTATTGCAACATAGCCGGCAGGTGGCAGACCGTTGTTTGCAAATCGTCAGGAAGCACAAGGAACTGCCCGTCGACGTGCAATTCTTGGAGGAGGCTGCCATGCTACACGACATTGGCATCTACCAATGCGATGCACCCAGCATTCACTGTCAAGGGACGGAACCCTACATCAAACATGGTCCCATAGGCGGTGACTTGCTGCGCCAGGAGGGTTTGCCTCGTCACGCCCGCGTGGCAGAACGTCATACGGGAACAGGACTGCCGGGTTATGAGCCCGAGACGCTGGAGGAACAGATTGTGTGCTATGCTGACAAGTTCTATTCCAAGTCTAGTCCCAACCATGTGCGCACAGTGGCTGAAACCGCACAGTCGCTCGAGAAATTCGGACACGAAGGGGTGCTGAAATTCCTTTCCTGGGCAGAAAGATTCGAATAAAAAGGTAAAAGACCCCTACCAAACCTCCCCGAGGGGAGGCTTTTTCCCCTCAGGGGAGGCGGAGGGGGGTTAAAAAAATATAAGGCGGCAGCAAATTCTTCACTCTTCACTCTTCACTCTTCACTTTTTTTACTACCTTTGCAGCCGTGAGAAGAAAAACGCTCATATTTCTATCCCTTTTTGTCATCGTTTTTATGGTGGCAGAAGTACCTCGGTTGCGCTTTCCCAATGGGGGAGCGGGCAATGATTCTATTCCTGAAGATTCCGTTCCCCAGGACACGCTGCCCGTCAGAAAAGGTCCTATTCCTGCTTTACAGAATGATACGTCCAAGAACATCTCGCAGACATTGGACACTGCCGGCATGGACTCGCTACAGAAGGCCATCTGGTTGCACAACAAGCTGATTGACGACTCGTTGCGTGCAGACTCGCTGAATCGCCAGCGCAAGAATGGTATTGATGCTCCTGTAGAGTATTCTGCAGAGGACTCCATGGTGTATGTGGGTGACACGAAACTGGCCTATCTCTATGGTAAGTCGCACGTGAAATACGAAAACATGGATTTGTCGAGCGACCAGATCTACATGTCGATGGACTCCAGTCTGGTCCATGCCACTGGTTCGCGCGACACGACGGGAAAGAAGTTCGGAACCCCCGTATTCAAAATGGGTAGCGACACCTATGAGAACGATACGATGGCTTTCAACTTCAAGACGAAGAAGGGTCTTATCACCAATGTCTATACGCAACAGGACGAGGGCTACATGACGTCGGAGATATCGAAGCGCGATGCAGACGGTAACATGTATCTGTATCACGGACGCTATACGACCTGCGACCAGCCACATCCCGACTTCTATTTCGCCATGTCGCGTGCCAAGGTTCGCCCGGGCAAGGATGTAGTATTCGGTCCGGCTTATCTGGTGGTGGCCGACGTGCCGCTGCCATTTGCCATACCTTACGGCTTCTTCCCGTTTACGAAGAGCTACTCCAGCGGTTTCATCATGCCAACCTATGGTGACGAGACGTCACGAGGCTTCTATCTGCGTGATGGTGGTTACTATTTTGCCATCAACGACAAGATGGACCTGAAGCTGATTGGTGAGATTTATACCAAGGGGTCGTGGGGCGTCTCTGGAGCCTCAAACTATCGCAAACGCTATCGTTACAGTGGTTCGTTTTTTGCCAGTTACCAGAGTTCGGTGACGGGCGACAAGAATATGCCCGACTATGTGAAACAGACGAGTTTCAAGGTTCAGTGGTCGCATCGTCAAGATGCCAAGGCAAACCCGTACAGTACGCTGTCGGCCAGTGTGAACTTCGCCACGTCGAACTACGAGCCGAACAACCTGACCTCGATGTATAATCCCCAGTCGATGACGCAGTCGACGCGTACTTCGTCAGTCAGCTGGAGCACCAATTTCTCGAGCATAGGCATGAGTCTGAGTTCGACAGTGAACCTGAACCAGAATATGCGTGACTCCACCATTGCGCTGACGCTGCCCGACCTGAACATCAGCATCTCGCGTTTCTATCCCTTTAAACGTAAGAACGGGGTGGGCGAGGAACGCTGGTATGAAAAGATTGCGATGCAGTACACGGGTCATCTGACCAACAGCATTGATACGAAAGAGGATAAGCTGTTGAAGTCGAGTCTGGCCAAGGACTGGCGCAACGGTATGGATCATCGTATTCAGACCTCAGGTAGTTTTACACTGTTCGGTTATCTGAACCTGAATCCCAGTTTCAACTTCAACGACAAGATGTTGACACGAAAGCATGTCCGCTCGTGGGATGTGGACCAACAGAAGGAGAAGGTTGACACGGTACAGGGATTCTATAACATGTACGACTGGGACTTGAGCCTGTCTGCATCGACCAAGCTCTATGGTTTCTATATCCCCAATCGCAAACTTTTCGGCAACAAGATTGACCGCATTCGCCACGTGTTGACGCCGACAGTCAGTTTCAGCTATGCACCCAGCTTCGGTTCTGCCCGTTACGGTTACTACGACACGTATCTGAAGACTGATGCTGAGGGTAACACATCGCTGGTGGAGTACTCACCTTATACCGGCACGCTCTATTCACCGCCAAGCAAGGACATGAGAGGCTCGATGTCGGTATCGATATCGAATAACGTTGAGATGAAGTACCGTAACAGGGATGACTCGCTGGTGAAGGTAAGTCTGATTGACGAGTTGGGCGCTTCTATGTCATACAACTTCGCTGCCAAGGAGAAGCCCTGGAGCGACCTGAGCACGACGCTGCGCCTGAAGCTGACAAAGAGTTATACCTTCAACCTGAGTGCTGTCTTCGCCACCTATGCCTACGAAGCCGACTCCGTGGGAGCTACACCCTATATAGGCAATCGTACGGAGTATAGCAAGGGTCGTTTCGGCCGTTTCCAGGGCATGTCTCAGAACCTGAACTACACGCTCGACAATACGAAGGTCGCCAACTTCTTCAAATGGTTGCGTGGCGAGAGAGTCGACAAGAAGAAAGACAAGAACAAGGGTAAAGGTGACGAGTACGATACGGGTGTCGAGACGAATATTGACAACCAGATGGAGGCTGGTAAGCATGGTGCTGAGAGAGGGCAAAACGATATGGCCGAGACGGACGCCGACGGATACATGCAGTTCTCGATGCCTTGGTCGCTCAGTATCGGCTATGGTATCACGATGCGCGAAAACACCAGTGGCAAGTTCAATTACGACACGATGCGCTATCCCTATAGCTTTACGCAGAACCTGAATATATCAGGTAATCTCCGCCTGTCCGAAGGCTGGAACATCTCGTTCTCGTCGGGCTATGACTTCGACAACAAGAAGATCTCGATGACGACGGCTTCCCTGTCGCGCGACCTGCATTGCTTCAACATGTCGTGTCAGGTGGTGCTGGCGCCTTACACCAGTTATAACTTCTCGTTCCGATGCAATGCTGCCACGCTTACCGATGCTTTGAAATACGATAAGCGCAGCAGCTATTCAAATGCAGTACAGTGGTATTAACTGCTAAACAGTGCGTCGAGCGATTCCTGTTCACCCACAATCCAGATGATGTCACCCTCTTCGAACAAACGGTTCGGACTGACGGGGGTCAGATTCTCCTTACCTTCTTCCATTCCGATAACCATGCAGCTGTAGAGGTTGCGGATACCGCTGTCCTTCAGATTCTTGCCAATGAACGGACTGCCTTCGCCGATAATGAGCTGGCGCAGTTTCATTTCACGATTCTCCAGGTCGAAGTCTTCGCCAATCACCTCTGTTGTGATGGCATTGGCAAATTTTGCCACCTGTTCGTCACTGCCGATGACCTGCAACTTGTCGCCAGGGAAGATGACGTAGTCACCGTCTGGAATGTTCAGACGGAAGTTGGCACGCAGAATGCTGCTCACATGGATACCATACTTACGCCCCAGGTTCAGCTGTTTCAGCGTACTGCCCATCCATTGCGAGTTCATGGGTACGTCGAAGTCGGCAATATGGATATCGCGATCCAGCAGGCGTCCTTCATACAGCGGACGTTTTTTGCCATGCACCTGTGCCTCGATGTCGCGTGAACGCAGGTTCAGCATGAACAGTCGTTCCAGTTTGATGCTGTGCTGTTTCACACTGCGCGACACCACGATCAGGCCCACCACCATCAGACCGATGGTAATGATGATGGCATTGGTCAGATGACTCAGGCGGTGGCAGATGAAGAAGATGAAGGCCACGGCAATCATGACGCGCACCAGAATGGTAAACAGCAGGGGCAGGCGGTTGCGGTTGCTCTCGGCCCATAGCGCTTTCCATTCTTCCGAGCGGTTTTTCTTCATAATCATGGCACGCAGGAATGGCGAAATGAGCAGTACTGTCAATAGTCCCGTAATGAGATTTCCCCAAACATCCAGGGTCTCGCCAGGCAACAAATTGTGCATAAACGGCAGTCCGAAGGTGAACATCACGGCAATGGTGGCCGCTGTCAGAATGGAGTAGATGAGTGTGTTGACGGCCATCTGGGTCAACAGCTGTTTCCACATGCTCTTCTCCGTTGTTTCAGGACGGCTCATGCTCAGATGGTTCAGCAGTTTGATGAATCGCGAGGGCAACCGGTGTTCGATAGCATTATAAGCCGGTGTGGCAAACCGTATCATGTAAGGTGTGAGGAATGTGGTAATAACGGATACGGCCACCACGACCGGATATAGGAAATCGCTGATAACGCTTAACGACAGACCCAGCGAGGCGATGATGAACGAGAATTCACCGATCTGCGCCATCGAGAATCCGCAACGCATGGCCGACTTCAGGCTCTCGCCAGCCAGCATGAATGCAATGGAACCGAAAATGGCCTGTCCCACCAGAATGGTCAGTACCAGTATCAGGATGGGCAGGGCATAGTCGATCAGGATCTGTGGGTCGACGAGCATACCTACTGATACGAAGAAGATGGCTCCGAAGAGGTTCTTCACGGGCTCCACCAGCTTTTCGATGTGTTCCGCCTCGATGGTCTCTGCCAGGATGCTACCCATGATGAATGCTCCGAAAGCCGATGAGAAACCGACCTTCGTCGAGAATACCGCCATCGCACAGCATAGTCCCAGCGACACGATGAGCAACACCTCGTTGTTGACCAATCGTCGAATGCGGCGCAGAAATTCCGGTATGGCAAAGATGCCCACCACGAGCCACAGCACCAGGAAGAATCCTATCTTCACCACCGAGCCCAGCATCTGGCCTCCGTCGGGGCTGTTGCCACTGGCTATGGCACTCAGCATCACCATCATCACAATGGCCAGGATGTCCTCCAGAATCAGCACCGACATCACCAGTCCGGCAAACTGTTGCTGGCGCAGTCCCAAGTCGTCGAAAGCCTTATAGATAATCGTTGTTGAACTCATGGCCAGCATACCTCCGAGGAAGATGCAGTCCATCCTCGACCAATGGAACAACTGGCCCACCATGACTCCCAGCATCGACATGCAGAAAATAATGGTGATGGTCGAGATGATGGGTGATGCCCCCATCTTCAGAATCTTCTTAAACGAAAAGTCGAGACCTAATGAGAACAACAGGAACATCACACCGATGTCGGCCCACAGGTGAACATTCTCCGTGTCTACCACCGATGCGGTGTACGGCATGTGCGGGCTCACGAGGAAGCCTGCCACGATGTATCCCAGCACCAAGGGCTGTTTCAACTTCTTGAAAATCAGCGTCACGATGCCTGCCGACATCAGTATATACGCCAAGTCATTAATAAGTTCAGGAATCTCTGACATAATGATTTTTATACTTTATTCTTTTATCTGCTTCCCCGTCTTACCATTTGGTTGTAAAGATGCTAGGCGAGATTACTAGCGAGAACCAGCCCCAGCGGGCATACTTGCTGCTGTTGCCTTCTTTCAGACGCTCCATCGTTTCCGTGCCCACCATGAAGGTATATCCTGCCATGAGCGAGATGTCTTTGGTGAACTGGTAGCTGGCTTGCACATCGAAGCTATGGCCCAGCGTGCGGTTGAGGTCATGCAGGTCGGTGGCTACTGCCAGATAGTGATAGTCGACGCTGCATTTCAGCTTGTCTGTGGGATTGCCGAAGACACCGATAGAGGCGTTCTGCAAACCAGGTGTAAAGCCGTTGGTGTAAGCACTCTCGTAGAAGTAGTCCATGATGCCGTAGAATTTGTTTTTCGAACCGAACAGCGGGTTGAATCCATTTTCCTCAGCATGATATACCATTCCTATACCGCCATAGATGACGGGGACATAGTCGTCACCGCTCAAATAGTCGTAACCCAGCTTAAAGCCATAGTGCTCGGTGGGGTTGACGGTAGCTTGCACACTGGCCATCCAGGCATTAATCTTCTTACTATACATGTTGTCATTTACATCTTGGCCCGTTTGGCGGTAGTATGAACCTTCGAGTGTCAGGTACTTAGGATGGAAGTTCACGTAACCACCCCACATCTGCTGGTATTCAGTCCTGACGGGATTGTCCCTGTCGTCTTGTTTGCCAGCCTGCTGACCTATATTCATGAAGAGCAGCGAGGCACCCAGCGGGAATTTGGGCACATCGTAGTGATACCACACGGTCTGCATGTTCTTATAGGGCTGGGCACCGTCGGAGTAATAGGTCGTTGTGTATACGTTCTCTGCATTCTGGTTGTAACCCAATATGGCATGCAGCTGATGGCCGTGACCTTCGTAACCCACACGGAGCACGTCGTGCGAGAGAGCCATCGTGGCAAAGTCGTTGGGTCCGATGATGCGCTCGTCGTCGTAGGACAGGGCGATGCGTCCCAACTGTGCGAACAGTCCATTCCGGGCAGTCAGTTTCACCCAGCCCTCATACAGTTTCAATGCTGTGTTCCCGCTGGTGCCCCATACCGCTTTGTTCTGCAGCACGGCATGAGCCTGTATGCCAGGACGCTCGTAGTCCACATTCAATCGGAAACGCCCCAGAAGGAAGTTAGAACGGTCTTCCGGCTCCTTGTCTTTGAGACCAGTCCTCGGCAGTCCTCCTGCGCACATCTCACCATGCGTCAGGAAGTTCATGCCGATGCTCAGTTTGTTGACCTTGTCCAGCGAGTCGGCTTGTGCAAACACGCATTGCGATGTCGCCATCAGGACAACCATCGCAAGGCCTTTCCTCAGGTGATTGCCGCCCATCTTTTATTCGAACTCGAAGATATTGAGGAATCCTGTCAGTTTAAAGACATTCTTGATGTCGTCGTTAACGTTGCGCAACACCACGCGGTTCCCCTTGGACATCGTGGATTTCAGAATGTTGATAAGGATGCGCAAACCGCTGGAAGCAATATACTCCAGGTTCTCGCATTCGAAAACAACCTCCTTGCCTTCGTTCTGGTAGAGCTGTTTCAATACCTCCTCGGCCTCATTGGCTGCTGCGGTGTCCATTTCTCCTGCTAACGTGACGACATACTTGTCGTCGATTTCTTGAATACTTGTAGTCATAACATTAATCTTTTATTTTTTACCTTTTTACTTTTTTACCTTTTTACCTTTATATTATTTTACCTTTTTTATCAGTGTCAGTACGTTTTGCCCGTCTATGCGTTCGTAATTGATGCTGTCCATCAGTTCGCGTACCAGCAGGATGCCCAGTCCGCCAACCTGACGGTCTTGGGCCGATAGCGTGATGTCGGCTTTCTCCTGCGTGGTGGGGTCGAAGGGGATGCCCGCGTCAATGATCTGACAGTGCAGGGTCTTACCGTCAGAAGCCATCTTGACGGTGATATCGCCATCGGTGTCGTCCGGATAGGCATAGTTTATCACGTTGACGACAGCTTCTTCCACGGCCAGTCGCAACTGGCGCCCCAGCGATTTCTCAATGTCCAGTTTCTCAATCACCGATTTCATGAAACTGCTGAATCGTGTCACCTCATGGACATCGTTCTTCAGCATCAGTGTCTCCGAGAAGTTGCTCTCAAACTGCTTGGGCATATAGCGTATGGCCATCATGGTCAGGTCGTCGCTCTGTTCCATACCGTCCATAAACGAGTACACTTCCATGTTCATCTTTCCCAACAGCTGTCTCGGGGGCAGGTCTTCAGCTGTGTTCAGCAGGTTCATCATTCGCTCTGCGCCGAACAGCTTGTGCGACTTGTTCATTGCCTCCGTGAGTCCGTCGGTATAGAGGAACAGTGTTGAACCGCTTTCAAGCATGGTCTCCTGCATCTCGTAGTTGAAGTTGTCAAAGATGCCGATAGGCAGATTGGCCTTCACTTCAAGGGCGGTAGCGAATTTTTCACTTTTCACTATTCCCTTTTCACTTAATATGACGGGTGCATCGTGCCCTGCATTGCAATAGCAGAGACGGCCCGTGGGCAGGTCAAGGACTCCGATGAACAGGGTGACGAACATGTTGTTTTCATTGCGTTCGCACATGGTCTCGTTGATGGCCTGCATGATGCGGGCGGGATTGTGCTGATGGGTAGAGACGGCATGGAAACATCCGTGTGTGCCTGACATGAGCATGGCCGACGGAACACCCTTGCCGCTGACATCGCCGATACAGAAGAACAGCTTCTCGTCGCGAATGAAATAGTCGAACAGGTCGCCACCCACTTCTCGTGCTGGCAACAGTGAGCCATAGACGTCAATATCGTCGCGTTGGATGGCATCCTGTCTGGGCAGCATCTGCGTTTGGATGTTGCTGGCCACACGCAGTTCGCCGTCGATGCGCTCTTTCGCCTTCTTCGTGTCAGCCAGTTTACGGTTGTTCTTGATGAAGTAGCTGATGATGAATCCCAGCACGACAAATGCCGCCAGCGAGGTCAGCAGAATGGTGAGATGCATGCGGCGCAGCGGGCCGAAGACCTCGTCGTCGTAGCATACTACGGCAACCTGCCATTCGGGCTTTTCCTTGATGGAGGCATAATAGATATACCCCTTCTCGTGGTCTTCCTGATCGCGGAAAGTGGCTATCTTGCATCGCCCGTTCCTGCTCGTCGTCTTGGTGACGCTACTGTCGTTAATGACATTGACAATATGGCTCACGTCTCCTGCATCTACAATATCGGGATTTGGGCTGGCAATCAGCTGGCCCTCCTTGGTCAGCATCAAATCGAACGACGACTCGTAGATGTGTCTGCGATTCAGCGTGTCGCCCAGCATTCTTGTCGAGACGTCGAGTCCGAACACTGCCACCACGTTTTTCGTCTTGTCATGGATGGGAACGGCGTAGCTAACCATGTTCAGGTCGGAATAGCGGTCGTAGTACGGGTCTACCCATAATGAGACATCCTTCGAAACCACCTCTTTGAAGGCGGCGTTCTGTGAGTAGTCGTGTTCCGGACCGATAATCTGTCTTCGGATGGTCCCATGGTCCCAATAGGCATAAGGCTCAAACAGGTGTCCCTTGTCAGGATAATAGTCGGGCATGAAGGCTATCCAGCAGCCCACGAGGTTGGGATGCGACCTGAGCACTCCCTCCATGATGCCAAACATGGAATCCGGCAGGGCTATGTTCCGTTCCATCTCCCACAGGTGGCCCATCAGCGAGTTCTCCGACAGGTTCAGCGCGTTCTTCACCACCATGGCTTTCATGGTGAGCTCGGTCTCCGCGCGCTTTTCCAGCTCGTCAGACAGTATCTGCTGGAAATAGTAGAATTGCGCGCCGGAAATCAACTCCAGCACAAGGGCTGCAAGGATAATGTTCAATACAACCTTGTTCTTCAACATGAAAGTCGTAGTACGAAACGCCATCTTAACTCTCAACTCTCAACTCTCTAATCGTTTCTTGAAACGCTTTGACCTTGGTCAAAGAACTCTCAACTATTATAATTAGCCGTAATCTCACAGATCTTGACAATGACCTGCATGGCCTTCTCCATCGACTGGATGGGCACAAACTCATAAGGTCCGTGGAAATTGATGCCGCCGGCAAAGATGTTGGGGCAGGGCAGACCCTTGAACGACAGCTGGGCACCGTCCGTGCCGCCGCGAATGGGCTTCACCTTCGGAGCCACACCGCATTCCTGCATGGCGCGCAGCACCAGGTCGATGACGTGCATCTGGTCGTCAATCTTCTCCTTCATATTATAATACTGGTCCTTCACCACAGCCGTCACCGTGCCTTCACCGTACTTCTCGTTCATCTTGGCCACACACGTCTCAACGAAGCGCTTGCGGTCCTCGAAACGTTCGCGGTCGTGGTCACGGATAATGTACGACAGCGTGGCCTGCTCGATGTTACTCTGGATGCCCAGCAGGTGGTAGAATCCCTGATAGCCCTCCGTCGTCTCGGGGGTCTCGTCCTCAGGCAGCATCTTGGCAAACTCCGCTGCCAGCGCGTTGGCATTCACCATCTTGCCCTTGGCATAGCCCGGGTGTACGCTCACGCCCTTGATGGCGATCTTCGCCGAGGCAGCGTTGAAGTTCTCGAATTCCAGCTCACCCACGTCGCCGCCATCCATCGTGTAGGCCCACTGACAACCGAATTTCTCGACGTCGAAGTGGTGGGCACCCATGCCGATTTCCTCGTCGGGGTTGAAGGCGATGCGAATCTTGCCGTGCTTGATTTCCTTGTGCTCCTGCAAGTACACCATGGCCTGCACGATTTCCGCGATGCCCGCCTTGTCGTCAGCGCCCAGCAGCGTGGTGCCGTCAGTCACGATCAGGTCCTCGCCCACGTGCTGCAACAGCTCCGGAAACTTCTTCGGACTCGACACGATACCCTCCGACAGCAGAATGTCCGAGCCGTCATAGTTGCGGACTATCTGGGGCTTGATGTCGGCTCCCGAGCAGTCGGGGCTCGTGTCGTAGTGCGAGATGAAGCCTATCACGGGCACCTCGTCCTTTATGTTAGCCTTCAGCGTGGCATAGATGTAGCCCTGTTCGTCCAGCTCCACGTCGTCCAGGCCTTCGCGTTCCAGTTCCTTTTTCAAGTACTCGGCAAACACCAGTTGCTTGCTGGTCGAGGGCACCGTCGTGCTTTCTTCGCTCGACTGTGTGTCGAACTTCGTATAGTTCAAAAATCGTTCAGTAATATCCATATTTTTTCTCTTCATTTTATTTATTGGGGACAAAATTACGAAAAAAAATCGGACTGACAAAAAATCAGTCCGTTTTTTTCTCACTCCCAGCGCCCAATCGCGTCGAAACGATGACCCACCGATGGCCTCGTGCGCCTAAGTGTAAAATCTGTCGCAAAGTCAGATAAATTTGTGAAATTTATTAATATTCCTTTAATTTTTTGGTGTTTCCAATTTTATTCCTTATCTTTGCAGACAACTAAAACCAATACTATTATGAAAAAAGTGTTATTATCTTTGGTTGCCACGTTGATTGCAACCATGAGCTTAGCCCAGAACGGTCTGGTTGCTTCGCTAAGCCACGAAGGAAACGTTACGTATTACTATGGTGTCACAGCCTTAACACAGGCCGTTGAGGCAGCAGCCAGTGGCGACATCATCAACCTCTCTGGTGGATCATTTACCGCCACAAACATTACCAAAGGTATCACCATTCGTGGTGCAGGCATCGATAGCCAAGAACCAACTTACATTAACGGCGACTTCTCAATCAACATAACCGACGACACAAATCGCTTTATGATGGAGGGCATAAAATGTGCTAACGCAATGATCCTTTCGGGTTCATATACAAATCCCTTCTTCCTGAAATGTTATTTTAAACAAGTTACCTATAATAGTACGATTGATGATATAAAAAACATTATGTTTGTTAACTGTAAAATTCCCAGTGGCTTTAGTGCAGGAGCTAACAACACATTTAATTTAGTTAATTGCTACATAGGCGGTTTAAACCAACGTGACAATGCAACTCTCGCGGTCACGAATTGTATTATTAGAGATAATTATTATAACAACAATTATCTAAGGCAATGTCAGTTCTTCAATTGCATTTTTATATCTTCTAATGGAAGGGCCTACGCAAAGATACCAAGCAGCTCTCAGGCCACAGACTGCATTTCAGTTAACTTCGGTGACCATGATTTCTTCAGCGAATTATCCGTCAGAACAGGCTGCCCGACAACATCTTTAGAATTTGGAGCAGTATTCAAGACATTCACAGGCACTTATACTGACGAAGAGACCTTCGAACTGACCGAAACCGCCAAGACAACATATTTGGGTACTGACGGATTAGAGATTGGCCTCTATGGCGGTCTGCAGCCATATAACTCCACACCGTCTTATCCTCTCATTACCACGATGAACGTCGATAAGGAGACAACTCCTGAAGGCAAACTGGGGGTGACAATCGAAGTAAGCAAGTAACAATAAGTAATAACTAAAAAAGACAGGATTATGAAAAAAGTATTATTATCTTTGGTTGTCATGATGGTTGCAACCACGAGTTTTGCACAGAATACAGTTGTGGCTTCACTGAGCCACGGTACAGAAACCACCATTTTCTATGGTTCAAATGCTCTGAAGGATGCCGTTGCTGCGGCTGAGAGCGGTGATGTCATAAACCTCTCCGCTGGTACATTTTATGCTTCGGACATCTCTAAGGGTATTACCCTTCGTGGAACAGGTATAGACATAGATGAACCAACCTATATTGTCAATGACTTTGTCATTGAAATACCTGCTGAAGATACCAACCGATTCATCATGGAGGGCATTAGATGCCAAAACTGGGTGAGGACGAAAGGATCTTTTGATAATCCTTCTTTTGTAAAATGTCAATTTAACGTCGTCGGAAACGCAACTGAGTCGGATGCTGTTAAGAACATATTGTTTACCAATTGCAAGATTACAGGTGGTATTAATGTAGGAGGAGACAATTCTGTATTCTTCATCAATAGTTTTGTGTCGTATATTTCGAAGTATCAAAATGGTACTATCATGTCTAAAAATAGTATCCACAGACAGCCGATTCTATCTAGTCTCACTCAGTCTATCTGGTCAAACTGCATTTTCTATCCAGACAAATATTCAGAGCATTGCCTTCCCGCTGATGCTCAGGTTACCAACTGTGTTGCTATAGGCTATGCCTATGATATGTTCCGCGGTATGATAGAACACCCGAACTGCAAACAGTTTGGTAATTATCAGGATGTATTTAAGGAATACAATGGCGGTTATACTGATGAACAGACTTTTGAGTTGAATGATGAAGCCAAAACTACTCTCTTAGGCACCGACGGCAAAGAGGTAGGTCTCTATGGCGGTCCGCTGCCATTTGACCTCACCCTGTCCTATCCAATCATCTCGAAGATGGAAGTCGGCGAACAGACCGACGACAAGGGACAATTGAAAGTTGAGATTGGCGTGAAGTAATTAATGTAAAACCTCAAAAAGACAGAAATATGAAAAAAATAATAGTATCTATGGTTGCCATGATGGTTGCGGCCACAAGTTTCGCACAGGAAACAGTTGTGGCTTCGCTGAGCCATGAGGGAGAGACCACCATATTCTATGGCCTGACGGCCTTAGTGAAAGCAGCAGAGAAGGCCCAGAGCGGCGACATCATCAACCTCTCCAGAGGCATCTTCAATGCTACGACGATCAAGTCGGCCATCACCCTGCGCGGCGCAGGCATCGACAGTGATGATCCGACCTATCTTAATGGAAACCTGCATATCGAAATCCCCGCAGACGATGCCAACCACTTCACGATGGAAGGTATCATTTGCAATAGTGAAATGAGTATGCGCGGAACCTTCTCAACCCCCCAAATCGTGAAATGCAAGTTGAGAAGCGGATTTACTACGAAAACCACATCTGATAACATTAACATCTTAGTAGTTAATAGCAAGGTTCTAAACCATTTCAATGTGGGAGGTGTTTGCAGAGCCTCTTTAATAAACAGTTACGTAGATGGAGTCGGTTTCTATGATGATGCCCATTTTATGGGTTTAAATTGTGTAATTTGGAAAGACCGAGTGGACGGACTGCACCATTCTGTCTGGAAGAATTGCATTTTCTTTAGCGGAAACAATTATGGTTATGCATTTCCTACTGATAGTGAATGTACGAACTGCGTGGGAGTCAACTACAACAATAATCCTTTCAGAGACCTGGCAATCAAGCCAGGCTGCTCAAGCGCATCATACGCTGAAGCCTTCAAGGATTTCACAGGCACCTATACTGACGAACAGACCTTTGAATTGTCTGATGCCGCCAAGGCTAACGAAAACTTCAAGGGTACCGACGGAACGGAGGTGGGTCTCTACGGTGGTCCGCAACCGTTTAATCTCACTCTGTCCTATCCTCTGATCTCTACGATGGAGGTTGGTGAAAAGACTGACGACAAGGGGCTGTTAGAAGTAACAATTGGGGTGAAATAACTAAATACTACAGATTATGCGTAAACATCTAATATTCATCATACTGCTCTCCTGCCTATGTTTAGGCGCGAGGGGGCAATCCGACCCGGAGATAGACCTGTCGGGACTGCCAGAGACCACAACGGCTGCTTCGCTACGCTACTGGTTCGACACCGATGCCAACAGCGTCAAGACCACTGAGACTCTGAGCGGTGCCACCACCATCGATGCCTCTTCTCTCAAGGAGGGCATCCATACGGTGCATTACCAGATTGTCGATAATAAAGGCATAGCAGGCATCCCTAACTCGAAGATTTTCATCCTGCTCGACCAGAGGGTAACAGCCAAGAGCAAATCTCTCCGCTACTGGTTCGACACAGATGCCAACAGCATCAAGACCACTGAGACGTTGACCGGTGCTACCACCATCGACGCATCAGCTCTCAAGGAGGGCATCCACACCATCCACTACCAGATCATCGACGATCAGGGCGTTGCCGGCATCACAGACTCGAAGATATTCATCCTGCTCGACCAGAGGGTAACGGCCAAGAGCAAATCTCTCCGCTACTGGTTTGATACAGATGCCAGTTCAGTCAAGACCACTGAGACGCTGAGCGGTGCCACCACCATCGACACCTCTGCTCTTGTAGAAGGTCTGCATACCTTGCACTACCAGATCCTTGACGATCAGGGCGTGGCGGGCATTACCGACTCGAAGATATTCATCAAGCTCGACCAGAGAGTAACGGCCAAGAGCAAGTCCCTGCGCTACTGGTTCGACACAGATGCCAACAGCGTTAAGACCACTGAGACGCTGAGCGGTGCCACCACCATCGATGCCTCTGCTCTCGTAGAGGGTATTCATACCTTGCACTACCAGATTGTCGATGACAAGGGAAATGCCGACATTCCCGTTTCGGCCATATTTATCAAGATGGACAAGAAGACGGCAGCCATACCCACCAAGATTCGCTACTGGTTCAATGAGGACGATGCAAACGTCAAGGAAACGGCTTTGAACCTTGAGAACCTCACGCTGACCATCGATGTCAGCGAACTGGCAAAGGGCGAACACGAGCTGCACATGCAGCTTGCGACAGCAGACGGCGAGGTTTCGCCCGTCAACTCCGGCAGCTTCGTAAGCGTCATTATCAGAAAGGGCGACGTGAATGATGACGGCGAGGTGAATGTCGGCGATGTTGTGACTGTCTGCAACGTCATGGCAGGCATAAGCACTGTTGAACTGCAAATTGCTGACGTGAATAAAGACGGAGAAGTGAATGTTGGTGACATTGTAACCATCTGTAACATCATGGCCGGAATAGATCAGTAAACGAGCCGTGAATTATGAAGAAACTAAAGATTTTGAGCATGCTGATGCTCGTGGCGATGGCCTCGTGCGGCGACAAGACGAAGGGTGTGGCAACGGAGAGCGACTCTACCCAGACAGATTCCCTGATGGTAGCCGACAGCGTGACGGCGGGCCCCACAGACCTGTGGACTACAGAGGCTGTGGAATCCCAGATCCGTGCCTGCATCGCCGAGGTCAACCAAATGGCTGCCGACGATGCCATCGACATTACGCTCCTCGACCTGAAGTATTGTTCGGAGGACTTCCTCGAGTTGAAGGAAAAGCTCTACAAGAAAGTCCGCGAGAGCAAGGGACAGCTGATGTTCGACGGCGACGAAGGTCACCACTGGGTACCTGGCATCGGGACGCCCATGATCATCGATTCCGTGAAATCCGTTTTGCTGACGGGCGATCAGGCCCAGGCCGAGGTGTGGCTCAGGGACAAGCGTGGCAGTAAGGGCTATCTGGAGATGAACCTCTATCTCGAAAACGGCGCCTGGAAAGTTCATAACTGGATCGACGACGACGTCTACCCCTTCGGCTCCCTCTGGCACTGGATGCAGAATTTCCTCGATGGCGACATGGATGCCGAAGAGCACGAAGAACCCGATCTGAACCAATACGCAGAGTAACCGTCACAGTGTGACGCGACATAACACCAAAGAGGCCCGAGCACACCGCCCGAGCCTCTTTCTTTTCTTTTGTCTACGGAGTTTTAGGAGTTTGGGGAGTTTTTTCTCCTTTTGGCTCCTTAGCTCCGTAGAATATCAGAACGGACCAAACCCCATGCACGAGGTTGTTCCCAGTGCGGTCAGCGCCGCCGTCAGCGCGGCTATCGCTATGCTAAAAAACCGGCTGCGCATTGCTTGATGTTCAATGACGAGTGCAGAATTGTTTTTAGGCTTGAAAAGCCGAGGTTTTTGCTGTTCCAGCGAACACCGGATGCACCTCGGCAGAATGAAAGCAAACTTTCTTCTGCTCTCGGTTTTTCTGGTTTTTGTCTTTAATTTTGTTTAATTTTCTAGAAGATTTTGTTAGATATTCTCACACCTGAAGGTATGAGTGTGGCGTTCTTCGACTAAAGATCGAAGTGTGGCTTCGCAATGCAATGAGGCCCTTTATGGGCCGACCCCAACTCCCGTGCTTAGTCAAATCATAATTCTCAATTCTCAATTCAAAAAGGGTTGCCTTCAGCCACCTCCTTCGCACCTCGGCCATTCAAGCAAGCTTGATGGTTCTCGGTTTGGCGTCGGTTGCGCCCGGAGGCCAAACCTTTTTAAGCTCCCTCGAATCCGCTGGGGTCGTCGCCACCGCCGTCGCTCTTCACGAACTGCTTCGTGGTCACCTCACTGGACTGGCCGTCCTTGATGGCGATGGCCTTCAGGGTTACCGACGAGCTCATGGTGATGGCCTCGGTGTACACCGTTCCGTGCTTCATGATGTGCTCGGCCATGTCCGCCAGCCCCAGTGTGCCGCGGTAGATGATCTTGCCGTAGGTCTTCTTCACCTTCTGGCGATCCTCGCCCACCTTACCGGTGACTACCTTCTTTTCTACTTTCTTAATCTGAATTGTTCCCATAGTATTTTTCAAAATTTTTCTTAAGGTTAATATTAAAGATTGGTGCTCTCGCCCAGGGTCCCGATTTTGGCGCCTTATGTCGTTGTCTGGACGGTCTTTGAGAGAAACGGCTTCTCGCTGTCAGCGAAACGGCTTCTCTCTGCAGGCGACAAGCCTTCTTGCTTTGAGCGATAACCCTTCCTTCTCATTGACAATGCAAAGGTACGAAAAAGAATCATGCAATCCAAATAATTTATGTAAAACTTTTTGATTATTTTTTGCCACTCGCAGCATCGCAGCTACACCGCTACATTTGCTGTTTTCCAATGTCGTCCTGAAAAAGTTGACCCTGATATTATATTATATATTATATTATAATATAATATATAATATAAATAGAATTATAGATTATTCCCCATCCCTCTCCACCACAATGCAAACTACCCAATGTTGCTGTGTAGCTGCGTTGCTGTGTTGATTCCTGCGTAGAGGCTCACATAACCTTTTTGCCATTTACTATTTTGATGGTTTTCGACGGGGTCGTTCCGTTTGTCCGTCTGCCGTTTAAATCATAGATGCCCGTTACAGCAGACCTGTTGCCTGTGACTTGTGGACTGTGAATGTCCGCCGATGTCGGGGTGAACTGCCAGCTGTCGAACTCCAGGTTGGCACCGTTTTTGCCGCTATAGGTAAAATACAGGTCGCGCAGACCCTTGATGGGGGATGACAGTTCGCACGAAAACTCCTGCCACTGTCCGTCCGTCGGGTCGACAGAGAGTTTGCCCATGACCTTTCCTGAGGAAGAACCGATACGTATATTGATTCCGCAGGCCTTCTCAGCGCGTACCCTGGCCGTAAAACGGGTGGTCCCGTCGTCGCCGAAATCCACACCGCGTACCTTGATATAGTCGCCCGAACCGATATCCGTCACATAGCATCCGTTGTAGTCGCCCTCGCACTTCACACCCTTACACTGGTTGATGGTCTCTGCCTCCTGACGCTCGTAAGGATTCACCGACTGCAACTGAGCCACGCCCTGGGTAGTGAAGTTGATGAAGGGCAGCGTGCCGTCGTCGTTCCGCGTGAACTCCTCAATGCATGTCGCGCGCTTATAGCCGCCGCCGTCAGGCAGTTTCCCGTTGTGGTAGAACATATAGTGATGTCCCTTATACTCCACGCTGCCGCCATGAATGGTAAAGCTGTTCTCGGCCTCGCCCATCACCTTGCCCTGATAGGTCCACGGACCGGTAGCCTTGTTGGCGGTGGAGTAGGCCCAGTGCTCGGGCACGCCACCGGCTGCATATTCCAGAAAATACTTCCCGTCGCGCTTGTATATCCACGACGCCTCCTCGAAGTTGGGGTCGCCCTTCTCGTTCTTATGGGGACCGAAGGCGGCCTCGTCCTTCACGTTCACCGATACCTCGCCGCCCGTAAACGACGTCATGTTCTTGTTGAGTTTCACATACCACAGCATGTTGTTGCCATAGTACAGATAGGCCTGTCCGTCGTCGTCGACCATCACCGTCGGGTCTATCTTGAACCATCCCTTCACCAGCGGTTTCCCGATGGGGTCCCTGTAAGGCCCTGCAGGGTTGTCGGCCACGGCCACGCCAATGCCGGGATAGGCCTCGCCCTTGATGGTAGCCGTCACATACCAGTACCATTTCCCGTTGCGCTCAATGCACTGGCTGGCCCAGCAGTCGTTGTCCTGCTTGGCCCATGCCGAGAACGTCGCCGATGTCAGCGGCGTGCCGCGATAGGTCCAGTTCACCATGTCCACCGTGCTATACAGCAGCCAGTCCTTCATCGTGAAGTAGCCGTTCTGTGTCACGTCCTCATCGTGGTCCACAAAGAGATACAGCGTGTCGCCATGCACATACGGCGCAGGATCGGGCGTATAGCGGTCGCAAATCACCGGGTTCTGCGCCCACATTGTTGTCGCCAGGAGCATCGTTGTGCTCAAAACCTTCAGTCGTTTCATTTGTCCTATAGAGTAATGATAGTCGGAATTTTACAGTTTAACGATTTGGACGGCAAAATTACCACAAAAAATGCAATCTGCCAAACATTATGGAAAGTTTTTCGCGCCTCGCGTCATTTAAATTCGGGCTGACGTGCGGTTGGCCCGAATTCTTTGTTGTGTAGCATTTTTTTTTGGAGAAAAGATGAAATAACGAAAATATTTTGGCGGTATGGGAAAAAAAGAGTAAATTTGCACGGGTTAAGCATACCGACACTACTATAATATGAATCGAAAATCGTTTTTGTTACTGGCATTATTGCTGATGTTACCCGCTGTTTTGCGGGCGGCAATAGCTGATATGAAGTTCCGACGGCTGGATGCCCGCGACGGACTGTCGAACACGCAGGCTAACTGCATTCTTCGCGACAGCAGGGGACTGGTGTGGATAGGTACGTCGTTCGGGTTGAACCGCTATGACGGCTATCGCATCAAGACTTATTACTCGAACGCCAACGACTCGACGACCATGTCGATGAACTATGTGGACGACGTGATGGAGGACGGCGAGGGCAGGCTGTGGGTGAGACACAGCGTGGAATACTCGATTTTCGACCCCCGGACGGAGACGTTCGACCGTCATCCTGAGCGCTGGCTGCATGCCAGGGGTATCCGAGGGGCCATAGAACGCATCTACATCGACCGTTACAAGAATTTCTGGGTGAAGACGTACGACGAGGGTTTCTGGTTTCTGAACGACCAGACGGGCCGGGTGCGCCGTTTCGGCTTCGGCAACGGTCCTCAGGAGTTTAATGCAGACATCGGTGTCAGTGGCATGACGGAGTGCGGCAACAGCCTGATTGTCATCTCGAACAATGGTGACATGGTGTGCTTCAACACCCAACGGGTATGGATATCGTGGAAGAGCCATACGCTGCGGCGCATGGGTGCGGAACAGGATGCCGGATACAGCCTGACCGTCGACGGCCAAAAGAATCTCTGGGTGATGGTGGAAGGTCGTTGCCATGTGTGGCTCCGACGTGCCGGGCGATGGGTGGACTCTGCCACTGAAGCCCTGCGATGTCTGGGTGTGACGGGGATACCTGACGGGACGAAAATATGGGGGATTACCGTCGATAAGTACCAGCAGCTGTGGCTGGCTACGGATCATCAGGGCGTCTATGTGGTGAACCTGCAGGATTGCACGCTGAGACAGTTCCAGAACGTGAAGAACGACGAGACCTCGATCTCGGACAATACCCTGCGCAAAATCTATCGCGACCAGCTGGACCGCATGTGGATAGCCACGTATATGAATGGTGTCAATTACTACGCTGAGAATCTGTTCCGTTTCCGGAATGTGGCAGCAGGCAACATCAACACCGTCTGTGTGGACAAGGAGGGCAACTACTGGCTGGGCTCGAACGACAGGGGCATCATCCGCTACGTGCCGGCAACGGGCGAGGAGACCGTGTTTGACAAGGCACAAACCGGACTGGCCTCGGATATCATTGTGAGCAGTCTGACGGCCACGGACGGCGTGCTGTGGTTTGGCAGCTACGAGGGCGGACTGACGCAGTATAAGGACGGTCGGTTCCGTGCTTTCAGGGCTACGGACAAGCCTGGCGGACTAGTCCACAACAGCATATGGGCACTCTGTGAAGACCCTTGGGGCAACATTTGGATTGGTACGCTGGGAGCAGGACTCCAATGCATGGACCGCAAGACGGAAGCCTTTACGACGCTGGACAGCAAGTCGGGGCTGGCCAGCAACTACATCTCGTCGATACAACTGGCAGGCGACGGCCGTCTGTTGGTGGCGCATACGGAATTCTATTCGCTGGTAAACCCCAGGACGATGGAGATAGAAAACCGCCGTATTGAAGCCCAGCACAGCGACATGCCGCTGACACCGGCTTCGTGCCAGGTGATGGAGGACTCGCGCAGTCTGGTGTGGCAATGTACGGCCTCGGGAGTCACCATTCAGGATCCGAAGGGGCAGCGCAACTATTTCCTTGGAGCAGAGTGGGGACTGTATGGTGCTGCCAACGGCATCGTGGAGGACCATCGCCAGAACGTCTGGGTTGTCACTCAAAACGGTCTGTCGCGCATCATTCCCCAGCAGCACGACGACGGGACGTGGACTTTCGTGGTGCGCAGCTTCAACAATCGCGACGGCTTGCAGGATGCCCCCTTCAACCAGCGTTCGGCCATTGTGGCTCCTGACGGGAAGATTCTGATAGGAGGCTATGAGGGTGTCGACATCATCAACATCAAGGACATGGATGTGGCGCGAAACGAAGAAAAGCCGATCATCAGTGGTGTGAAGGTGATGGACGGGGCAGGGCAGACCGTTGCCGACCGCCTGGACCTGGACTGCGACGAGAACCATTTTACTATTCAGCTGGCGTCGAACAGTGGCGAGGTGCACAATCGCAGCCGCTTCGCCTACAGGCTGAAGGGACTGAACGACCAGTGGATCTACACGGAGGAAACCAATCCGAACGTGGTCTATACGGGACTGTCGTCGGGCAGCTATACGTTTTGTGTCCGCATGCTGAACGACGACGGGTCGCTGGGCAATGAGGAATGCACGCTGGCTATCAGCATCGCAGCACCCTGGTATCGCTCGTGGTGGATGTGGCTGGTGTATCTGACCCTCATTGCCGTCGCCTTCTATTATCGGAAGCCGGTGTACCAGCGCGTGAAGGATTTGCAGGAACTGTTCCGTAAGGTGATGGAATACAGTAGGAGGGGAAAGCTGAAACCGCAGATCAAGGAGGTGGAGATTACCAACCTGGACGAGAAGCTGGTGCGCGACGCCACGAATTACGTGGAGGAGAACCTGGGCAATTCAGACCTCAGCGTGGAGACGATGGCCGAGGCGCTGGCCATGTCGCGTGTCCATCTGTATAAGCGTCTGACGGCTGTCACCGACCTCACTCCCTCGGAGTTTATCCGCCAGATACGTCTGCGACATGCCGAGCAACTGCTGAGGAAGAGTCAGATGACGGTGGCGGAGGTGGCTTACAAGGTTGGTTTTAACAATCCTCGATACTTCTCGAAATACTTTAAGGAGATGTATGGAATGATGCCTTCAGAGTATAAAAACAGCCTGGGATAACAAAATATACCCCTTTTGTTAACATTTTGTGCATCGGCATAACAAATGCACACGCAGAACGTGCATAAAAGAGCCGTGCAGGTTAGGATTTATTGTATAATTTTGCATCGTGAAAAAATCGCATGGTGCGGTTTGGCTACTAACGATTGCTGACATCTTTTACATAATATATAATAATTCTAACCAAACAAATGTTAAGCTATGAGTAAAAAGTCTCTAAAGTTTGTTGCGCTCGTCGTGGCTATGCTCACGATGCAGGCAATGGGAATCGGGTCTGCTCTTAGTGCCAAGATTGTTACCGGTAAGGTCGTGTCGTCAACCGACAACGAACCGCTGATTGGTGCCACCGTCCAGGTGGAAGGCACCAGCACTGGTACCATCACCGACATGGAAGGTGATTTCAATATCGAGGCCAACACAGGGCAGACGCTGGTAGTGTCTTACATCGGCTACATCACCCAGAAGGTGAAGGTAGATGGTGCAAGCAATTACAACATCACGCTGGACGAAGACCGCGCTTCGCTGGACGAAGTGGTGGTCATCGGTTATGGTGTTCAGAAGAAGAAACTGGTTACAGGTGCCACTGTTCAGGTAAAGGGTGAGGATATCGCCAAGCTGAACACCACGAACCCGTTGCAGGCCATGCAGGGTCAGACGCCTGGTATGACCATCATCTCTGAGTCCGGTCAGCCTGGTGAGGGCCTGAAGGTGAACATCCGCGGTCTGGGTACCACGGGTAACAGCGGTCCTCTATATATTATAGATGGTGTACGTGGCGATATCGCTACGGTGAATCCTGCCGACATCGAGAGCATCGACGTGCTGAAGGATGCAGCATCGGCAGCTATCTACGGTTCTCAGTCGGCCAATGGCGTCGTGCTGGTGACTACCAAGAACGGTAAGGAGGGTCGCGCAGTAGTAAGCTTCGACGGCTACTGGGGCTGGCAGAGTGCACCGCGTAAGGTGGAGATGCTGAATGCCAAGCAGTATATGACCATCATGGACGAGCAGAATATCAACTCGGATGGTGCAGCCTACGACTGGTATGCCATGAATGCCGACGGATCGATGAAGTATGCCAGCATTTTCGACAAGGACGGCAACCTTTACGATACGGACTGGGTAGACCAGATGTTCAAGGACAACGCCCAGACCTATAGTGCCAATCTCAGCATCAGTGGTGGTGGCCAGAAGGGCAACTATGTGATGTCGCTGGGTTATATGAACCAGGAAGGTATTGTGGGAGGCAAGGATGTGTCGAACTATTCGCGCTACAATTTCCGTGTCAACTCCGAGTATCAGGTCATCGACAAGTTCCTGAAGGTGGGCGAGCAGGTGTCGTTCATCTATTATAAGAAGAACGGCATCGGCGTGGGCAACGCCTATAACAATACGCTGCGTGCAGCCTTCGGTACGTCGCCGCTGAGCCCTGTATACAGCGATAACGGCCGTTACGGCAGTCCCTACAATGACACCACCGATAGCGACTGGCTGAACTCTGACGGCAACCCCTATGGTGTGATGATGACCACCAATAACAACAAGACGCAGAACATGACCATCACGGCCAATGCCTTTGCTGAGTTTGAGTTCATCAAGAACCTGAAGTTCCGTTCTACGCTGGGTGTGAAGTACGACTCGAACAACTACCGTTCGTTCTCACCCCTGTATCACTTCTCTATCTATAGCTATCAGGACACGCGTACGGGTGTGTCGCAGAGTGCCAGCGATGGCTTTGGTATTACATGGACCAACACATTAAACTATCAATTCGATATCAAGGAGCATCACTTTGATGCCATGATAGGTTATGAAACCTATCGCACCGAGGGTCAGAGCATCTATGGCAGTAACGGTTCGCTGCGTGATGGTTTCGACACATGGAGCTACGCCTATCTGAGCAATGGTACGGCGATGAACAAGGAAGAAGGCCTCTCCGTCAGCGGTTCACCCTGGGACGAGGAACGCATGGTCAGCTACTTCGCCCGTCTGGGATGGAACTGGAAGGAGACCTATCTGCTGAATGCCACCGTTCGTCGCGACGGTTCCAGCCGTTTTGCCAAGGGACACCGCTTCGGTACGTTCCCCTCTGTTTCTGCCGGTTGGGTACTGACCAACGAGAAATTCATGGAGCCTGTTACCAAGGTGATGGACTACTTCAAGCTGCGTGTCAGCTGGGGTCAGGTGGGTAACCAGAACATCGGTAACTACATGTATCTGGCTCCGATGGCCTTCAACAACTACTATTACAACTTCGGTACCACGCTGGGCAGCGATGCCGACCAGTGGGGCGCCGTTCCCACACGTCTGGGTAACGAGGACATCACCTGGGAGACATCAGAGCAGTTCGACGCTGGCTTCGACGCCCGTTTCCTGAACCAGCGCCTGAATGTCAATTTCGACTTCTACATCAAGACCACCAAGGACTGGCTCGTTCAGCCTCCCGTGCTGGCCACTGTGGGTACGGGTGCTCCGTATATCAATGGCGGTGACGTGAAGAACACGGGTGTGGAGCTGGCCCTGTCGTGGAACGACCGTATCGGCAAGGATTTCCGTTACAATGTCAACGTCAATGGTGCCTATAACAAGAACAAGGTGGGTAACATCCCCAATGAGGACGGAATCATCCACGGTGCTACGGGCTCGGTGCTCTACGACAACTCCGGTGAATTCTATCGTGCATCGAACGGCGAGCCCATCGGTTATTTCTGGGGCTATAAGACAGCCGGTATCTTCCAGAACCAGCAGGAAATCAATAACTGGATAGCTGCCGGCAACGGTGTGCTGCAGGACGATGTGAAGCCTGGCGATGTGAAGTACTACGACATCAACCACGACGGCGTCATCGACGAGCACGACAAGGTGAACCTGGGTAATGGTATGCCCGACTTCACCTATGGCTTCTCGCTGGGCTTCGACTGGAAGGGCTTCGACTTCTCGTTGCAGGCTAATGGTCAGGCTGGCAACAAGATTGTGCAGAGTCTGCGCAACCATGCCAGTGTCAAGGCCAACTACACCACAGCCATTCTTGGCCGTTGGACAGGTGAGGGTACCAGCAACACACTGCCCCGTGTGACCAACACCAACGTCAACTGGCAGTTCTCGGATCTCTTTATCCAGGACGGCGACTTCCTGCGTATTTCCAACATCACGCTGGGCTACGACTTCTCCAAGTTGCTCCATTGCAAATACATCTCGCAGTGCCGCCTCTATGCTCAGGTACAGAATGCCTTCACCTTTACCAAGTACGACGGCATGGATCCTGAAATCGGTTATGGTAACTCCGGCTGGGTGGCAGGTATCGACTATGGTTACTACCCACGTCCCCGTACCTTCCTTTTCGGTGTTAACTTGAAGTTCTAATATATCAAGATGATTACGAATATGAAAACAAAGATATTATCTATAGCCGCCCTGGGTCTGATGTCGCTGACGCTGACCTCTTGTGGCGAGGATTTCCTGGAGGTCTCTTCCAAGACAGAAGGTACAACGGGAAACTTTTACAGCAACGAAGCCGCTGTGTCGCGCGCCCTCATCGGATGCTACGATGGTTGGCAGCGTACGGTGTCCAACGGACCGACCTTTGCCTTCCACTATCTTGCCGAGCTCCTGAGCGACGAGTGCTTTGGCGGTACGGGTAATGCCGATGCCCGCAACTCGGCCGTGGTCGACCGCTTTGACATGGGCGAGGACAATTCGCAGCAGAACCTGCACAATACGCTGTGGGAGAGCTACTATGCTGCCATCTACCGTGTGAACGAACTCATTGCACGTTCGGAGCGTATCGCCTGGTCCAGCGAGAAAGTTCATGGCCAGCTCATTGGCGAGGCCCGTGCTATGCGTGGTATCCTGTATTTCGACCTAGTGCGTATCTTCGAGAACGTTCCCCTGCTCACCGTGCCTTCAACGGAGAATGTCCCTCAGGCTGCCCCTGACGAAGTGTACAAAGTAATTTTCGAGGATCTGAAGTATGCGGCAGAGAACATTCCCGCTGATGCCTATCCCAAGGCCTCCTCATCGACCAACGACGGACGCATCACCTGCTATGCTGCCAAAGCCATGATGGCTCGCGCGTACCTGTTTTATACTGGTGTCTATGGCAAGGAACCCGAGGGTGTGACGAAGGCTGCGGTGCTTGCAGGCCTGGAGGATATTGTCAGCAGTGGCGAATACTCGCTGATTCCGCTATACAAGAATCTCTGGTATTGTGCCAGCACCACATGGACAGGCAGCGACCAGACTGGTTGGACCGAGGTGTCGACCTACGCCGGTGAGGACAACGCCGAGAACATCCTGACCATGAAGTTCAACTATACCAGCGATTATAACGGCAATGCTGGCGGCAACAACGCCATCCAGATGTTCTCCGTACGTGGCGGTACTTACAAGGCTCCCTACGGACAAGGGTGGGGTGGTGCCACGGTGCCCAAGACGTTCGTAGAGTCCTATCCTGCCGGAGACCAGCGTCGCGAGGCATCGGTCATCGACCTGACTGCCGAGGGTATTGCCTCGATGTCGAACTATGTCGACAAGGCCATTCCCGACCAGCGTGAATATACTGGCTACTTCAACAAGAAATACACGGCCCGCTCCGGTTATCACAAGAGCGAGAGCGACGGCTCGTGGACGCTGACCCACTATTGGGACGGTTTGATGGCTGGCGACTTCCAGATTTCGCAGCCTATCGGCTACACACTCATCCGCTATGCCGACGTGCTGCTGATGGCTGCCGAACTGGGCAGTGCCAACGGTCGCACATATCTTAATCAGGTACACAACCGTGCCTATGCTACTGAGAACGGGGATGGCAGCATCACGACGCCTAACATACAACTGGAACTCTCCAAGGAGAATATCATGGAGGAGCGTCGCCTGGAGTTTGCCTTCGAGGGTATCCGCTATTGGGACCTGCTTCGTCAGGGCGTCGACGTGGCTGCCAAAGCTATCGTGGCTTCTGGCGAGACGGTGCTGAATGGTGGCATCGAGGGTGTTGTCAGCTACAAGGCTAAAAACATCACCGATAAGCGTGGCTTCCAGCAGATTCCTCAGACACAGATTACACTGTCGAACGGTGTTCTGAAGCAGAATGCGGGATGGTGAGGAAGTTAAGAAGTTAAAGAAGTTAAAGAAGTTAACGAAGTTAAAGAAGTTATAGAAATTATGAAGAAAACTATATATCTGTTTGCCGCTGCCTTGTTCGCGCTGGGTGCCTGTACGCCTGACAGTCATAGTCTGGACGCTCCCTCGCTGCAGTCGGCAGACCTGACGCATGGCTCAGCATTCTCTGTGTCGGTAGATGAACAGAACACCGTATCGCTGAAGAGTCTGCTCGACAAGAGCTACAACTGCTACTGGGTGCATCCCAACGGACGTGCCCAGGGACCTGAAGCCTCGTTGCAACTGCCCTTTGCCGGCACTTACGAGGTGACCTTTGGTGTCGATACCCGCGGGGGCGTGGTCTATGGTGCCCCCTATCAGTTCCAGATTACGACCAACAACATGTCGCTGCTGGCTGATCCTCTCTACACCTATCTGACTGGTGGTGTGGGCAGCACGAAGCGCTGGGTGCCCTGCGACAAGGACTATGGCGTAGGCCAGTGTACGGCACCCGTCATGTATTGTAATCCTAACGACGTGCTCAACGATGGGTCGGGCGATACCAATATCGGCATCAACCACATGAAGCCCAACTGGGACCCGGGGTATCAGTCGTGGCTCATTCCCGCCGACGATGCCTACATGGACTCGTATATGGAATTCACGCTTGACGATGTTAATGGCTGTAGCATCACTGAATACCGTGGTGAGGCTGGTAGCAAGGGTGCCAGCACCGGCACAACATCTACAGGCAAGTGGACGCTGAATGTGAGCGACAAGAACCACCCCACACTGTCGTTCAGCGATGCCTATGCCATGCATAACGTCGGGTTCAACGAGGTGTGCTCGAACTATACCAGCAACATTGTCATTACCGAGCTGACACCTTATTTCCTCCAGCTGGCTACCATGCGTACCAACAGCGAGGGTGCGTGGTGGATCGTCTGGAACTTCATTGCTGCCGACGTGCAGAACGGCACCGTGCAGATTCCTTCTGGTGAGGTGAACTATCTGAATCCCACGACACCTGTACTTCCAGAGGTGGCCGACCTCGAGACGAAGCTCTTCACCACCGATATCAACGGTGTCGAGTTCACGGGGGCCGAGATGACTTACCTGATCAGTGATGAGGCTGCCTACGACTGGATGTGGTGGAATGGCGGCGCAAGTGCCTGGGAGAGTGTCGTTAAGGGCAACTACGGTACTAACTGGGCACCGAAGTGGGACAGCGACGCCATTGCCGAAAATGAACTTACACTGACCCGTAAGGGCGCTTACACTTACGGAGACCTCAGTGGCAGCTACACCATCACGGATGGCAAGATTGTCTTCGACAAGCCCGTCACACTCTTCACCGTGACTGGCGACGACCGTACCATCGCCTTGACTGGTCAGGAGTGGACCGTCTTCAAGTGCGACCCGGGTTCCGAGGTCATTCTCGGTGTTCCTGCAGGCAAGGATGCTGGCGGCAACGTCAACAGCTATCTGGTGACTACGCTGACCTACAAGGCTGTGGGTGGTGGCGAGACGGGACCAGTCAGCGTGCCCTTCGACCCGGCAAAGGTCAACAACTACATCGAGGCCGACAAGTACTTCCGCTGTCAGCTCTACAATCCGTGGGGTGGCGGCAACGATGCCTTCGACCCGGCCAACGTGAAGCTGAAGAAGAACCAGAAGATCAATGTCACCCTGCGTCTCTCGGGCTTCACCTTCGAACAGCCCGCCAAGATGGTGCTGTGCTGCAATCGCGGTGAGGAGCAGAGCTGGGAGACCGACTGCTACAACTACTCGCGTGCCATCACGGTTAACGGCGACGGCGTCTATACCATTTCGTGGACCAACGACACGGGTTCTACCGTGAAGTGGGACGACGGTACGTCGGCACTCACCATGACCATGCAGTATGTGGGCTATGCCACATTGGCTGACGATGACTATGCCTCACATTGTACCGTTGAGAGCATCACGATAGAGTAAGTGAAAAGTGATAAGTGATAAGTGAAACTTGAAACATGAAACATATGAAACTGACAAAGATATATTCCGGAATCATGGCGCTCCTCATGGGAGCTGCCATGTTGACCGCCTGTAGCGATGACGACAGCTACACTTCCTATTCCACGCCATTGCTCACCGATGGTGCTGTGGTGACGGGTTCGTCAGATGTCACTGCCACCACCGCCACGTTCTATGGTACGGTGGCTGGCCTTGAGCAAATGAACGCGGCATCGTATGCCACAGGATTCTACTGGGGCACCGATGCCAATGCACTCACCGAGACGGTTACCGCTGCCTCTGATGCCTCGTTTACGGGTACTGTCAGCGGCCTCGCGGTCAATCAGACCATCTATTATCAGGCCTATGTCACCCTGCAGGGACGTCTCACCTACAAGGGTGAAGTGAAGTCGCTGGTGACTACAAATGCCAAAGCCACGACAGGCGATGTCACTGACATTGACTTTGCCACCGCTACGATGGCTGGTACCGTCAGCCAGTATCCTGCCGATGCCACTGCCGGTATCGTCATCTCTACCTCCAGCGATCAGGAGGCCGTACGTGCCGGTTTGCGCCTGGCTGTCAACCCACTGGCCGACAGCTATAGCATCACGCAGGCTGGTCTGCTGCCCAACACGCACTACTACTATGCTGCCTATCTCGACCTCGGTTCTGGTGTGGTCTATGGCGATGTCAAGGATTTTGTCACAGCGGCCAACGACATCGATGTCGACGACGAGTTCGTCGACCTGGGACTCTCTGTGAAATGGGCCAAGCGCAACATCGGTGCCAAGACACCATCTGATATGGGTGGCCTCTTCGCCTTTGGCGACCTCACCGGATGCAATCCCAGCATCGAACCTGCCGACTATGCTTCGGCTGACACCTACAAGTCGGCCCTCGACCTGGCCAATGTGGCCTTGGGTGGCAAGGGTACCCTGCCTACTGCCGACCTCTTCGAGGAACTCTTCAGCTTGTGTAAGACCGAATGGCTCGAAGCCGACGGTGTCTCTGGTTATCAGATTACCGGTCCTAACGGCAACAGCATCTTCCTGCCTGCCGCTGGTAAGCGCGTGGCCCACGAGGTCAGCGACCAGCGCACTCAGGGCTACTACCTGACGGGTTCTGTAAATGGGGGCAATTCACAGTATGCTGTCGACTACGAGTTCACCTCTGCTACCCGTGCCCGCAGCACGCGTGCCGTCTACGAGGCACTCTCCGTACGTCCTGTCTCTACAGCCCGCAACATCAAGTTCCAGAAGGAACTGCTCTACAACACCTGGCACATCGACCTGCGTGCTGACGGCAGCCATGCCCACTTCGATAATCCTTGCTGGTTTATGGGTACTGACGACTCGTGGCGCACCATCACCAATGGCGAACCCATCGTGGGCAATAGCTGGCTTTGGGCTCCTGGAGCAGGCGACTCTTGGGTCTATGGTGGTACAGCTCGCGACTTCGGTACGATGACCTTCACTGAAGACGGCAAGGTCGTTGTCACCAAGATGGATGCCGAGGGTAATGCCACTACCGAGGAAGGCACCTATACTGTCGACGAGGCCAACAAGACCATTACGCTGACCATCGACGTGCTCGATGTTCCCGCTCAGAGTGCCCGTGGCGACAACAAGCGCACCAAGCTCAACATCCTTTCGCTCACCGAAGAGACCCTGCAGATTGGTATGCTCATCGACGGCAACTCTGGTCAGGTGTCGTTCAACTATGCTTCCGACATGGTCTATAGCGGTGTCTCTGTCAGCCTGCTGGCTGTCGGTTCCGACTGGGGTGGCACGTGGGGTTCTTCTCTGGCCATGCTCTCTCCGCAGGAGCTTGAGGGACAGCACACCGTCCGTTACGAGGGTGCCGTCAATGGCGCCATGGTGACGCTGCTCGACTTTGTCGGTCTGAAACAGAAGTTCCCCAACGCTTTTGCCCGCATCGACGAGATCAAGCTCGACGGCCAGGCTATCAAGTTCAATGCCAACAACTTCTGCTATGGCGACATCGAGAACAACGGCAACTACCGCATCGAGATGTTCAACATCTGGGGTAAGGGTGCTCAGAATGGTAAGATTGTTGCTTCGCCGTTCAGCAACCTGAAGGACGTCGACAGCGATCCTGCCTTTACCTTCGCACAATCGTGCGAAATCACCTTTACTGTCCGTCTTAGCGGTCCCGAGGCAACGTTCACGCCCAACCTCATCACCATTAATCCCAGCTGGGGCGGTACGTGGGGATTCAATCAGGGCGCTACGTTCCAGGTTACGCTGAATGCCGAGACGGCTAAGTACGAGGTGTCACAGCAAGACTTCAACATCCTCTACACCAGTGGCGACCATGCGGCAGGCTCTATCATGACCTTCGTGCAAATTGACAACATCCGCAGTTGGTTCCCCACCATGCACTGTACGCTGAACTCGCTGAAACTCGACGGGCAGGGCGTCAGCTACGACAAGGCCGGGGTTCTCGACAGCAATGAGAACGATGCCTATCGTCTGGAGCTTTGGAACATGTATGGTATGACCAGTCAGAGCGGCTGTGCCTTTGGTACACCTCAGGACGGTGTCATCAAGGAGCTGGGCTTCAGCAACTCCATGGAGCTGAACTTCACCATTAACAGCCTCTTTGCTGTCCCCGAGTTCTGATTGATAAGTGATAAGTGATAAGTGAAAAGTGATAAGTGAAAAGTGATAAGTGATAAGTGAAACATGAAACTTGAAACATGAAACCCTGAAGATATGAAAATGAAATCCTTTTTCACGCTGTTGGTGGCATGCTTTGCCACCACAGCGCTCGTCGCGTGCAGCGACGACAGTAATGATAATGGTGGCGGCATCCCTGTCAGCCAACTGACAGTCCGCCCCCAGTCTCTCTCGTTTGACAGTGAGGGTGGCGAGCAAGTCATCCGAGCCCAGGCTCCCAGTCAGGCTACTGCTACAAGCAGTGCCGACTGGTGCCAGGTCACTGTCGGCACACAGTATGGCGATGTGAAGATTACGCCTGTTACTGTGACCGTTGCCGCCAACCCCACTACTTATGAGCGCACGGCAGTCATCACCATCACTGCCGGCAGTCAGACCGAGACAGTCTCGGTCACACAGGCCGAGGGCAGTGCCACCATTCCTTCTGGCAGCATCACCAAGGGTGCTCAGGACATTGCTGCCCTCATGTATCCTGGCTGGAACCTAGGCAACACACTCGAAGCCACAGGCAGTGGCCTGGGAGCCGAGACCTCGTGGCAGCCCACACGCACCACGCAGCAGATTATCGATGCTGTCAAGGCCGCTGGATTCCGCTCCGTACGCATACCCTGTTCGTGGGACATCCACTCCACCAATGGCACCATCGATGCCGAATGGCTGGCACGCGTCAGGCAGGTTGTCGACTACTGCATCAACGACGGACTCTATGTCGTGCTCAACGACCACTGGGACAATGGGTGGATCGAGGTGCTGGGCTTCAGCAAGAGCAGCTCGTCTTACCAGCCTGTCGACGAGAGCGACATCACCGCAAAGATCAGTCGTCTGAAAGAGCTCTGGACTCAGATTGCCACCGCCTTCAGCGACTACGACGAGCACCTGCTCTTTGCCGGACTCAACGAGCCCTTCCAGGAGTATACGCTCTTCAGCACACGCCATGCCGAGCTCACACCCATCCTCGTGCGCTACAACCAGGCCTTCGTCGAGGCTGTGCGTGCCACGGGCGGCAACAACGCCCAGCGCACACTGGTCGTTCAGGGACCTTCCACCAGCATAAACTCGTCCGTACAGTATATGCCCGCCTCCGTACTGCCCGAGGCTGCCGGACGACTGATGGTCGAGGTACACTACTACGACCCGGGCCAGTTCTGCGGAACGTACGATGCCAGTGGCGATAAGGCCTACTACTACTGGGGTGCCGACAACCACGGGCCTGACCACAACCCCACCTATGGTGAGGAGACCTATCTGAACAGCCAGTTCGCCAAACTGAAGACGACCTATACCTCGAAGGGCTATCCCGTCATCATCGGCGAGTATGCTGCCCTGCAGCGTACCATCACCGCTGGCGACCAGACCAAGCACGACGCCTCGGTCAAGCACTACTACAAGTACCTCAACGCACAGGCTATCCGGAATGGCATCGTTCCCTTCGCATGGGACACCAACGACACCAGCGGACTGGGCAAGGAGAGTGGTTCTACCACCATCATCGACCGTGCCAAGGTCAGCGTCATCGGCTCAAATGCCATGAAGGGCATTCAGGAGGCTGTTGCTGAAACAACATGGAACAACTGAGATTTTGATTCATAGTATAATGTGTCTAACACCTGAAACACAAGAGTGCGCGTGGCCCAACACCACGTGCACTCTTTCTTGCGTCAAATGCGGGGCGTTTACACGGAGACTTCCGCCTTGATGTGGGGATGAGGATCGTAGCCTTCAAGCAGGAAGTCGTCGTAGTGGAAGTCGAAGATGTTCTTGACGTCGGGGTTGATCTTCATGACGGGCAGGGGACGCGGGTCGCGGGTGAGCTGCAGACGGGCCTGCTCGAGGTGGTTCAGATAGAGGTGGGTGTCGCCCGTAGTATGGATGAAGTCGCCGGGACGGAATCCCGTAACCTGTGCCATCATCTGGAGTAGCAGGGCATAGGAGGCGATGTTGAACGGCACCCCGAGGAAGGTGTCGGCAGAGCGCTGGTAGAGTTGCAGCGAGAGGCGTCCCTGGGCGTCCTGGCCGTCGGGATAGTCGACGTAGAACTGGAAGATGGTGTGGCAGGGGGGCAGGGCCATCTTGTTGACCTCAGCAACGTTCCACGCCGAGACAATCATGCGGCGTGAATTGGGATTGGTCTTCAGTTGGTCGACAACGTACTGTATCTGGTCGATGACGCCCCCGTCGTAGTCGGGCCATGAGCGCCACTGGTGACCATAGACGGGACCCAGCTCGCCGTTCTCGTCGGCCCACTCGTCCCAAATGTGTACGTTGTTCTCTTGCAGGAACCTGATGTTGGTGCTGCCTTTGAGGAACCAGAGCAGTTCGTAGATGATTCCTTTCAGATAGAGTTTCTTGGTGGTCAGGAGGGGGAAACCCTCGCTGAGGGGATAGCGGCTCTGGGTGCCGAAAATGCTGATGGTGCCGGTGCCGGTGCGGTCGCCTTTCTGCGTTCCTTCGGTGAGGATGCGGTTAAGTATGTCTAAGTATTGCTTCATAATCTGTGGGTATATGAGTGGTTTTGATTCTCCAGGGTTTGGGATAGAGGTTGTTTGCGCGCGAGCCGATGTTCTTGACACATCCGAGGGGATGGCCCATGAAACAGACCTCGACGATGCCACGAGGGGTGTCAGGAGGCAAGATCAGGGCTTCGCCACGCAGGAACTTCATGGCCTCAGCATAGCTGACCTCAATGTGGAGTGTTGAATGTGGAGTGTTGAATGATTCTCGCTTCGCTGCGATGTTTGAATGTTGAATTCTCAATTCTTCATTGATCAATCGCCGTATGCGACCATTCCTCATTCCACATTCCTCATTCAACAATCGGCTTGGCGACCATTTCTCATTCCTCATTCCACATTCCACATTCGCTTTGCGGATGACGCAAAGGAAGAGTCCTTCGCCGCGCGAGATGCCAGGGATGAAACGGTAGACAGGTTCGTGGAACCCTTCGAGCAGGGAGCCGGTGATGTGCCACTCGGGCTTGGTATCGATGGGCAGCACCTCGGCGTCGTCGAACTCGCTGAGCAGCCAGCGGATGTTTTCTTCGTTCTCCTTTGTATTAAATGTACACGTACTATAGATGAGTATTCCGCCGTCGTTGAGGCAGCCCCAAGCGTCGCTGACAATGTCGCGTTGCAACTGCCAGCATTTCTCGACGTTCTGGGGGCTCCACTCGCGGATGGTAGCTTCGTCTTTGCGGAACATGCCTTCACCCGAGCAGGGCACGTCGCAAAGAATGAGATCGAACTTCATCTTGGCCTTTCGGTAGTCGCGCGGGTAGGCGTTGGTGACGATATGGTTCGGATAACCCCACTTCTCGACGTTCTCCAACAGGATGCTGGCACGCTGGCGGACGGGCTCGTTGGAATAGAGCACGCAGTCAGTGGGCAGGGCAGCACGGAGTAGGGTGGACTTGCCGCCAGGTGCAGCACACAAATCAAGGGCATTAAGGGTGTTTTCCCTAAATATCTGGCGGAGGACTTCGTCGAGGAACATCGAGGCGGCTTCCTGGACGTAGTAGCAGCCGGCATGGAACAGCGGATCCATGGTAAAGTTGGGGCGCTGCTTCAAATAGTAGCCATCGCGACACCAAGGAACAGGCTCAACATCTTCCATCAGCCATCTTCCATCTGCCATCTTTCGGGGATTCAGGCGTATGCTGACAGGGGCATCCTCTTCGAACGACTGCAAATAGCGTTCGAAGCGCTCCGCGCCCATCAGTAGGCGGGTGTTTTCCGTGAATATGGCAGGTAATTGCGTCATTTGCTTGCAAAGTTACGAAAAGTTGAGCGCAAAACAAAAGAACTGGTTCTTTTTTTTGCCGAAACGTAGTAAGTTCGCGATTTTATCGCAAAGTTACTATTTTTTTTCGTATCTTTGCAACTAATTAATGATTTATTGCGTCTAACAGACAAAAGAAACAAAAAAAAACGACAGTATGAAAAAGGTATTATTTGCAGTTTTGACTCTCGGAATGCTGACTTCCTGTTCTTGTCACGGATTCAAAGCAAGTTGGCACAAAACCGAGGCACACGGTGAGGAAACCCGTTCGATAACGGGCTTCGAGCGCATATTCCTGCAGGGATCGTTAGACGTGAAATACATGCAGGGTGATTCGTTCTCGGTGAAGGTTGACGCTCCTGTAGAAGTGATTAAAGACGTGGAAACGCGTGTGGATGGCAACGTTCTGACTATTAAAATGAAGGGCGATGGCCATTTCCTGAACTTTGGCGTGTCGGACAGCGATGATGTTACCGTTTATGTCACATCGCCCGACTTCCTGGGCGTTACGCTGCAGGGCTCAGGCGACTTCGAGTGTCAGGGGCTGTTGGATACGGATAATCTCGATATTGAATTGCAGGGTTCCGGCGACATCGAGTTCGACAACATCGTCTGCGACAAGGTTGACGTGTCGGTGCTGGGTTCCGGCGATGTGAAGCTGAAGAACGTCAAGACCCTGCAGTCAGTGAACGAGGTGGTAGGCTCTGGCGACATCAAGATCCACTATGACAACAGCGGTAACGTCGAATCCACCATCGTTGGTTCTGGCGACATCACCCTCTCGGGCCAAGTGAAGCGTAGCACTTATGAGATTCGCGGTTCTGGCGATATGAATACGGGTAACTTAATAGTTAAGAATTAAGAGTTAAGAAAAATACCAAAACAAATACGATTATGAAGAAAGTTCTAATAACATTAGCAATGATGCTGGCTCTCGGAACGGGAGCGCAGGCAGCCTCACAGAAGCACCGTCACACTCCACAGCAGGAGTTGAGCGACTCGACGGGCAAGGACGGTGTAGTGGTGTACTCGGATACCACGAGTTCGGATACGACGATCCGTGCCTCTAAGGGACATGTTACCATCAACACCCCCATGGGCTCGCACTCCTGGGACTATGACGTGGACGACGATGAGGACTTTGGCAACATGATTCACAACGCCGTCAGCCACATGGGAAGCAAGGATATTGCAGGCATGTTCTTTGTGCTGTGCGTACTGCTCATCATCTTCGTGCTGGCACCCGTGCTGATTATCATTGCGCTGTTCTACTTCATCAACAAGAACCGCAAGGAGAAGATGCGCCTGGCCCAGATGGCCATGCAGCAGGGACAGCCCATCCCCGATCAGTTGCTGAACGATAAGCCGGGTGATACCGATCAGGAATATCAGAGCGGCATGCGTCAGTGCTTTGTAGGCGTGGGACTGATGATCTTCCTGGGTTATGCTGCTGGCACAGTAGGCTTCGGCATCGGTGCACTGGTGTTCTGCATCGGACTGGGCAAGGTGTTTGCCTCGAGGACGGCCACCCGCCGCGATCAGGACATGCGCGACTTGAATTCACAGAATAGACGAGATAATAACGACGATTTAACACAGAATAATTATGACTAAGAGACTTTTTCGCAGTAATGACCGCGTATTGGGCGGCGTCTGCGCAGGATTTGCAGAGTATATGGACTTCGATCCCGTAGCTGTTCGTTTGGGTTATGCAGCACTGACACTGTTCACCGCATTCGCAGGCATACCGTTCTACATCGTAGCATGGATCATCATTCCTGGAAAGGATCAGATCATTCGACAGCAGTAAATGGCATCGCTCACCGACATCTCCCTCGTAGCACAGGTGGCTATATCGGGCAACCGACGGGCTTTCGACGAGCTCGTACGCCGATATCAGTCACCCGTGCGCAGGTTCTTCCTGCATCAGACGCTGGGAGACAGTCAGCTGAGCGACGACTTGGCGCAAGACACGTTCATCAAGGCTTATACGAACATCGCCTCGTTTCGTGGCCTGGCCTCATTCCAGACGTGGATCATGCGCATTGCCTATAACGTGTTTTACGACTACACGCGCAAGACCCACCCTCAGTCCCTCCCTATAGGGAGGGAAATAGATGGACTTATCAGTGACTACTCCCCTCCATATAGGGAGGGGGCGGGGGTGGGTCTGAAGATGGACATCTACGCCGCCTTGGCACTGTTGAAGCCTGACGAACGCACGTGCATCACGCTGCAGCTCATCGACGGATACGACATTGCAGCCATTGCGAAGATTACGCAAATCAAGGAGGGAACGGTGAAGTCGCATCTCTCCAGAGGTAAAGAGAAATTGGCAAACTATTTAAGACAGAATGGATATGATAGAAGATAACGATAGCCTGCTTCAGCAGTTTTTCAGCGAGGCAGCCAGCCAGCAGATAGCCGACGATGGCTTCACCGAACGGGTGATGCAGCGTCTGCCGTCGCGCATGAATTGGTTTGTGCGCATCTGGAACACCGTGTGCATCGGGCTCTTTGCCGTGTTGTTTATCGTGTTCCGCGGTTGGGAGTTGCTGGCCGTACAGCTCGAAGTCATGCTTCGCACCATGTCCACGCATTCGTTCAGCATCAACCTGCTGATGGTGTTCACCATCGTTTTCGGATTGCTGTTTGTGGGAGTGGGAGAGGTTGCGTTAAAAGTGAAGAATGAATAGTGAATTTTTCACTATTCACTATTACCTTTTACCTTATCAAACAGTCCATAGGTCGTTCTCAGCACCCTAAACTCGGTACGACGGTTCAGCTGGTTGCACTGCTCCTGCTGTTCTGCGTCTTCCAGCGTCTTGATGAATTCTTCCGTCAAGACGTCGTTTTCTTTTAGGAACGGATATTTCTCGGTTACTTTTCTGCGAATCTTCTTGGGCTTGTCCTTGCCATAGCCTACGGGCGTCAGACGATCTGCCGCAATGCCGTGTTCTATCAGGTATTTCACCACCGACTCAGCACGTCGCTGCGAGAGTCGTTTGTTGTAGTCTGCTGAGCCTTTGTAGTCGCAGTGCGCCGACAGTTCGATGGTCACGTTCGGATTCTCTTCCAGCAATGTCACCAGTTGGTCCAGTGCCTCTGCCGATTCCGGACGTAGCGTGGCTTTGTCGAAGTCGTAGAAGATGTTGTCGATGAGCACGGGGGCGGTAATCGATGCCAACGGGAACTGCAGCACGTATTCTTCTGACTCTGTCACGGGTTCCACGCGCAGCTGTTCCTGGTGGTTCAGGAATCCCTTGCAGGTTCCCAGGAATACATAGTCCACACCGGCCTTAATCTGCTGCGTAAACGACCCGTCGCCCTTTACGCTCAGTTTCAGGTTCGTGCCGTCGTTGCCCACCATGTACACCTGTCCGGCGGGCAGCTCGTAGCCGTCCTGTTCGTACACCCAGCCCGTCACCGTCTGGACGATTTCCGGATTGTAGAACGAGAAGATGTGGTCCCAGCCCTTGCCGTCGCCGCGGTTCGACGAGAAGTATCCCTGGTTCTTCAGTCCTTCGAAGGTCATGCCGAAATCGTCACCCTGCGAGTTCAGCGGATAGCCCGGGTGTTCCAATGTATATAACTGAGAACGGATATCATAGCTATCAGTTTCCTGTTCTTCGTTCTCAATTATTAGCTCTGTGTTTTGCGTGGGTTTGGCAATATAAATGTCCAGTCCGCCCATACCCTCGTGTCCGTTGCTCGAGAAATACAGATCGCCATTGGGGCGGAACGTGGGAAACATCTCGTCGCCGGGCGTGTTGATGGGGGCTCCGAGGTTCTCGACGCCAGCTACGCCGTTGGTAGTCAGTCGGACGCGCCAGATGTCGTAGCCGCCCTGACCGCCAGGCATATTGCTGGTAAAGTAGAGCCATTCACCATCGGGACTGATGGCAGGGTGGGCGTAGGCCGACAACGTGTCGCGTGTCAGCTTCAGTTCCGTGGCTTTACTCCAGGCGGCATCACTGCGGCTCGAGGTGGCTATCGTGGCGAAGCGCGGATAGTCGGGGTCGGTCTTACACAGGGTCAGATACATGGTGCGTCCGTCGGGGCTGAACGAACAGGCACCCTCTTCGCCCTCCGTGTTCAGTTCGCTGTCAATCACTTCGGGGCGTTGCCACTTGCCCTTGTCGTCCTTCTGCGACATGAAGATGTCGGCATTCTTCGTACCCGTGATGCCGCTCAGCTCGTCGCCTTTCGACTGGTTGCGCGTCGAGGTGAAGAACAGCTGGTTCCACTCGTCGCCACCAAGCATGGGGCTGTACTCTGAACGGCGGGAATTGAAGAAGTTCTCGCGCTTCACGGTATATGCCGATCCCTCCTGCTTCCATGCGGGCGCCTGTTGGGCCGAGCGCAGACCCGTCAGAGCCAGCGTGCGGGCATCCTCGTAGCCCTGTGCGCCAGCAATCTCGAATGCCACAATGCTGTCCAGCTGTGTCTGGAACTGCTTGGCAGCCTCCTTATACTGGCCGTTCTTCATCAGCTGCTGTCCCAGATGCAGGTGCGTCAACGAATCGTGCTGCTTATAGCGTATGGCATTGTTATAGGCTGCAATGGCCTTCTGTGTGTAGTTGATGCGACGATAGCATTCCGCCATCTTCAGTGCCAGTTTACCGCGCTGTGTGCGCTGCTTGGCAGGGGTCTGCGCGTAGGCCTTCTTATACTGGTTCGATGCTTCGAAATACTCCCCCAGGGCCCACGCCTTGTCGCCCTTCTTGATAGCCTGGTCTGCTCCGCATCCCATCAGGAGCGCAGCTACTGCCAACAGCATTATGAGGTGTATTTTCTTATGCATACCTTATTAATAACGCAAAGCCAGGCATTTTATTGCCTGCAATAAAAGAATGTTGCAATGGCTGCAACTCGTGGATGCAAATAAATTCCATTTTATTTTGTATTTCGCTCGTTTTGCACTATCTTTGCAGGGCGATGAAGAATTTGGTACTTATATTCGCCCTTTTGCTGACGTTGGTCTGCTGCACTTCGGAGGCCGACCGAGTCCGCATGGCTGCCCTGCTCGACAGGGCGGACAGCATGAACCGCGCCTATATCCCTATGACCGACGGCACGGACTCGCTGCTTCTCGAAGCCACCCGTTATTACGACCGTCACGGCACTGCCAATGAGCAGATGCGGGCTCACTATCTCCTCGGCTGCGCCTATCGCGACAAAGGCGAGGCACCTGCCGCCCTCCAGAGCTATCAGGATGCCGTCGACCGTGCAGATACCACCGCTGCCGATTGCGACTATAAGCAACTCTGTAGAGTCTATGCCCAGATGGCTCAGATTTTATATGAGCAGGGACTTTATCGGAAACAGTTGACTTCTGGTCAAATGTCTGTAAAGTATGCCTGGAAAGGTAATGATACGCTAGCAGCCCTGATGAGTTATGAACAGGAAAGTCAGGCCTATCGTAACCTGAATATGCCAGACTCTTTATTATATATATGTGAGCATGTTTCGGGACTCTATCGCAAATGCGGCTATATACGCTATGCAGCAAGAGCAATATTTAATACTCTTAGAACATTAGTTCTTCGTAATGAGTATGACAAGGCAAGAAAATATATGCAAATATATGAGTCAGAATCTGAATACTTTGATTCCCTCGGGAATATCCAGAAAGGACGTGAGATTTATTACCGTATAAAAGGGCTATACTTTCTGCATGCAAATGGGCTGGATTCTGCGGAATACTATTTCCGCAAGGAACTTCGTGATGGTAAGGGCTTCAAGAATCAACACTCAGCAGCATTAGGTTTAGCTGAACTATACAACATTCGACAATTCCCGGATTCTATTGCAAAATACTATAAGTATGCCTATGAGATGAGCGATTCTCTTTATGCGCAAAGGACTGCAAAGGAGATTGAGCGCATACAAGCCATGTACGACTACACTCGACATCAGGAAATCGCACATCAAGAACAAAAGAAAGCGAACCAACGTACGATTATTATTTGGATTTGTGTTGGAATTATCATTGTTATCTGTCTACTAACTCTTCTTATTATTAGAGAATTGACCCGTAAAAGGAAAATGGCAGAGCAAAAATACTTGCAAAGTCAGTCTGTCATAGAACAGGCTCAAAGCGATATTGCAAAGCTCCAAGCCAATGCAGAGATCAACAAAGAACTTATCTCCGAAAAGGAACAGATTATCCGTGAACAGGAAACCATCTTGAAGTCATTACTGCAACGCGATGCCAATAGTCAGTCTTTAGCAGACAGACAATTGAAAACAACAGTAATCTACGGAAGATTCGAACAGCTGTCAGTTGTCGGTCAGAAACCGACAAATGCAGAATGGGAAAACATGAAGGAACAAATATTCAAATGTTATCCTGGATTTAAAGATCTTATATCAAGACATGAACATCAGTTAAACAATAAGGAATATAAAACTTGCCTATTGATTCGAATAGGTTTTAAGCCCAAAACGGTCAGCCACATGTTAGAAGTCGATCCTTCTTATATCTCCAACATCCGTGCTGAAATGTTACAAAAGCTTTTTAATTTGTCAGGTAATTCAAAATCCTTTGATAAAATGCTGAAGGAAATCTATTGATAATGGGTTCAATCCAGCATCATTAATTCTTAACAATTGTAAAATTCAAGGTAAACTTTTAGTAAAATATTTGTCTATCCTTCTGATTTATAATAGGATAGCCGGACTAAAATTTTAGGTAAAATCCTTTTCTGCACTTTTGTTGTGCAAATCTGTTTTTTCTCATAATTTTGCAGTGACAAATTTGTAAAACCGCAGAATTATGAAAAAATTACTATTGTTTTTAATTAGTGCTTTCATTTTCAGCACCAGTGTTTCAGCTCAAGAGTTGGTACCTTTAACCGTTTGTATTGAAGAAGATGACCAACCTGGTGGCAATGGTCATCCGAGATCTCCCAACGAGACTCCTATTGTTTATATCGATGACTACACGCTGTTGTTTGAGGCCAATCATCCTGATTATGTTCTTAATATAAAGGAGGAGGATGGTGATGTGGTCTACTCGACGGTGGTCTCTTCTACTCAGACGCAGGTTGTCCTGCCCTCAACCCTCTCTGGTGACTATCAGATTGAACTCGTCGTGGACAACTTGCTGTACAAAGGTTTGATTGAACTGTAATCTATAAACTTCAAGTGAGGTTATTATGATTAACAAGAGAAAAAAGCTAAGAGTGTGGGCTCTAATGCTCATATTTCATTCCATTGCCCCGACAAACGCTCAAAACACATTGTCACAGGCTGCAAATCTAATGCAGCCAGGTGACAGCGTAACGAAAGAGCGTGTTGAATACGTTTATGCAGGGGAGGGCGGAGAACATGCGGTGTGGGATTTCAGTAACCTTGATTCTGAAGACACTTATTATATCAAGTATGATACAATTAGTGAGTCACAATTGACAGGTTATGACATGCAAAAGACCTACAATTATCGTCTCACAAGCGACAGTCTGCTAATGACGGGATACGAATCTCCCCTACTAAGTATTGACTATCAGCAACCTCTGCTAATCCAATACTTTCCACTAAAATTTGGTCAGACTTATAGCGCAGACTATCAAGGCAATGGCCGTTATTGTAGCACGCATTTTGAACGGAATTATGGCTCGGTCAGAATCACAGCAGATGCCATAGGAACGCTTATACTTTCCGAGAAAGACACTTTGCCCAATACTCTCCGCATCTATACAATTAACACAGAGGCAATACGCCTTAATAGGGATTCCTGCCGTAACGACTCTGATAATCTGAAATTGGTTATTACCGAGCATTACCAATGGTATGCATTAGGCTATCGTTATCCCGTATTCGAAACTATAACAAGTAGTACCTTGATCACGGGGTCGGTTCTAATGATCATTTTTCAAGATAGACAAAGTATAAATGTAAATGAAACAAGTAATGAATTATCATAAAGATAACGGACTTCTGAATATGATCAGAAGAACCGACCCCATGATCATCACTAAAGAATATGGGGATGTGACTCTTGGCCAAGGTGACATCACGTTACAAGGAAAATTTGTTGAAATAAAGAATTCCACGACAGTTCCATTAGGTACAACACTTATAATAGGTAACTGATTGAAATAAAAAAGGTGAAAATATTTGTATTGTATGAAAATAATCCGTATCTTTGTTGTCGAAAATCGGTGTATCAATAATAGAGAACCGGCTTTCTGATTTAGAATACTAACTATAGAAGATTAAATATCAATAATAAAGTTCTTTACTGATTATGAGCAGAAGATTCTTATTTATAGTGTTGTTGTTCATCTCATGTTCAATACATGCGATAGCACAAACTGATTATTATTACTATCAAGGAAATGAGATTCCTCTATTTCTCAATGAAAACAAGGTGTGTATCTGCATTCCGGCAGAACGTGGTGATATTCTCGAAAGATTTCTTGCAAATGTCCAGACGTTGGCTATGATAAAAGACGTGGCCTTACCTCTCTATATAATTACCCCGTCGGAATATGAAAAATTGTCGTCACAGGATTTCTGGGCAGAAGACTCAAAGCATGTAATATTTACTTCCTGCTATTTCACACAGGGCAACGAGGAGGTTTATGTATCTCCACACCTGCATGTAGAACTCAAGAAGGAAGAAGATATAGACATACTTGCTTCATATGTAGAACTATATAAACTCATGAACCTTGGGCAGGTTTCGCAACAGATGCCCTTGTGGTATATTCTGTCCGTAACTCCGGAGACTGAAAAGAGCTGTTTGACATGTGCAAATGAATTATATGAGAGTGGTCATTTCGCTTCTTCGTCACCAGGCCTTGTTTATAGTGACGGCGATGCGCTTGTTTACACAACAGTTCGCAACATGAACACTGCAACGATAGAAGAATCCTCAGACATCTACGACCTCCAGGGCCGCCGTCTGACAGGCAAGCCCACCAAGGGCCTTTATATCCAGAACGGAAAGAAAGTGATGGTGAAATAATTGAAACACCTGACACCATATCGCCTAAACGCGCCATCCCTCTCCGTGAAATGTATGCATGACATGGGACTGGTACCTGAAATTTGGGGACGGTTCTCGGTGATCCACTTTTAAGTAGAATAATTTTGTTATATTGAAATAATTATGTATCTTTGCGCAGTAAATAATATACTGGCCGAAATTATGCCGAGACAAGAACGGAAGCATAGTACCGATACAGCCGAGGCCCTTAACTACAATGGTGCCCTCGACTTCCATGATGGTGATGATTCTACCTGTGAGTACGACTACGATAGTAATGGTGCCTTGACGCGCGACAGCAACAGGGGCATCAACAGCATCACATACGACTACGGTCATCATACATATATAATAGACTTGGACTTGAACAACAGGCCGAGGAACATTACTAACGACTACACGCCCGATGGCAGAAAGCTGTTAAGCAAACATGTGATGTCCATTCCCAAAGCTCACGGTTATATAAAGAAGACCACTACAGATAAGTATATTGACGGTCTGACGCTGCGTGGCGACACAACGCTGATGTGGCGGTTCGATGGTGGCTATGTGGACCTGAATGCCAACGGCACCCCGACCCGCTGGAACTACTACGTCACTGACCACTTGAGCAGTACGAGGATGGTGGTTGACAGCAACGACAGCATCAGGGAAACGATTAATTACTATCCCTTCGGCAGTGAGATGCAGATGGTGAACCCCGCCCTGCTGACTGGTGGCACCTCACATCCTTACCGCTTCACCGGCAAGGAGCTGGACAAGCTGAACAGCCTGAACATGTACGACTTCGGTGCCAGATGGTATGATGTAGCAGGAGTACCTATGTGGACGAGCGTTGACCCATTGGCGGAGAAGAACTATCCGTATAGTCCGTATAATTATTGTGCAGGAGATCCTGTAAATAAGATAGATCCGGATGGGAGAGATGGTATGGCAGCTATTGATTTTGAGAAAAAAACAATTGCAATATCTCAAACTTTCTATTACAACAAGAATTCAGAAGGGTTAACCCAACAAGGAATTGTGTCAGATAGAGAAATTAACAATTTCAGTTATGGGCAGATGACAGTTCCTGCAGAGATTAGTTTAGTAGCAAAAAATGGGTTCCCTTCGAAGACATGGGATGTGAATGGCTGGAATGTTTCATTTACATGTGATTTCATTGGGTTAGATTCTGACGAGGCAGTTAACAAAGCCTTAGAAACTAATCCCGCTGCGAATGCTCTATGTTATGACGCGAATCTGCCATCAAATGGAGAATGGGATCCTAGTTCAAGGACATTGACTTTGGGGTCTCATAGAGGAGGCATGGGACCAGAACGAGGTTCTACAATTAATCATGAAATTGGACATTCATGGGGACTGCCTCACGAAAATCTTATGCCAAATAGTCCTATATATGGTAAAGATAATAAAGAAGGGACTGGCATCATGAGTTATGGAAGCTACAGAACCATTCAGAATTATGAAGTTGAATATGGAGTGGAGAAGATTCTCAAGAATGTTCCTGAAGATCATCCTTCTTCAATGAATCTTCACATCAAATAATTATAAGAAATAAACTAATTGCTTATGGTACGTTACACGTTATTGTTTATATTATGGAGTATCGTTATTACTCCCATAAAGGCACAGATAGAACAATGTGACATTGTAAAACTGAAAGATGCTATCGTTATAGGTGAATACTTGCCTTGTACTCCACGTGATTCTATTTATGTTGAGGGTAATCATTATATCTGTTATGATGGTAATAAAGTGCCTTTTATTACCCATGCAAGTTCTCACAACTCCTTGATAAAGAGATTAGATTCAAATATCAACATTCCTGAATGTTTGAAAAAAATCAAAGACGGAGATCCTATAGTTGACTATATAGATTATAACTATACTTATGACTTAAAGTTTTCAAAACATGAGAGACAAAATCAAGAGGTAAGGGGGCAATTAATAGAGAGTGAGGATATCTATAAACGACGTGGCAAGAAAAAACTATATGTGGTTTATTTCCTAGAGGGAGAAGTCGTCTTGTATAAGACTAAAAGAAAAACCGTAATACATACCGGGTTTAAAGATCCTATTTTCACACTGAAGCCTTTGAAATTATCAAAGTTTGCTGTACTAAAAAGAGCAGATATGCTAAGATCTTTGACTGTTGAAGAAATTCGTTCGATGAAACTAAAGAAGTACGAGAATAATTACATAAAGCTATTTATACCAGAATAACACAGCAGGTTTTAAAGTGCCCCAATGTCAGAATACCAATAGACAGATACCGATATGACAATTAGTTCTCACAGAATTTGGTACTTCTCGTTTTTTCTCTTACCTTTGCATGCAGTAAGACCAACCAACTAATCTCACAATGGATCACGGGGTCGGTTCTATTGATCATTTTTAGAGAATATAATTTGGTAGTTTAAGAATATGTTAGTATCTTTGCCTTCGTTAAGCAGTATTACAAGAAATAATATGGCCCGACAGATACGGAAGAAGAGCGGAACAGGTGTCTACCACGTGATGCTCAGAGGCATCAACCGTCAGGACATTTTTGAGGATGATGAGGATTTTCTTCAGATGACATCCATCCTTAGAGCACAGTCTGAAAGGTATGATGAAAAGGGAGTTCGTCTTCCTCCTTTCTGCACATTCTATGCAAAAGATCACGGGGTCGGTTCTAATGATCATTTTTTGAGTATATTGTTTTGAGATTTTTTGGACTTTATTTCCCCTTGTTGAAATGATGCATCTGACACCATATTGCCTAAACGAACCATCCCTCTCGCCGGTGAGGGGGAGAGGGATGGTGTATGGGGGTGGATAGATCAAAGAAAACGCATAAAATAACATGAAGTTGAATCCTTTAAACCCTGAAAAAGGTATGAGTCCATAAATAAATAGCAAAACATTTGGGTGTTTCAAAGAATTGGAGACTTTGAACTTCGTTCGAAGGTAGGCTGCATCTCTGAAATGCAAATAAATGCCAATTTATTTGGTATTTCGCTCGATTTGCACTACCTTTGTCACCCATAGTGATCGACAACTTTCTTGTCAGTCTATCGAATTAGCAGTTCAACAGGCAAAACTCACAGGGAAGGATGTCTTGTCGGCTCACGTTCCTATACAACGGAAACGTGGGCTTTTGGCATAACATCTGTGAGTGGGCACCTGAACTGCTAAGCCCTGATAGACTGATGTATCCAAGTAACAAGTCCACGTCTTCCGTTTTTCTCCAAAATCATATTTATGTCAAACCAATTAATTCGTATTAAGGAATATGAAGAAGAGAAACGAAGACAATCAAAACATTCGGGAAGATAACAGCGAAGAACTATCAGCTGATGCCCTCGAATTCATCAACCGTCTGCTTGAGCGGCTGCACCAGGCAGACTTTACCAACCACGGCAGCAAAATAGAATTCGTGTATGTCGCCTCTGGCGGACAGCATGTGGAGACGCAGATAAATATAGGAGCCCACCCCGGTCCTCCCAAAGGGAGGGAAAAAGGAACAAAGGCCAAAGATTCGTTCAGTGCCGAAACGCCATTGTCGGCTTTGTTCCGTGAAAACCATCACGAGGAGTTGAGGAAGGTCATTGAGTCGTGGCGGCCGTATATGATCAATGACGAAAATGCGACAGAAGCATTATCATTGACACATTTTGAGTTCGACAAAGGCCAGATATATTCAAACAAGGTCTATCGCGACCTGTGCGAACTTGATGCCCTTGGTGCCTTGCAAGTTTCGCTGAGTCAGCTGGCTCGCTATCTTGCAGAGCACTCCAACCTAAGTCTGAGCTATGCTACACTCTACCAGCAGTTGAAAGACTATCGTGGTGAGTATATGACTTATTCGACTTAAGCTGATGTTAATGTCGTTCTGCGGTAATTGTATGATTGCCGATAGTATCGCTTCAGCTGTTCGGAAAGGAAAGAACGGCTTATAAGTTCTTGTGCGAGGGGGTGTTCAGTTGCGAAGAAATCCAGTTCACGATTAACGAGACGAGGAGAAAGACCGATGCGACGTCCGAATTCTTCAAAGTCCTGACGACTGACGGTGTGGGTATCTGAGAACTGCATCCCCTCGCGGAACAAACCTTTATCGAGTGCAAAGATGCGTGGCTCATACAGGTGTAGGCTCGTATTGATCAGGTCGTAGGCTGGCGTCAGGTGGTATTCACCATCACCGCGGTTCATCAGCGAGAAATTTTTCAGATGGGCATCGTCGTTCAAGATGAGATAGTTGAAGACCACAATACGGAAGAACTTGAGTACTTCCACAGCTGCTGCCTTGGTATAACGACGGATGATCTCGGCACACTCTTCATAACTCAGATTGCTGTACTTGTAATCACTGCCGCCATTGGCCTTGGTCAATCCACCCAACGAGGCCAGATCCTCCTGTTGGTACTTACCGCCATCAGGAGCCACATCAAAGCGGCGCGTCAGATATGCTGCCTCACCATCGCGGAAGAAACACAGTGCGTTAGCCGCCGTCTCGATATGATAGACTTGTGAGGCTATTTGCATACTCAGGTGTTCGTTGGCAGGACAGTATTTCCGTTCCAACAACGAATACGACGATGGGGCAGGTTTTAGAATATACTGACCTCGCTGCCCGTCAGTGGGTCTGACAAGCTGGTTTTCTGCATTGAGCACCAAGCTTGCCTTGGGCTGTACGCCAGAAAGGGATATGCGCCCTACATGACGGGCATATTCCTCTGTGTCAGCACTTTCGTTATTAGGACTGTCGAAGCCCAAAATATGTGAGACAGCCTTGCCGTCAAACAACAGCTTACGGGCAGCAGACGAATAGGTGTTAAAACCTTCAGCCAACGTAGAGGGACAAACATTCAGCGTTTCCATCATGCCAAGGGTTTTATGGTTACGGCACCTATTGTATCCTCTTGAGCAGTTGCCAGAAGGATGCCGAAGTCATCGTTCTCATCAATATGTAGCAACTGGGATTGCGTCTGACGGTTGGCCCCCTCAGAGAGCATATTAAAGAAATAGGGGAACAGGTGGTAACTACGATATGGCTCCGTCCGCACAGGCATGGCAATACAGACGGGTGCACCGGCGTACCCTTTCAGATAGGTGAAGATATACTGGCGGTCGTCCGTTTCTTGCAGGACGCCAGCCTCCACATCGTGAACAAACACCTTACACTGTCTCATAATCCAAAGTCTTTAGCTTGATATCCATCTGCAGACCAAGGGTGTCGAGGATGGTCATCAGGGTGTTGAGCTGTGGATTGCCTTCACCCCGTTCGATTGCCACCAGCGTGTTCAGTCCCACACCAGCCAGATCGGCAAGCGTCTGCTGGTTCACGCCAAGATGCTTCCGTCTCTCCTTGATGATATCTCCTATCTCTTTCGTGTCCATAATCACAATATGTTGTGATTTCGCTGCAAAGATAGGAAAAAGAAATGAAACGACCAAGCAAAATCACAATAAATTGTGAAATACAGATAAAAAAGTATACCATTCGTATACTTGGTATACCGCAGTAGAGTGCTATTTGTCCGTTTTTTATTGTACCTTCGCAGCGGAAATATAATCTTTATCGCTTATGGAAGTATCGTTATTACAGCATGCGAAGGACAGCCAGCCGAAGGCGGTGGGCATCAGTGAGATTGTAGACATGATCCAGGGCAACCAGTGGCCACCGGGCTATCAGCCCGTGCTGCTGGTGCAGGGCACGTTCGAGGGCGGCACGCGGCAGCAGGACCTGACGCGGCTGTCGGGACTGGCATTATGTACAATAACCATGAACCATGAACCAATAACCGATATCCGTG
>JAEEVW010000074.1 GCA_016291085.1 Prevotella sp.
ACTGAAGGCCTGCTCCATCTGGTTTTCCAACAGGGTGGCGTTGCCCCAGGTTTCAGTATGACCGATAAAGCGTACCCCTTTCATCAAACCGTAACGGGTTACCTCCTCCATATCGAAGTCGGGATATGACTGGAGGTAGCTGATTTTCTCGCCCTTGCCCCATCCAGGGTTCCAGCCTTCTGCCAGCACACCGCTGAATCCATGACGGGCAGCAAAATCCATATATCTTTTTACGTTTTGTGTGGTTGCTCCATGTGTGGGTCCCATCTCCCATGTGTTCTGCTTCTTGTGAATGCTCCACCAGATACCGATATAGCGGCCTGGCTCTATCCACGATGTGTCGGCAATCTTTGAGGGCTCGTTCAGATTGAGCATCAGGCGTGAGGTGAGCAGTCCACCAGCTGTCTTGCTGATAATCATCGTGCGCCAAGGCGTCTTCTTCTCACCTTGTGCATAAACCTTTACCCCACTCTGCCAAGGAGTTAGGGCTGCACGCAGCGACACACCTTCTTGAGTAGTTGCTCCGTTTGCACCCAACATCGCCTTGTGGGAAACAGCCAAATTCAGACTGGCATAGTCCTCAAGGGCGGCCTCGTGGATAGCCAAAAAGAGATTGGGCTCATATTCTATAGTAAGAGGTGTACAAACGGTATCTTTCTTGCTGAGCATATCCTGTGTATAGATGCCCTCGAAATACTCGGTATGGTTGGAGGGAATAGACCATGCCTTAGCATCGTGAGCCAGACGGAACTCAGTCATCTCGTCCATAATCATATATTCCTTACCTTTATTATAATCTGGCAGGACATATCTGAATCCGAAGCCATCATTGAAGACGCGGAAGATGACCTGCATCGTGCGTCCTGTCTGCTCCTTATAGTTGACTGTCAGCTCGTTGTAGTGGTTGCGTACGCTTTCGTCCTCACCCCAGAGTTGCTGCCAGGTCTCATCTTTCGACGAACGGCTTACAGCCCCCATCCGCGCATGGGTTCCTGTCTCACCATCAGCGAGAAGAAAACCCAGACGCGAGGGACTGACAACCTCTTTACCATGGAAACTAACCTCGTAGAATGCTTGTTTGGACTTCACACCGACAGTTACCTTCACGGCTCCGTCGGGTGAAGTGACAAACTCTTGGGCGTTACAAACTGCAACGTCCACACCAATCATTGTACTAACTATTACTAACAAACTAACTATAAATCTTTTCATCGTTATAGGATTAGAGATTACACCCTTGTTTTGGTTTTCGGATGCAAATGTAGAGGGTATTTTGCTATGCTCCAAGCGCAACAAACAAAAATCAAAATCACAAAAATATTAAATAGCTAATTTTCAACATGTTGCATTTTTCAGTAAACAATAAAATCTAAACGTTTTCAATCCATTTTTAGTCCAAAAAGCACCTTAACATTTGGAAGTATGAGAAAGAATCCGTATCTTTGCCAAGCGAAATCTAAAACCAGACAAAATATGAAACGTACATGGTTCATCTTACTTCTGTGTATACAAGCACTTGGCATCACGGCAAGAAGCAACAAAGAGCTATACAAGACGCTTGACAGCCTCATCAGCTGCTACGACAAGCTGACGGCAGAAAAGGAGCAGCGCATCAATAGCATCAAACAAAGCATGGGGAACATCACGCTGACACCAGAACAGACCTACGACCTCAACATAAGACTGTATGACGAATACATGGCCTATAGGTTTGACTCTGCCTACTATTATATTAATAAGAACGTGACGGCACTGCGTGGCACAGCCGACCACCAGCGCTTTGCCGCCAGCGCTATTCGCATGGCACACATTCTCTCTGTTTCTGGACTCTTTGGCCGAGTGCATAACCTGTTGGGCGAGATAAACCCTGACTCGCTGAACGACGAACAGAAAATAGCCTATTACAACCAGCAGAGTGAACTGAACCTCTACCGCTCGGAGATGGCTCAATATACGGACTATTTCACAGAATACATCCAACAGGCACAGTACTATCGGCAACTGATTATCCAGATAGCACCACAAAACAGCCAGGACTACGTCTTCAACCAAGCGACCTACATCAGCGAGCTGGGGGATAACGACAAGGCAATAGAAATGCTTGAAAGTAATCTGCTGCAACTGCAAGAAGGCACGCGCGACTACAGCATCGTCACCAGCACATTGGCCTACTTCTACCATAAGAAAGGAGACGTCAGCCAACAAGAGCGTTACCTGCTGCTCAGTGCCATCAGCGACGAGAGGGGAGCAATCCGCGAGAACAACTCGCTGCGCTCACTGGCTGAAATACTGATGGAGCTGGGAGACAACGATGAAGCTTACCACTACCTTTTCCAAGCTATCAGTGAAGCAAAGTTCTATGGCAGCCGACTGCGTATGATGCAAGTGGGACGCATGGCACCTCAAATCATGCAGCTCTACGACCAGAAGCGCTCTCAGACACAAAGAAACACCTATATCTATTTGGGCATCATCTCCTTAATTTCTCTCGTTCTGCTGCTTATCATGTATGACACACTGAAGCTTTATCGCAAGAAACAGGCAGCCAGCAAGAAGATAGAAGAGATGAACCAGGAACTGACAGCGCAGAATATGCAGATATTGGGTACCAACAACGAGATGAAGGAGGTCAACCGCATCAAGGATGAGTACATCGGACGCTTTCTGCAACTGAGCAGCAACCTCATCAAGCGTGGAGAGGAACACGGCAAGCACCTGAACCGTCTGGCACGCGACCGCAAACTCGACGACCTCTATGCCGAACTGAAAAGTCAGCAGTTCCTGAATGGCGGCATCCGCATGTTCCACCAGAACTTCGACGAGGCGTTCCTGAATATCTATCCTGACTTCATTGCCGAAGTCAACAAACTCATGACGGAGGACAACCAGTTCATGTCCAGCGAGGATGGCTACAAGAAGCTGACCACCGAACTGCGCATCCTTGCACTCATCCGACTGGGCATCAGCGACAACCAAGAGATTGCCGACATTCTGCGTTCCAGCATCACCACCATCTACACCTATCGCTCCAAGCTCAAGGCAAAGTCCATCAACAAAGAGGCTTTTGAGGATGACATCCGCAAAATAGCGACGTATTAAACAAGGGAGTTATTTCCTGACGAACTGTCTTTCTATTAAATTATTATAATTATAGCTGAAAAAATAGTGAATATACTGTAAAAGAAGTATATTTGCATATTATTTGTTTTTTCGAAGTAGAAGAGTAAATCAACATATAAAATAGGCCTTAAATAGATGAACAAGAAAAGAATGGTTTTGTGCCTCATGGCTATGGCATGTGTGCTGACCTTTTCGGCACAGACAGAGAGAACAATAGCGTTTGACAACCTGTATCATTTCATCGAGAATCTTGATGTGTTTGAATACGGACAGGAAGAGGCACGCGCCTACTATATTCCAGAACATCACGTCCTGCTCAATGGCAGGTGGAAGTTCTGCTATGCCGACACACCACAAGAGATACCAGAGAACTTCTTCGAGGAGAAATTCTCCGATGCGAAGTGGAGCACCATCGATGTGCCATCGAACTGGGAGATGAGGGGCTACGGCGACGCGCTGTTCCGCAACGTGGCCGCACCATTCAAGGCCGACCCGCCCAAGACGCCACGCGACTATAACCCGACGGGCGCCTACCGCACCACGTTCACCATTCCTGCCGACTGGAACGGCGAGGAGGTCTTTCTGCGCTTCGAGAAGGTGGCATCGGCCTCGTTCCTATGGGTCAATGGTCAGGAGGTGGCTACAACGAGGGCGCCCAAGAGCCTGCCGAATATAACATAACGAAGTATCTGAAGAAAGGGCGTAACACACTGGCCATGAAAGTTGTCAAATACAGCGACGGCTTTATCGAGCGACCCATGCTCGGCAATACGACTCATCACGTCGCGTTCGGTCAGCGAGAAATAGACATACATCTCATAGGCATCGGCCACCGTTGTCAAACCGCTTTGTGTCGAGGGTCCAACGAAGTCGCCTATGCGGAACGGCAGACTACCCACCACACCGTCGGAGGGGCTGCGTAGCACAGTATATGATAGATTGGTACGCGCCGACAGCAACTGTGCCTGCGCTTGTTGCGACTGAGCCTTCGCCATCGAGAGATTGGCAGTAGCCGTGCGCAGGTCGTAGTCAGAAACGACATCCTTCTGGAAAAGTGTCTTCCGACTGTCATAATTCAGCTGTGCCGTTTCCACACCAGCCTTTGCCACCGCCACATTCGCCTCGGCAGCCTTTACCTCTGCCTGATACGTTGCCTGGTCGATGACGAACAGCACCTGACCTTTCTTCACGCGCTGTCCCTCTTTTGCGCATATCTGACGCAGATAACCCTCCACTCTTGGGATGATCTTCACACTCTGCCGTCCATCAATCTGAGCAGGATACGACTGCTCTAAAGTAATATCCTGCTTCGAAACCGTCATTGTCTCAAAACTTGTCTGTTCGGCAGCATCCAGACCGCCCTTCTCTCGGCAACTTGCCATCATCAGCACCGCCGCCAACAAAAAAACTACTTTCTTCTTCATATCGTCGTATTTTGGCTGCAAAATTACAACCCTTACGCGCGAAATAAAAGAAGAAAGTAGGTGAAACGGGAAAAATCGCCGGTGAAGTTTACATTATTACCGTATCTTTGTTTCCATGCACTCAGATAAAACTACAAATCAATCCCAAGATAGCCAAACCGCCCTGCTTCAGAATGATGCTTGGCTTGCTAGTCAGACTACCATATAGTGCCACCAACACGACATAGACCAGTAGCAGCTGCGTCCACAGCAAATTCTGTTGCCAAACAGCAATCAGAAGAAGGACGGCTATCAGTCCGTTATACACACCTTGATTCTTCATCAGTGTCGATATGGTCTTGCTTTTCAACTGGTCAACGCTGATGCTAAACACTCTTGATGTGCTTTCTGAACTCGTCGCGATGGTTTCGAGGAACATGATGTACAGATGTTCCAAGGCCACCAATATTGCCAGGACAGTGGTGAGCATACTCATATTTTATGCCTTCTTAGACTTTGTTAGACACTGCCACCATGATTTCAACTGTTGCCAACCTCCAGTGCTCCAGAGAGCGAG
>JAEEVW010000014.1 GCA_016291085.1 Prevotella sp.
GAAAGGACGTCCTTCGGATGATCAGGTAATGATGCTGATTAAGGAAAAGACAGGTGCCACGAATATCAGCGCTTTTCAACAATTACCTGCAGATACAAAGAAGTCGGTATTAATTGAATTGAAGGCTAGGAGAGCCTCGCTACGTCAATTAGAAAGATTGACGGGAATAGGAAAAAGTATGATTTATCGCATGTGATGAAACAGGAACCCGTCCCGGTGTTCCCTTGCATATGCCCGTATATTGGTCGAGTGCTTCTGATATTCTATTCATAAACTTAGTGTTGTAAGGGACTACTAAGTTACTGAAAATCAGGCACTTGGCCAAATTTTATTAGTTACATATTGTTAATGTAACTCATTGATTTTCAGATGATTAAATGTATAATTAACTAAGTATTGCTTATGAGTCACCTTATATATAACGTAAAACTCTGGTCTACGTGGTAACCTTTTCGATTATTATAGTGGTATCCTTTTCAGTTATTATCTACAATTCAACTCTGAGAGAATGTGATACAAAGTTTATAATAGATATGGCTCGACACCTAATAGGAAGGTATCGAGCCATAATTGTATTCTGGAGTATGGGCCTGTAGCTTTTTATAAGAGGATCAAACTGAAAGCTTCCGAGTACGGAATAAAACCATTCTGAGATTTATGGTTAATCCACGCAGGTTCCTTGTGACTTTCTATAACAATCTGTTCTGTTGATATTTCTTTTGTAACAGCAAATACAGACTCTAAAGTAGAAATCTCGTCTGCGGTGAATGCTTTTGGATCATAATCATCGCAAGCCAAGCATGTGCTTTCTGAATTGTGGCTTATCACAATGTTCTTCTCTATACCATCTATGTTGTCGTAGATGGTATCATAGTGGTATGGAACTGGTCCATATGTAATTGCCTTATAGCGTAGCCCACTGATGGAACGCCCATGTTTGCGGTAGTGTGCAAAGTCAGCATAAAACATTTCTTTGTTCAACTTCGTGGGGAATACGCTTCCTTCTTTGCGAATAAAGAACTTGACCATGTTGGCCACTTTATTGGTATTCAGTGAACCGAAACCATTATATACAGAACATTGTGTGTCGGAGTAGAACAAGGTCGTGAGCTTGTCAGATACACTCTCTTCTGGAGCGGAGAGAATGGAATTCCTTATTTTCGTGTATTCAGTTTCGGAGAACTGCTCACGGGAAGAGTCTAAAAGACTGAGAATGAAATTCTTGTTTCTTGCTGCAAGTATCATTTTTCCATTCGACTCCGAGGGAACCTGGCCATTCTCGTAGTTTGCATATTGGTTGATGCCGAAGCCCAGGATCTTGCTGATAGCTGCAAGGCTTAAGCCGTATTTCTCCCTTGTTGCTTTGATCTCTTCCGGGAATGGTATTCCATGACGCACACGATACTGTCCATATAGTTCATTGAACAACAGTTCGTCCTGTTCTGTTGTTGTGAACTTTTCGCCAGTATCCTCACACACATAGTAGCGTGCATGAACAGTATAGTTCTCCTTTCTGAACTCCTGTACTTCTGTCGTAAAGACCTCCTTTACACGTCCACCAGTAAATGGACTCTTCATGTCTACATACTGTTCCATTATTTACCTCCTTCTTTATTTTTGAACGCATAGTTTATTGCATGTTCTGACTCGTGGAACGAGATACAGATAGTTTTGCTGTTGGGCTGACCAAGGGTTATCTTGATGTATATTTCCTTGTCGAAAGCATCCTTTCCGAACACCCACATGTCACCCCATGAGACAATGTCTGTTATTGTTTCAACGTAGTCATCTGTTTCAATACTCCTGATGACGGTTTCACGTGCGTTAGGAGTAATGCCCATAGCTTTCAATGCGGCATCATTTTTCTCTCTGTCGATGTAAATGATACCCCAGATGTCCAATTTGGGTAGGAACTGTTTCAGAAAACGTTCTACTTCTTCTTTCTTCCTTATTTCTTTCATGCTGCAAAATTACGAAAAAGTTATGAAATATGCAAGCTTTATCACGAAAAAGTTATATTTTGATGGAGTTCTTGAATGTTGTCGTTCGAAATAGACTATAATTTCTTATTCTCTGAGAACGAATAATAGCTTCCATCCCCAAGGATGATGTGGTCACGCATCTTCATTCGCACTGCCTCTGCAGCTTGCGTAAGTTTGGCTGCAATGATGCTGTCGAACTTCGTGGGGGAAGGGTTCCCGCTGACATGGTTATGCACCGTGACGATGTAGGTCGCATTGTAGAGCACCCCGAAACGCATGATGTTCCTTCGGCCTTATCGGCCTCATTATTACAGCAAGGCTCTGTCTGCATCGGTAGGCAGGGCTTTTTGGGTTGTGTGAGGGAATGAAAACGAGGGAATATTATGCTTCTAATTGTAAAAATTGCAAATAATGAGCAAATTCCTGAAATAAAATTATTCTATATCGGATTTTATTTGTATCTTTGCCAAAAATTTGGCGAAGTCAGGCCGCGCCTCAGCAATTGAAATTCATTTCATTGCGTTCGGTTTGCACTGACTTTGACCGCGGAATTAGAAAGGTACTATTATGATACAGGAACTCAAAATCAAGAACTTCCTTTCGTTCAAAGATGAGGTAAGATTCAACTTTGAAGCAAGTAGTGATAAGTTTGCAGAGGAGTCTCAGGTTGTTCAAATCAATGAGAACACCAGGCTTCTTCGGTTTGCAATTGTATATGGTTATAATGCTTCCGGAAAATCAAACCTTTTGATGGTTCTTGATTTCCTGGCTTATTTCTGGTCAGCCAAAAGGAAGGATTTGGATGCAGAGACAGGTGTCGTTCCTTTTAAACTTGACCGTGCATCAACTGATGAACCATCAAGTTTCGAGCTGGTGTTTTATGTTGGCAATACCAAGTATTGGTATCAGCTGGAGCTTGACCAGCATCAGGTCTATCTGGAGAAACTGTCTTACTATAAGACCACACAGCCTATTATGCTGTTTGAAAGGACGCTGAAGGATGGGCAGTCAGATATCCAGTTTAATCCCAAGGCGGAGAAGATAAGCCCTGCCGCCAAGGATATGATCAGCGTGAATTGTCTGAAGAATATGTCTTTCTTCGTGGCAAGAAACCAGGTGAATGTGAGTCTTCCTCTGATAGATGCTGCAAAGGATTGGATGCGAAATCAACTGATGCCTATTATTTCACCTACTATGGGGCTGACTTCATATGCACAGAGGTTGACGGCTGAGAATAAGAATCTGATCAGCTATCTTGTGAAATTCCTGCATGAGGCAGACTTTAATATTACTGATATCTCTTCGAATGTGATTGTTAAGCAGCTCACAGATGAGGCTATCAAGTTTCTGACGGAAGATAATGGAGGTGAGGATGAGGCCTCGGCAAAGGAGCTGGAACGCATCAAGAAGGAACGGACTATTAGGCAGATTCAGACTATTTTTGAACATACTGTAAAGAACACGAACGGCACAGAGACTTATCAGATGGACAAAAAGGATGAGTCCACGGGAACGATGCGAACTTTTGGAGTTGAGGCAGCATTGTTTGAGGCTTTGAGGAATGCGGCTGTTCTGCCGGTTGATGAATTTGAGACATCGCTTCATCCCACTCTGCAGGAAAAGGTATTGTATGAGTATCTGAAAACTCAGTCGCGGTCTCAGCTGATTATAACGACTCACAATGACGGCTTGCTGGACCTTGTAGATGATCTGATAAGGAAGGACTCTGTCTGGTTCACTGAGAAAAAGCCTTCTGGCGTGACTGAGCTTTACAAGCTGACTGACTTCAGGGGTGTTAATCGTTTGTCCTCTATTAGAGAGGCTTATAAGAACAAGCGTTTTGGTGCAACAATGAAGAAGTGATGGGAATGAGGGAATTAGCAGAGGACATAAAGCGGCAGCAGTACTTTGAAGCTGTTCCAACTCCCGAGCCAGAGCAAGATGAAGGCACAAGGGAGTTGGGAGTGCTGTATCCTTTCCTAATCAGCGGAGGCTCGAATACGGAGCGTTACTATTTCACCCACATCAATGACACGACAGAGTACAGGTTCAATATCAGACCGCGATACTTTGGTGACGAATCGAGCTATACAGAGGCATTTCCGAAAAGAATTCAGGAGATATTGAGCGCGAATAACGAGGCCAAGATATTCTGTGTGTTCGACTGGGATACAGTTTACGGTAACGAGACGAGACTGAAGAATCATGCGGACTTTGTTGCTCAGTTTGCGAAGGAGATTGCAGACGGGACTGTTACAATTTGCCCCAGCATGCCCAGCATTGAGTATTGGTTCCTGCTGCATTTCGAGGATTATACAAAGCTTCTGAGGGATTATCCTGCAGTTTCCAACAAGTTGGCTCCATGGATGAGACCTTGTTTCTCTAAAACCGGTGTGGCATTGAAGAAACTGCTGAAGACGGAGAAGTATCTCAAGGAGCCTACGTGGGTAGAGAATCTTTGTGCAGAAGGAAAGCTGGTTTTGGCCATCGAGCGGGCAGAGAAGAATATTGCGGCTGCGGTTGAGGCAGGGAAATTGGAGGAACAGTCTTACTCGTTTGTGTATAAGGTGTTTAAGAAAGATGGGGCTAAGGTAGCGATGGAAAGGTCAGAGGGAAGAACTGAAAAGGAGGCGTGATGGTACGGACTTGAACAATTTAATGAATACTTGTAAACAGAGTGGATTGTTCATTGTCCCGGTTGGAGAACTTGAATCGTTCTACAAACCTGCAGCAAATAAGCATGCCACGGCATGGGTGGATATTGTGATGGGGCAGGATTTGGCTAACGATCCGGAACTGGATGAGGCCAGGAAGTTTGTGGAAGAGATAGTTGGGTACTAATGTGGAGACGGGGCGGGAGAGAAAGATAAACTATCCTGCCGGATGTAAGCATTAATGCCTTGCAAGGAGGAGGAAAACCAATCTGGGTTGGATCGTTCGCATCGGCATGCTAAAATGTTAATTTGTTAAATGAGGGAATATATGCTTCGCAAGTGAAGAGTGAAAAGTGAAGAGTGAAAAATTTATTTTCAGTCGGGATGTAACATTTGACTACGTCGAATTCCGTCACGACTCGACAATGATTAAGCAAGCTTATCATTGTGCTCGCTGTTCCGTCATTTTGGAGAATTCCATACTATAAGGGTAGAGAGAAGACAAAATCGCGGGCAGAAGGGGCTCTGGGAGCGGTTTTTCGGAGAAAAATGCCGTTATGTGAAATAAAAGTTGTACTTTTGTAGCGAAATATACTAATAATCGAATGACAAAATAAACTAATAGTAAAAATACGAAATAAACTAATATGGCAACAGTGCAGGAGAAATTGACGGAGTCGCTGGAGGCGTTGAAGGCGTATCAGGATGCGCATAGCGATAATCTGGTAATCCAAGGCGCGGAGACGCTAGGACGGACGCATACGGAACGGCTGGTAAACAGCGGATACCTCCAGATGGTGGTGAAGGGATGGTATATTCCCTCACAACCGGGCAGCGAGGGTGACTCGACGGTATGGTACGTGTCGTACTGGTCGTTTGTAGTGGCGTACCTGAATAAGAAGTTCGGGGGACGGTGGTGCCTGTCTCCTGAACTGTCGCTTTATTTTTATAGCGGCAAGACGGTGGTGCCCAGGCAGCTGATTGTGAGGAGCGAGTCGGGGACGAACAATATCCTGAACTTGCCCTTCGGAACGTCGATCCTGGACATCAAGGCTTCGGTGCCACAGACGGTTTACAGGGAGACGCGCTATGGGGTGAGGCTGTATCCGCTGGAGCTGGCGTTATTGATGGTTGGACCAGACTATTACCGCAGGGATGCACTGGAGGCAAGGACTTGTCTGGCAACGTTGCGGGAGGTGGCTCCACTGATGGCTGTAGCCATTGACGGAGGTCACAGTACACGTGCGGGTCGTGTGGCGGGAGCGTTGCGCTCCATAGGGAGAGAGGAGATGGCTGACGAGCTGCTGCGAACGATGCGGCAGGTGGGCTATCAGGTGAAGGAGGAGAATCCGTTTGAGGAGAATGTGCGGATGGAGAGGTTCGGGATGTCGCCCTATGCATCCAGAATCCGGCTGATGTGGATGAAGATGCGCGAGGTGGTGCTGCGGGAACTGCACATGGAACCTGTGCATCGAGAGGCTGCTGAGGTGCTGGCGATGATGGACGAGACGTATGTGAAGGACAGCTACAACTCGTTGTCGATAGAGGGATATAAGATTACCGAGGGCCTGCTGGAGCGGGTGCGACGTGGCGACTGGGATCCGGAGAAGGACGAGGAGGACAAGGAGCGCCGGAATGCGCTGGCGGCACGTGGATATTATCAGGCGTACCAGTTGCTGAAGGAGTCGGTGGCATCGGCACTGGCCGGAGAGGATGCTGGTGAGATGTATGCGAAAGGGCATCAGGCCTGGCATCTGCAGCTGTTTGAGCCGTGTGTGAGGACCGGCATTATCAAGGCATCGGATCTGTTGGGCTACCGCAGGCATCAGGTGTATATCAGGAATTCGATGCACGTGCCGCTGAACCCCGAGGCGGTGCTGGATGCGATGGAGACGCTGGGGGCCTTGATGAAGGAAGAGGAGAGTGCGCTGGTGAGGGCCGTGCTGGGTCATTTCTTCTATGTGTATATCCACCCGTATATGGACGGCAACGGGCGCACGGCCAGGTTTGTGATGAACAGCCAGCTGGTGACGGGCGGCTACCCGTGGGTTGTGGTGCCTGTGGAAAGGCGGCAGGAGTATATGGCTGCACTGGAGAAGGCGAGCGTGGAGGAAGAGATTGGAGACTTCGCCAGGTTTGTGGGGAGGTTGATGGCGCATTAAATCGATAAAAAGGAACCGAGTTGAGATAGGGGCTGGTGCTTGCGGCATCGGCTCTTTTTTTGTTTGTTGGAGTCGGTTACAAAATGTAACTTACTGGAGGTGGTGAGGGAATAAAATTGAGGAGAAGGAAGGGTGAGGGAATATATGCTTCGCAAGTGAAGAGTGAACCGACGCACGAAGCAAGAGCAGAGCCAAGCTTGCCTTGAGCTATACCTTGCAAGAAGGAGGAAGACGAAGTCAAAAGTGAAGAGTGAAAAATTTTTTTGCAGTTGGGATGTAACATTTCGGGAATTTGCATACTATAAGGGTAGAAAGGTTTAATTTAAACAAGGATTATAGTATGGGAGTTTACGCGCATAGATTTATTGAGGTCCTGGGGAAGGACAATAAATGGCAGCTGGTACCGTTGTGGAGCAAGTATAAGGATGATAGCTATCATGAGCCGGACGTGGTGGCGGGTGATTTGAAACTGAGGAAGCATAGCTGTTTTTTGAGGAGGGCGTCATCGGGATTCTATTCGACGGGTTCGCTCTATTCTGTTGAGGACATCAGTCATCCGATAGGTTCGGGAGAATTGAGTGAAGAGACGAGAAAGTATGTTGAAGGATGGGATTATCCGGTGCGATGGGAATGCTTTTCGCTTGTGGAGCTGGAGGCTTATGCTGACAAGTGTCGGGAAAAGGTGTATTCGGAACTTGCAGATGCTTTTCATGACAACAATATGCGGTTGATTGTGGGGATGCTGGCTTCGGCTCAAGGGAAGGAACCGAAGGAGGATTCAGAGGCATATTACCACACGCCAAGGTATACCTTTGATGAGTATATGGAGAGCTATCAGATTGTTATGGACGAGCTGCAGAGAATCCTCTTTGCGGTTGATGAGGTGGAGATGATCTATGATTGGGATAGGGTCAGAGTGGTGTTCTTTTATGCGTGAGAGGTAATTAAGGCGTGGGGAGGTTGTTAGAGGCTTGGCTCTCCTCACGTTTCTCCAATGCCTCAATAAATGCTTCCAGTTTCTCCATGCTCATGTGCGAGTCTGCCTGACGAGCAAGCTTTGCTTGCTGCTCGTCGGTAGGTTTCTTCTCTCGGAAGATGTTGATATAATCACGTTGCGTCCCATAACTTACGGACACGATGACATTCTCATCCACCCCATAACCCATGCCATCATCAGTGAGGATTCGTGGATAAACATCCATCAGTGGGTCCTTCAAGTCAAACGAGATGGTATCGTCTTCGACTTTTCCACCCAAAGCCATCAGCACCTCTCGGAGGTTCATCTTGTACTCCGGCCAACCTTGGAAGTCGTAATAGACAATGTCTTCTTTTCTGTTCATCTTACTTCCGATTTGTAATTATTGCTCGCATACTCTACGAAGGTGGTGCAGCCGGCCTGGGTGATCTTCTCGTAGGCGGCATTATAGATATCCTCGAGAGTGAGGATGTGGAGGTTGGCGAGGGTGCCGTCGATGCCGACATCGAAGCGGAGGTCAGGGGATAGGGCATTGTAATCGTCGAGCTTGCCGTGGCTGTGGCCGTGGAGCATGATGGAGCCGCGAGGCTTCTGGTTCCACGTGACCATCGGGTAGTGGCACATCACCACACCGAGGTCTTCCTTGAGGAAGGGCGCAACCGTGGGACGGAAGCGCATCTCCTTGATCTGATAGACCTCACGGAAGTAGTGCTTGTAGGCACGGATGGAACCGTCGTGATTGCCCTCGATGAGGAACTTGTGACCCGGGAGTTTTTCCAGCAGGTGGCGGGCATCCTCGCTCTTGAGAAACGTGAGGTCGCCAAGGATGTAGATTGTGTCGCGCTTGTCGACCGTACTTCGCCAGAGGTCGAGCAGCCACTCGTCGTGGGCCTGGATGTCCACCGTGTCGGAATACGGGCGGTTGGACGAGTGCTTGAGGATGTTCGTGTGACCGAAATGGAGGTCGGAGGTGAAATAGATTTGATTTGCCAAATTCAAAATGTTTTTTTGTTGACTTTTATCTTAACTGAAATCTGCATCCCACCATCTGGATCCATCGTTGGCGATGATTTGTGGTGGGCCATATCTGTACCATTGTTTGTCTTCCGGGTGAGTTTTGTGATAGTCGTCAATGGTGATGCCACTGAGTGAGTTTCTAACGATCTTCTCCAAATCAGTAAGTGTTACAGTTCTACCATATTCATCCATAATTCGCCACAATCCTGTATTCAGTTGAGACAGCAGATAATCAAGACATGCTTGTATGTTCCTCTCATACAAGTCGTCATGTATGCGGAAGAGGAATCGCCAACCTCCACTGTGGCTGCCTATATGAAGCGTTTCGGTCATCTTCTCAAGAACTTGTTCTAAATAAGGAGCGTCGTAACCTTCGCCATATCTGTCACAATATTCTATCTTCCGTTCATCTAGCAGTTGGTGACATTGGGAGATTTCCTCCTCTGTGGGGATTCGTTTTAGATAATAATTCGTGCTCATGATTATGTTGCCTATTGTTTCCGTGTTTCGTTAAACGATATTCTTCCAAAGATTAGTCCGAGCAAAAGTTTTAGACCGAATGCTTGGAAGAATGTGATCTTACCAAGTCCGAAGATTGATGGTATTAGCCAGTTGACTGCGTCTTCTTCCGTCGCGACTCGACAATGCTCAAGCAAGCTTGGCATTGTGCTCGCTGCTCCGTCAGTTCCAAAGGAGTTGAAACGGCCAAGCGAGGATTAGTGACCACACTATCAGTAATAGTATGCCACCAGTGGCATTAACGTGAAAGTCAAGATTGACTCTGTTTCGAAGTGAGTTCTCATATTTTTATTCTATGATATACGCTTGGCTCATGTAGACTTGCTTCACGAGGGAGGTGCAGAGCTTGTTGAGTTCTTTGTTGAGGGACTTCTGCTCGCATTTGTCGAGGGAGGAGTAGGAGCCACCATGCTCCTTGAGGAAGTCTTCGAGAACATCCTTGGAGAACAGGCCCATCACTCGTCCAAAGTCCTTGGGGAAATGGACTTCACCGATGTGGCTCAACACGTTGGTCAGGCGGTTCTCTGTGATGTAGGCTTCGCCCTCTACTATCAAGGCTTGCAAGGTTTCGCTGTAGGGGACAGGCTCGGCAAATAGCTTATTACGCTTCTTTACGCTTTTCTTCTCGGCAAAACGCTCGTTCTTGCTCTTGATGAGGACTCGCGAGCCGTTCTTTAGGTACATTGGTACGACAGGACGGATGACGATACCCTCGCAGATATTGTCATCGATGGCGGGAAGGCCCAACCACTCGGCAATTTTGCTTTGGAAGGCATTGGGGTATTTCAGACATTCGGCAAGCGTTCCCCGGAACAGGGTCTTGGCATAGAAAAAGCCATTGGCCTCGAAGAGATCGTTTACTTCGTCAACAGGGAGATACCTGCCTTTGTCATCGGAGAAGAGATAGATGTCGAAACCATAAAACTCATGTCCGGGAGTGTAACAGACACCTTTCTGAATCAGCGAAACTTTGCGTTCTGCCTTGACATCATCATGAGGATCCAGACCACCAAACATCTCGCCAAACACGGAGATGTGGGCCACCTCGGAATACTTTGCCTTGATGTCAGTGTATAGCTTCAGCACTCGGGCCTTGTATCTCTCCAACAATTCAGGGTAGTCATAGAACTGCTCACCATCCTCCAACATCGAGGTGCGCTTGGCGAATCTCACAGTCTCACCATCGCAGAGGAAACTGGTGTTGGCACCATGCACCTTTTCCTGTACCACACACTCCAAATCTTGTGGCATCTCAGCCACCACGTGCTCCATGAACTCACGGCTGAACGAGTTCTCGATAGAGCTGTACTTCTTGAATTCTAACATTGTTTCTTTTGTTTGTGCGCTATGGGCGCGGTTAAAGCTTTTCCCCTGATGCGTGAGTATCGGGGCTCTTTTATTTCACATTTCTGAAACTGGTTTTCTTGTCGAAGCCGGCAGACTCTAGTTTTTGTACGTCAGAGCGGGTGTCGATGAAAGGTTTGTCACGGAGTGAGGAGAGGTACTCGTAGAGGTTTTGCCAAATATCGGTAGGAGATACCAGTTTGGGGATAAAGGTTCCTGAGAGAATAGGATTTTCAACGCGATGTACCATCATGTTATTGATTTCTTCCCATCGCTCATCTTGTGACCATCGCCAGTATTGGGCTTGGCAGGGTATGATGCACATGGGTATGTCAGAATATCGTTGTTGAACATCCTTCATGGTGTCTATGAGCGTTGAATTTACATGGGCGCATTTACACTTACCTTCATCAATCCATCGTTCTACCTCAAAGCGATAGTGTGTGTAGCCAACTTCCAAAATGAAGTGATAGATGTCGCCCTCTTTCCAAGTCTTGCCGTATTTGTGCTTTACGTCCTTGGCCTCACGTTGTTTGGCAATACTCCTTAGATTCCAATAATGTTTGTCGGACAATGGCTTGTCTTGGAATAGGATTCTGTTACTGAAGTAGTACTCCATGCCATGTGGTAAGACCTTATCCGAGTTCAATGTCACAGAGCCTCTGCGGTTGTAAACAACGAGTTCGTCAATGCCATAGATGCTTGCGAGGTAATCGTAATAGTCTTTCTTGTTATCGATGATTTTCATTCTAATACTGTTAAAAACTAAGGTCGGAAACAGCCCTGGCACATCGGCTCCGAACGGTATATCCATCGTTCGCGTCCGGAACCCAGGCGAAGGCAAGGCCATGGACTAAGTCGAAGACCGGAACAGACGTACCCGTTTTCGAGGGGCTCACCCCGTTCCGCGATATCAAGTTATTAACTTTTGCAGAGTTAGGTACCATGGATGTTACATCGATTGCCACGACTGTTCCCGTAAAGGCGAGGTTAGCGTCCATTGAGATGCAAGTCCCCGCCACCCTCAGTTGTTATTTCTCGAGTTCGCACAGTGCATCGTAGATGGGCTGTAATTCCATTGGAATCACAATTTTCAACTGCGAGATGCGCTCACACTCTTTGATCTTCCACTCCTTGAATTTCGCGTTTAATTCACGATACTTGATGGTGTATTCTTCCATCTTGCCCCGGTATTCTTGACTCCGTTCAAGGTTCAGCTGTGCCACCTTCCGACGGATATTGTACTTGATGCGGTTCAGCTGTTGCTCATTCGAGCGATGCCATTTCTGCAGATCGAAGAAGAGGTAGTCCACCCGCTGCTGGTCAATCGAAGGCGCGTGTGCATAGATCAGCATCTGCTCGCCTGTGCCCTCCGTGCTGTAGGGCTTCATCAGCCGCGTGTGCAGTTCCTCGCGCGCCTTCGAATATACACCATCCTTGTGGATGTACTTGCCGATGGTTGCAGCAGTGGCCTCCAAATGGAAGTACTCGTTGCGCTCCTTGACGGTCATCTCGGCCATGACATCATCGTTCGTGGCATCCCCAACAAACTCTGGCCGGTTGTTCTCCAAACTGTTCTCCTTTAGCCAGTCCTCATAGCTCTTTGTGGTTGCATCATTGAGTTCCGTCTCCTTAGCCCTGATGGCCTCGCGAATCCAGGCGCAGAAAGCGTTCATGTCGGCAATCTCCGACAGCAGTCCTCGCACCTCACTGAGCCGCGTCTCATCATAGCCCTTGTTGATGACCTTGCCCGAATTCTCGGGCGAACCCACAATGTCAACCGTCGTGGTGACGAAGTTCAGGTTTTTCAACTTCGCTTCGTTGCTCACAATCTTTTCCTGTGCGATATTCGCCAGGTGGTTGGCCGACGTCGATGTCAGCCCGTGTTCACCAAAGAACACCTCATTTACTTTTTTCATATTCGTCACGTTTTCGTTCGACTTTCTACCTTTATAGTATGTTTTTTGTGGAAATGTTACATGTTGGGAAGAAGTTTTTTTTTTGAGTTTATGATGTTTTTTGCACGTTTATTCTCCTTTTCATATCTTCCAATATCGTGTAAAGAAACTGGGAGTATTCTGGTCCCACCGGTAATTCTGTTTCTATATGAAGGGCATGACGTGTATATGTTGTGGTTTTCTTGGTTACAGGATTGAGCCCTTGCCGCTGTTCATCGCGGAAGTACATACTGATGCCTCGTTTCTGCCATAAAGGGAGGTCGTTGTAGTTGATTCCTCGTTCGAAGAGTAACTCGTTCTTTTCACTGATGGAGATGCCTGACATCCGTTTCTGAGCCTCGTTCGCAGATATACCTTCTTTGCGCAAAGCCCAATAGCAATGCGAGTTCAAAGAGTTTCGGTGGGCATCTTCCTGTCGCCATCTGAAGTAATCAACAACATGGTCAATAGTTGGCAGCGGAACCAATCTGCAATCGAACACAGCATGCTTGCCAGTGTGCATGGAAAAAGCCACTGAGGCCTCTGCTGCAAGAATTGACAGCAATTTCCGCTCTTTTCTTCCGAAGGTGTCTTCGTTTAGGTGGAACAACAATGATATTTCATCGCTTTGGGTGTAGCTGTAAACGATTCGGAATCCACAGTCCATCAAGTGCTTGATGGTCTCAATCATGGCATCGCGAAATCTGATGTCAAACGGTTTCTCCAAGTCCCACTCTTTCTTGGTCAATCTTGTAAAACCGTGACCGTCAAGTCGCGCTACAACATAAATCCCTTCGAGCATAGTCCTGTCTAGCGACTTCTCGAAACGTCTCATTTGTTTGTAAAGTGTATTAAAGTCCATAATCGTTAGGTGTTAGTGAAGACTGTAAAGTTCCAATATACTAGCGAAATTTTCTTTGGTGAAGGGCATGTGGATGTCATGTCCCTCCTTGATGGGGTGAATCTCGTCCCAGGAAAGCAATAGTGTGTCTTCACCTCGTTGCATTTTGAGCTCTCCATCGTTGGAGACTGAGAGTTGCCAGTCTTTGAGGTGGGTATCTGGTACGAAGCGGATGTGGTGCAGAAAACGGCGGACAAGGCGCTCTGGCATACCTTTTGAGCCTTCGCCATTCCAACCGTCTTGGAGCCAGATAATTTTCTTGAGCGAGCCATACATGCGGTGGTGATAAAGACTGTCGGATGAGATGTGGCTCTCGTCTGCATCAGGAATGGCATGGAAGATATCACAGAACTCACCAAGGCCCATCACTACACAGCCATCGAGGATTGCTTGAAGGCGAGGAAGGTCCATGCGTGTGTACATCGCCACTTGCTCGGTTGTAACATGGTAGTTCGTCATACGTTTCTTTAACCACTCTGCTGCGATTCGGGAACGCTCGAGTGGGGGCTTGTTCCAGAACTCTCTGGTTCGGAATTCTTGTAAGCGTTCAGCGGGTTGTGTCTCGTTGATTTCTTCGGGTTGGCATGTTGAGCCTTTAAGAATTTTGGTCATACTACAATTCGTTTAAGATGATTACTTTTCACCCTTATAGTATGAGAAAAAGGGAAAATGTTACATGGAAAATGAAGAAAAAAGTGATTATTTGATGTTTTTTACATAATTATCGCTATCTTTGCACACATATAATTGAATTGTAATGAATAGCATCCAAGACATATATGAAGCCATCGCTACCGAAGGGTTTAGCGAGCGGGTGCTGCAACTCATTGATAAACATGTAAACGACATACAAAATGGAACCAGAGATTTTCCTCGCTACAATCTTTCAGAGCATGCAGGACTCTGCAAGGCAGGTCCGGTCCTCATTGGGGCGTCCATCGTCGCATGCTACGCGACAAGAAGCCTTACAGCAAGTAGCCATGCTGAAAGCGGCCAAGGACAGTGCAAGTCGAGAGCAGAAATAAGCTCGCTTGATTTATGCCGAGACGCAGCCTGTGCTCGCTCGGCAGAGCAGGGAGGCCCTGCAAACTGGCAAATAGACGAACGTCAGGAACAACTCATAGAACAATGGGCCAAAGCCTCAAAGCTATGGGTGGAAGATTCTGACAAGATTCTGACTGACACTTTTGGCCCTATGATAGCGCAGGGTGCAGAGGCCAAGGTTTATTATCGTGAAGGCGACAAATCGGTGGTTAAGGAGCGTACATCTATCTACTCAACCACTTAGAAGGCCCTCGATGCTATCGCCCTTCACAATTATCTTTTTCCGGAGACTGCGATGAACGTCATAGGATTCACTCGTGATAGCGATAGTTTGATGCGTATCATCCTCACTCAGCCTTATGTTCGTTGCCTCCGTCTTGCAACCAAGGATGAGATTGATGCCTTAGTCAATGCGAAGGGTTTTTGCGATAACTGGGATGGGCAAGGTGTGAACTATATCTCTGACCGCATGGCGTTGGAGGACATGCACCCCGCCAATGTTTTTATCGATGAGGTTAGTGGCAAGCCAATTTGCATTGATTGTATCGTAAAGTTTTTGTAATTCATTTTAAATAGAGAGATATATGACTGAGGTAAGCAAGAAATACAGACTGAACTCTATGGAGGAGCCTACGGACGAGATGCTGCAGGAACTGATGGAGGATGTGGCTAAGGCTGCAAGGGAGTCGAGTGCAAAGGCGGAAGCGGAGAAGCAACGCCGGCTGCAATCTGTGGCCAGCGAGATTGAGGTTTGGAGAAAAAGCACTAACGTATGACAGAAAAGAAACCAACACTCTGTGTGGTTGCCGGCCCGAATGGCTCTGGCAAAACGACAATGACAGTCCAACTGCTTAATAATGAATGGACTGCAGATAGCCTATATATCAACCCAGATAACATTGCACAGGAGATGTTTGGAGACTGGAATTCTCCTGAGGCTGTGGTTAAGGCTGCTGAACATGCTACCAAGTTGCGCTATGAATGCTTGGAGCAGGGACGAGACTTTGCTTTTGAGACTGTGTTTTCGTCTGATGAGAAGTTGGAGTTTCTGAAAAAGGCTAAGGAGGAGGGATTCTTTATTCGTCTGTTCTATGTCTGTACATCGGATCCTGCCATTAATGTAGCCCGCATCACCCAGCGCTATCTGAATGGTGGTCACGAAGTGCCTATCTCGAAGGTTATTTCGCGATATTACAAATCTTTGGTTAATGCGACCAAAGCCATTTCGTTCGTGGATCGGGCTTATGTTTACGACAATTCTGTTGACAACCAGTTGCCACGGTTGCTTTTTCGAACAACTGATGGACGGCTGTTTAAACGGTATGTGGAGGATGTTCCTGAGTGGGCTGGGATGTTGTTAAGGTAACAAAAGTGTGTTATGACATTACAATTCAAAATACGAATCCGCAATATCCAGAAGCCACCAGTATGGCGACGGATAGTTATTCCTGCTAATTTTACGTTTAATGATTTGCATCTCGCTATCCAGGCAGCCTTTGGATGGGAGAACTATCATCTGTATCAATTTGAGAAGGCCCCATACGACCGCGGATGGAAAGTCAAAATTTCTGATGAGATGGATAATGGTGACCTCTTTATGTCTGAGGTTATCAATTCGGAACAAACGATTGTTTCAACTTTTATTAAGAACATGAACTTGAAGAAGTTCGTGTATGTCTATGATTTTGGTGACGACTGGATACATGACATAACGCTGGAGAAAACAGATGTGGACGAGACTATACTTCATCCCATTTGTCTGGCAGGGAAAGGTGCCTGTCCGCTAGAGGACTGTGGTGGCCCCTGGGGATATGAAAACATGAAACAACTTTTTGTTGAAGCTCCTGATGATGAAGAGACTCTTTCGTACAAGGAATGGATGGGGTTGGATGACGATGAGGATTACGACCCTAATTATTTCGATATCGACGAGGCGAATGCCCGCTTGAGAAAGTTGTCCGCAACTGCTGTTTCGATTCCAATTAAAAAGAACAAAACGCAGAAACATGATACCCCACTATCGATAAATCCTAATGCAGATATTAGTGAGTGTTTGCATGACTTGCTTGAGAAGCTGAAGAATATGAGCGAGAGTGAACGCAAGGCATTCATTAATGATATGTTACCAGGAGTCAGTAGCGATGACGAAGACGATGATGACGACTATGAACTCGAAGACATACACGGCATCTATGACGTGTCGGAAAAGGCCAAGCGTTATACCGTTCGTGTGGAGTTGGTGGACGCTCCGGAGAAAGTGACAAGAACGCTGCAGTTGCCTTCGAACATGGTCCTTAGCGGTTTTGCACAATTGATTATGCTGGCTTTCGGTAGGCAGGATGTGCCAGAACCATACGAATTTGTTGAGGAGGATGGCTTCAGATTTGTATCTGACGACGAAGAATTCGCATTGGACAAAGATTATTGGAAGATGGACGATGTGGAGTTTAATACCGTCGGGTTCCTATTGCAAAAGAAGGGCGAAACGGTTAGTTTCAACATCAGAAAAGGAAAGAAGAAAGTTATATGGCGGCACACTATCATTTTGGAGAAGAGTGGACGCTATACCGAAAAGAGCGAACATCGTATCGAACTGCTGAAAGGCGAAGGCTTTTATCCTTCGAAAAGTATGAAATCGATGGATGACTACGTTAAGCACTTTCAACAAGACAAACCGAAGAAACCCAACTTCGATGGTATTCGTCAGCGAATACGTGACTTTGAGAAAGATAACGAATTACTGTTCTGAATAAATTGTGAAACGATTATGCCGCTACAGATTACAGTTCAAGATATTGTGATGAGGCATCCGATGGGGATGCGGTGCGATACAGACTTTTACTATGCGAAGGTGGGAAACCGGCTGTTGCGCCAGTTGTCGAAAAATCCGGCAAAGCAAGGGCTGAGCGAGGATGTTATGATGAAGATGGCATTGAAGACGGTGCTGTATTTCGAGGATGTCATCTGCGACAGCGGCATTTGGCGAAGTTTCGTGGAGAAGCATCAGGCACTATATGGTAAGATGCTGCCGTTCTACTCCGTCAAAGGTGAGTACTATGCTGATGAGCCACATGTTCGAGACATTCAGTTGCTCCTCTGGGACGTGATGATGGAGGTGCATGAGAACGAAATTATCAATCCTGAGAATCTTGGTCTTTCTGTTATTGCATTCGATTTCTACGAAGTGCTAGATGATGAGTTTGAGAAGGCTCCTATCAACGAAACGCTGAAGGATTTTTTTGAGCATCCTGTTTTCATTGGCGATTTCATAGAGATGCGCAATGTGCTTCAATGGACTTGCTCTACGTGTTATCTTACTGCTGGTCGATATAAGCTTAGAGGATTTCATGAGACTTTTGAAAGCATCATAAAATTACTGAGATTCGACAGCCATGACAACAGAGCCGTTTATGCGGCCATGTGTCAGCAACCGTTTAAGTATAAGACTGGCATGTTGGCCTTGCTTCCGCAAGAATGGCTGGCAGGAATTCTGGAGTGTAATGGACGGAATGCTGAGGCTGCAGAACTGCGGGCTATTGAGTTTCGTCCTTACGACCTCTACAAGCTGGACGGTTTCGATGATACGTTTATCCGTTTGTCAGACACTCAGGGTAGGGAGGTCGTAGTGCGTAAGGACTCCTATGGCGATATGCGCGATAGTACGCTGATGGCTACTGATGGTTGTGTTGCCTCGTTCGTTAAGTACCTTGGTGAGTGGAATACGAACGGGATGGACTCATGGGGTAGGTTTGGCAAGGCGTATGAAGAGCAGCGCGAAAAGAAACGTCGCTACAAGTCTGGAGTGCCACAGAAAAACTATGAGGCGATGATGAAGAAATCGGGCGGCAGTCCACTGTTCTATCTGCGTGATGGAAAAGATGCACGACGTTTCCTAATGGAAGAAGTCGGTATTCCAGAGAGTCTGATGCGCCCGTCAGAACTTGATGATAAAGAGTATATGGTTGCATGGGTGCCATCGCCCGACGAGGATGTCTTCTTTGCCCCCGATGCAGCACTGGCTATTATGGACGAGCGCAATCCTTATTATAAGGCCGTTGACGATTCTGAAACTGGCATGGATTTGATTTCTGCTCCAGACCGATTGCCGGGCGATATGGTTCGTTACCTCATCGCGCACAATATGCTGCCCGATGTTGCACTGAATCATCTCAATGGTGCAGAGGCGGGTAGGGAACTTGCTCAGAAGAACCTAGACTTCCTGGCTCGTAGTATACGAAGAGATCAGTATTAGTTTGAAACAAACTAGAGTGTCATTTTATGGAATTGACAAAAGCAGACAAACGACAATTGAAAGACATCATCCGACGTGGAATTCTGCGTCGGTGTGAGGAATGGCTCAAAGAAACAAGTGAGCTAATTTGCAAACCGTATGATGATGACGAGAATGCATTCGACCGTTGTATGGAGGTGACGAAACGTTCGCGTGACTACTATAAAGAGGCTATGGAGCGTGAGGATTATTACCGTAATACGATGATTGAGCTTGGAGTGTATGTTTTATTAAGGGAAGGATATCTCACTTTTGATGATTTGTCGGAACTGCGTCCGGAAGTTCAATCTGATATCAAGCAAAGGGTGAACCTTTGACATTCCGACCTTATCAAATGCTCTACCCATAGTGTAGCCAGCTCCTAAGCTGCTCCAACCGGCCTTTTGGGTAAGGCTAGGAACAGGCTAGAGCCTGCTTGGGCGCTGAGAAGTCCCCGTCCGCTCGACCTACGGTCGCTTGCCAAAGCAAGAACAACCTTGCTTAGTCTTACGCTGTCAATAATACGGCTGCGATAACTCCCTGCCCCTTTGCTGCTATCTTTCCAACCCGTGTATAGAAGTTCCTGTCCCAGTAATACCAGACTAAATAATCGGACGAGACGTAATCTCGTCCTTGGTGAGGTTACGGCTCGCGCCCCACGAGGTTACGGCTCGTAAATTTGCCACTTTTCCGACTATTCTATTAAAAGATGTTGCAATTCATTGTGGATTCAGAAAAAAATGCTATCTTTGCAACGCATATTGGTCTTTGACATCGTGGAATAAGACTTCAAATTAGTACAGAAGCATATCATAAACATCCCACCACCCAGAACGGCTACACCTCGCGCGTTGTGAATACCTTTCAAATTAGTACAGAAGCATATCATAAACATCACGCTCATATCCGAAATCTGCCTCAGTCGGCTTATTGAGCAAAGGGGCCGTTCATGTTATTCCCACGCTGGGAACGAAATATTCCCAGGCTGGGAACAAAACATTCCCACATTGGGAATAAATAACGAGCCGTAATGTCATCAAGGACGAGCCGATTGCAACGCCACACTCTGCACCTTCAGGTCAGAGAAATTCGTGAGCAGAGAGACTACGTTTCTCTATAGGTGCCCCAAAACCAGAAATGTTACATGCTGTTGAGCTGGTTTTTTACTATTTTACCTAATTTTGTCGCGCGAAAGAGGAAAAATAGGGCCGTAATTGCATAAGTTTTCGTAACTTTGCAACCAAAATCAGAATTGTATGGCAAAGAAGACCAACATCAGTACCATCACCCCAGGCGACATCAAGCGCCGTCACCCCCGTTATCTCACTTGCGAGACCGACCGCCAGTATGCCGCTCTGGCTAATGACATTTACGAACTGATGCACGAAGAACTGTCGTTTATGGAAGATCGCGAGATGCGTAATGCCAGCATCAGTCTGGCACTCTATTTCGAGGATCTGCACTCAGAGACTCATCAGTTCGAGACCTTTACACGACTCTACAAACGGATGTTCGGACTCTACTTGCCATTCTACCATACCGTAGATGCCACAGATGCCAGCGCACGTCTCGACAGCATGCGCTTCGTGCTGTGGCATAGCATAGTGGCTGAACGGGAGGGAAGGATGCTGAACCCTACAAACGATGCACTGGCCGCTATGGCACAACAACTTCTGCGTCTGTGGGATGAGAAGAAAAAACGCATTGACCCCAATGAGGAATTGGCAGACCTGCTCTATGCCGAGGAGACGCAGCAGGAGGCTAATATGGTGAAGACGGTGCTAATCTGGCTCAGTCAGCGCAGTTTCCTGGGACGATGGTTCACCAATCCTGACGTTAAAGGCGATGCCGTACACCTGAAACAGCTGGTGCCGTCGATAGACAAGGAAACGCTGGAGTATGCCAACGAGTGCTTTACTGTGCAGGAGCACCAGGCATGGCCGCTCTCACTCACGCCTCAGCACATCTATGCCGAGATGATACGCATCGACATGGACGACCCCGACGACCCGATGGCTGCTGCCATTGAGCACATTGAGTGGAAACCGTTTGGGATCTATGAGGTGGTTGGCTGCGATGACCGCCAGATACAGTTGCGCGACTTCATGGGCGATATATTCAGCGTCGCCAACAGCGACTTCATGGGTAACGTGCGTCAGCTCGCCCGCCAGAACACTCACGTCACAGGTTCTTTTATCGCCATGAACGGCCAGTGGGAACTCAACGGCCCGTGCCTGTGGACTAAACCTTCTCAAAAGCAATACAATAACTATCTGGAAAAAGAACGCCAGCACCACCACGTAATGAACGATTTCCGTGGGCAGTATGATGACTTTATCCGCAACCACAATGGCGAGCGATTGTACTTCTTTGCCAATGTCAAGGAGCTTACAGAGTGGCAACATAGCGAGTTGGGACTCGATACATCGGAAATCAACTTCCCATTACCCGATGAGGACCAGCCGCAAGCTGTCTTTTTCGAGGACAACGGACAGATGACCCTTACCCCGCAGGCTCGCTCAATCAAGCATCCTGCCAATCCTGCCTACGACCGTGCCTACGCAGAAGAGAACGCACTGATATTTGTGACCACCGAGTCATGCAGTCCCGGCATGCTGCTCTATATGCTGGAGCACCTGCTGCTGCCCGATGCCATGGTGAACGACATGCGTGGACGCGACCACGCACGTAGCCTGACTCAGGAGAATATCGAGTTCATTGCCCGCTGTATGCGCCGCGACATCAAAAGTACGCAGGTGTTCCGTCAGCGTACTGACTTCAACCGCTAGCTTCCCATACACTTGCGGAGTACTTCTATGATCAAAGACATACTGAACAGATACCGAGGACATACCGAAGATATACCGAAGAAATATGGGAGCAAGCACGGAGGAACCTTAGAGGAACAATAGAGCAAAGTAGAACCAACAAATACACTTGGATATGGCAAGGATTGAGAACGACATCATGGGAATAGAGGGACGCGTGGGAGGGCTGACCACATATATTCGCAACGGCAAGAAGTACGTTAGGGTTTCTACTAGCCATCAACCTCGCCGACTATCGCGTAAACAACTGCTGGTTCGCGAACGCCAGAGTCACAACAACGCACTGTGGCGGGCACTGAAAGCCTCTGGACATGTGTTCATGGAGGGTGGTGACAATACGGCATACAACCACTTTATGGCCATCAACATGGAGTCGCCTGTGCCCTATCTGAAGAAACTGCAATACCACTCCGGCAACGCCCTGTTGCTACCCGACATGGTTCTCAGCGACGGTCCACTACCGCCCGTCAGTTACCAATTGGGTGAGGTGGATGGCCAACCGGCTCTACTCACGGACCTCACACCGAAGGATGTCCGCAACCTGTCTGCACCAGACGATGCCGTCAATGGCAAAGGCACCTCGCTCTTGCTCTATATCCTAAAACAAAGGGTTATTCCCCAGCACGTCGATACAGACCTGTTCCAACTGAGCATCAAGGTCGAAGCGCTTACCGCAGAAGCCTTCACTACCGTACCCTCAACACTCTTGTCACCCTACAAAAGCGCTAAAGGAACACTCGCCCTTACCGATGACCGTTTTGCCGACCCCATGCTCGGTTTCGGTATCGTCCGTATCAAGGATGGTCATGCCTCCCGCCAGCACGTCATCACCCGATGTACCTACTATGAGCAGTACACCACCGAGGAGGCCTTGCAAGCCGCCGCCAAAAGCTACAAGGGACTAACGGGCGACATATAAATGAAAAATAATGTATTTTTTGAGGTTATTCCCAGAAAAATGACTACCTTCGCAGCAGAAATAATAAAAACTGAAGAATATGGGAAAATTTTCATTGATGGCATTGCCATACGCAGCGGAGGCGCTGGAGCCGGTGATAAGCAAAGAGACAATTGCGTTCCATCATGGAAAGCACTTGGCTGGATATGTGAATAACCTAAACGCTATGTTGGAAGGGAGCCCGCTGGCAGGATTACCATTAGAGGAAATCGTCTGTAAGGCTGAGGGCGGGGGTCTGAATAATGCTGGGCAGATATTGAATCATAATCTGTACTTTGGGCAGTTTATGACTCCGAAGGCTGATAATGAGCCTATTGGTAAACTTACTGAGGCTATTTCACATGATTTTGGGTCATTTGATGCCTTCAAGGAGGAGTTCCAGAAGAAAGGGGCTACATTGTTTGGTTCTGGATGGGTTTGGCTATCTGCTGATAAGGATGGCAAACTGGTGATAACACAGGAGGCGAATGCAGCCAATCCGATTCAGAAGGGGTTGAAGCCATTGTTGACTTTTGATGTATGGGAACATGCGTATTACTTGGATTATCAGAACCGCCGTCCTGACCATTTGGCTGCCTTGTGGCAGATTATCAACTGGGAGGTTATCGAGAACCGACTTTCAAAGTGAAAAATGAAAAGTGAAGAGTGAAAAGTTTCGTTTATGAGTAATGCGGACTTTGTGCAGTATATCGCTGACCAGTGTGGTGGGGCAGGGGAGATAGTCGCCAAAAAAATGTTTGGAGACTATGGGATATACTGTAATGGAAAGATATTCGGGTTGATTTGCGATGACTGCTTCTATCTTAAACCGACGGAGGCAGGAAGGAAGTTGCTCAGGGTGGTGGATATGCGTCCGCCATACGAAGGCGCGAAAGACTACTTCTATATTGCGGATGTAGATGACCGCGATTATCTGTCGGAGCTTGTTCGCGAAACTTGTAAGGAACTACCGGAACCGAAACCGAAGAAAAAGAAATGAAGGACTATCCTGATAAGATGACGGCAGAGCAGGCGAGGGCGTTTGGCGCGGATGTGCTGAACATAGTCAGTCAGATACCGTGTGGGAAGGTGACGACCTACGGGCATATCGCATTGTTGGCTGGTTGGCCTAGTCATTCGAGAATGGTAGGAAGGACGTTGCGGTATACGCCTGGAGCAGAGAAGTTGCCTTGTCATCGGGTGGTGAATAAGGAGGGTAGGACAGCTCCTGGGTGGAGTAGGCAGAGAACGCTGTTGGAAGAAGAGGGGGTGACATTTAAGACCAATGGGCATGTGGATATGGAGAGGCACCTTTGGGAACCAGAAGTTTAAGTGAAAAGTGAAGAGTGAAGAGTGAAAAATTTCTTTGACCTAAAGGTACAAAGCGTACTAAAGAAACGATTAGCTACCGCTTTAATGTGAAATATAATGAAGCACGACGAGATATATTCAGCGGCACAGCTGACGGCATTTATTCAGGAGTTGGGATTCCTGCCCTTGCTGGACAGTGGCATCAGCGGCTTCTCTGCAGAGGAAATCGTGACGGATGACTGCCGCTATGTGGTGTTCCCAGATGGCGGTTGGGACTGGCCGCTGTGGAAGTGGAAAGGGCCCATCGTGTCGGATGGCGGGTGCGTCTATGGCAAGTTCTTTAACAAGAAGGCGGGGTTCATCAGTCGTGAGTGGTGGCCCGATTTCTGCAACTACCGTCGCTGCAAATATCCTGTACCTGAAGAAGGAACCATCGATGATGTGATCCTTACGACACTTCGCGAACAGGGTAGCCTGATTACCCGCGAACTGCGTGCCGCCTGTGGATTTGACGGTCCAAAGATGCGTAGCAAGTTTGATGGCTACGTGACCCGTCTGCAGATGGCGTGCCTCATCGTTACTGAGGACTTTGTCTATCCCACCGATAAGCATGGACGTGAATATGGCTGGGGCTGGTCATTGTTGACAACGCCTGAAGCACTCATGGGGCGTGATGGTTTCTATTGTTCCCGTACGCCACAGGAGTCCTATGAACGCTTGCAGTCCCACTTCAGAACCTTGCTGCCCGAAGCTTCTGATAAGCAGATTCAAAGGATAATGGGATGATCGACTTCGATGCTACCTGGTGCGATGTTCTGAAAGGGTGTCAGCAGTTGCTTTAGCGATTGTAGAGAACATCTGTCGATAAGCTTCCACCTTCTTATCAAAGGATAAAGGGTAGGCGCGGGAGGAAGAAGGAAGACGGTGCAAAAGAAGAGCCTTACCCCTAACCCCTCTCCAAGGGGCGAGGGGAACTTCGATAAAGGTGTTGACTTTGGGGAGGCGCTCAATACCAAAGTAGGCACAGATGGTCTCGGTGGCCTTTTCGCCCGTGGTGACGATGGCCCGGCAGTGGGGCAATTGCAGCAATAGAGCATGGATGTCGGTGGGTTCTACGACCTCTAAGAACTTATCTGAAGCATTATCCTGAAGACGACGAATGGCTGTCGAGGTGTCATAGAAAGCAAGTCCCTTTTCTTGACAGAACGCCACAATCTCATCAATTTTGAAGCGCTTGGCTTCTAAGTCCACGAAATGGTTCTTGTCACCAAAGAATATCTGCCCCTCTATCCTCCAGTGGTCGTTGATGAAGTTGGGATAATAAAAGTCCATACACCACCGCTTGCGTTGTGGCGGAAAACTGCCTAAGAATAGCACACGTGCATTCTTGGGCAGAAAGGGTCGCAACGGGTGATATTCCACACTGTCAGTGCTCCGTGCGATATTCTCTGTGTTCAAATATGAAATCATGGTTCTTTTCTTCATTTTGCCTGCAAAGGTACGAAAAGATGACTGAAAAAACACACAAAAAACATAAAACCTTTTGCATTTTGCTCACTTATTCGTATCTTTGTCCGAAAATACTTTTAATTGGCAATGAAAGATAACGAGCAAGAGATATTCCCGATTGTAGATGAAGAGGGCCGGGTAGTTGGCAAGGCTACGCGTGGTGAGTGCCATAGCGGGTCGAGGCTGCTGCATCCCGTGGTGCATCTGCATGTGTTTAACAGCCAAGGTGATGTGTACTTGCAGAAACGGCCTGAGTGGAAGGATATCCAGCCGGGTAAGTGGGATACGGCGGTAGGTGGGCATATCGACTATGGCGAGACACCTGATGAGGCCTTACAGCGTGAGGTGCGCGAGGAATTGGGTATCACCAACTTCACGCCTGAGTTTATCGGTAAGTATGTGTTTGAAAGTTTACGAGAGCGTGAACTGGTGTATGTGCATCGCACGACCTACGAGGGTGATATACGTCCATCGCAGGATGAATTGGATGGTGGCCGTTTTTGGACTATGCAGGAGATTCGCGAAGCCATGGGTCAGGGAGTGTTGACACCTAATTTCGAGAGTGAGTTCTTGCGGTTTTTCCTAAAAAAATAAGTGATGAGCAGGGAGAAAGAGATTTATAAGGTGACGCTGATAGGCAGTGCGGGTAATGCGGCATTGCTGACCTTTAAGTTTATTGCAGGCGTGATGGGTCATAGCTCGGCGATGATTGCAGATGCCGTCCACTCGCTCTCAGACTTCGTGACCGACCTGCTGGTACTGGTGTTTGTCAGTATCAGTGCCAAGCCACAGGACCAGTCGCACGACTACGGACATGGTAAGTTTGAGACCATCGCCTCCTTCTTGATAGGTCTGGCATTGGTAGCTGCTGCTACGGGTATCGTGGTATCGGGCTCAACGAAACTATGGGACTGGTGGTGTGGCGAGCAACTCGAGACTCCCGGTTGGATAGCTCTGTGGGCCGCTCTTCTGTCGATGCTCATCAAGGAACTGCTCTATCAGTATACCGCTCGGAAGGGTAGGACCCTCGACTCGCAGGTGATGGTTGCCAATGCGTGGCACCATCGCAGCGACGCCCTCTCGTCGATAGGTGCAGCCATCGGTATCGGTGGCGCCATCTGGTTAGGTCAGCGATGGACGGTGCTCGATCCCTTGGCATCCATCGTGGTGGGTCTGATGCTGGTGAAGGTGGCCTACGAGTTGCTCAAGACCAGCGTCGGAGAGTTGACCGAACGTTCGTTGCCTGAAGAGACCGAGCAGGAGATTGTGGAGATTATCCAGTCGTTTGGTGATGTGCAAGAGCCGCATAACCTGCGCACCCGTCGTATTGGCAATCGCATCGCCATTGAGGCTCATGTGAGGATGGACGGACAGCTGCCACTGACTATCGTCCACGAACGTGCCACCACCATTGAGAGCAAACTGAAAGAGCGCTTTGGAGAGAAGACGCACGTCACCCTGCACATGGAGCCTGTAAAATGAAAAGTGAATAGTGAAAAGTGAAAAATGATGACAGCAAGGGAAATCATTGGATATATGGAGTCGTTGCGGAATGAGGAGCAGCGGCGGATACTCATGAGGTTCTTTAAGACGGGACCAAGGGAGTATGGTGAGGGGGATGAGTTTTTTGGACTGAAAGTGCCGCAGACTCGTGAAGTTGTAAAGGTGGCAGGGGTGGATTTCCCGATGGAGGAGGTACCGGAGTTGTTGATGAACCGTTGGCATGAGGTGAGGCTCTGTGGTTTCCTGATACTGGTGGCGAAGTTTGAAAAGCTAGCAACGAAGCGATTAGAGAATGATTCTGAGGCCATCAAGAAGCGCGATGAGATCGTTCAGATGTATCTGCAATATGCTGAGCGGGCGAATAATTGGGACCTTGTGGATTTGTCTGTTCATAAAATCCTTGGGCATTGGTTGCTGTTGCCTTCGAACTTGGGTGACAGAGACTATAAAATCAAAGTGGTTGACGAACTTGCTGCCAGTCCTTGTCTTTGGAAGCAACGAATGAGTATCGTTTGTTCATGGAAGACCTCACAGATGGGGGATCCGTCGTGGTGCCTGCGCTATGCAAAGATTCACCTGCATCATCCGCATGATCTGATGCATAAGGCTGTGGGCTGGATGTTGAGAGAGATGGGGAAACGATGCTCAATGGATTTGTTGCGAGAGTTCCTTCGCCAGCATGCCCATGAGATGCCTCGCACGATGTTGCGCTATGCTATTGAGAAGATGTCAGAGTCGGAACGTAAAGAATGGATGGCGGGTAATCGCAGGGACAGGTTGCATGATTATGGTCTGCGACCCAATCAGAAACCTGTCCCCGTGATTAGCCCGTTTGCAGGTATTCCTACTCCTGATTTCGTAGAAATGATTCTCAAAGGCAATGATGAGGCGATGTTCTACCTCCTGCATCAGCGGCTTAATCATCAATTGAGAGAGCGTTATAATGCATATCAGCACCAGTTGTACGATGATTATGAGGACGTCATCGAGGATTTCTACCTGTATCTTCGCGAGAGTGGCCGATATCCTTATCAGGCATTGCGACGTATCAAGAGCAAGAATGCTTTCGAAACTTGGTTACTGAACACGTTTCGCAATTACCTTAACAATCGCGCGAAAGAAGAAAATAGAGCTTTGTTCATGTCATTTGACGAACACAAATGGCATGAATCTGACGAATCTTTTTCTGATGAGCAGAAACTTCTAGTCTGTTCACAGTTGATTGCCTACGCCCTTCAGGTGTTTTACCCCCGTGGAAGGTTTATCTTCCTGCGTTCGTTGCTTACCATGTTGAACAAACAGAAGGCATTGCCTAACACAGAGGTTGCCAAAGCACTTGGAATGTCTGATATATCCTATCGTGTCACGCTTCATCACATGAAGTGCAACCTCGCCAAGTTCAGACAACGTCTGTTGCGGGGAGAATCGCTTCGTCTGGATGAGCAGCATCAACAGATGGCTCAGTGCATCTATGGTGATTTCGAACATCTTTATCCGACACTATTGATGTACTATACGCAAACTGTTAATACCCTTAAATGTGCTGAGAATATCAAGAAGCTTCGTCTGCAACATTACGAGGCAACAGGCATAATGGCCCATGAGCCCGATTTGAATGATTCTACAAACACGACCATCAAAGCATTCTGGAATAAGTTAAATAAATTGCTAATATATTGAGTAATAAAACTGATTGATATGAAAATTGGAGACAAGGCGCCCGAGATTCTGGGCAAGGATGAACAGGGACGGGATATCCGTCTGAGTGATTATAAGGGCAGGAAACTGGTGTTGTACTTCTATCCGAAGGACAATACAAGTGGATGTACCGCTGAGGCTTGCAGCCTGCGCGACCATTACACGGAACTACAGGGAGCAGGCTATGAGGTGGTAGGTGTGAGCAAGGACTCTGCTGCTTCGCACGTGAAGTTCAAGGAAAAGTATGAACTGCCGTTCCCACTGATTGCTGACATCAACCATGAGCTGTTAGAGGCGATGGGAGCATGGGGCGAAAAATCGATGTATGGCAAGAAGACGATGGGGACTATTCGCACCACTTTCATCATCAATGAGGAGGGCATCATCGAACAGATTTTCGCAGGCAAGCAGGTGAAGACTAAGGAGCACGCTGAACAGATTTTAGGGGAATGTCTTCTTTAATTTTGTTGAAAGATGTTAAGATTTCTTTTATTTTTACAATTGAAATAAGAAAATGTTGTAATTTTGAAGATGGTGGCCAAAGTGGTCACCATCTTTATTATTAATTAAACAATTACAATTATGCGAAAAAAAGCATTTTTTTTGGCAGTAATAATCTGCCTACTTGCTGTTTCGTGCAGCAATGAGAGTGAGAACATGGTGAATAACGTTTTCGCAGAGGAGACTGTGGCGCCTGTGACGGTGCATGTGGACGAGTTCTCCGTGGAACAGGGATTCTTCCCCGGGACGCGTGGAACGGCAGTCGGAGATTATGCCAGTTTGAAAGTGCTGACACTGGCATTCTTTAAGAACGGCACAGAGGTGTGTAAGTACACACAGTTTAAGAACGATCCCTCGACGTATACCACGTTCGGTGAGTTCTCTTGCTCCTTGGGGCTTGGCAGCTATACGATGGTGGTGCTGGGCTATGGCGGTGAGTCAGCTATTACACTTACCAGTCCAACGTCAGCCACTTATACGGATGCTGCGCGTGATACGTTTGCCGCTACGCAGGAGGTAAACGTTACCAATTCGGAAGCAAAGAATCTGACAGCGACACTGGACCGTATCGTTTCTTTGGTTGCTGTTATCTCGACTGATGACCGTGCGGCAGATGTGACGGCTATTCGTACAACGCTAACCGGAGGCAGCAAGAGTTTCAATCCAACGACGGGTCTTGCTACTGATAACGCTGGTCTTGTGAACACGGTGACAACGACCGCAATAGGTGTTACTCAAATTGCGAATTATGTATTTCTTGCCACCGATGAACAGACTGTAAACGTGACTATCGAGACGTTGGATGCAGGCAACAATGTGCTGTTCAGCAAAACGGTGAATGACGTTCCCTTGAAGAGGAATCGTATGACGAAGTTATCAGGGGCCATGTACTCTCCGAGTGCCTCTGTGACAGCCGGTTCTTTTGAGTTGAATACCGAATGGTTGACAAGTTATCCAATCGGCTTCTAATGTTGGGAGGGCTAGTTATGAACAAGCTGATTATTTCATTAAGTGCTGCTTTTGCACTGCTCATTGTTTGTGTGGTTTTTGCTTGTGAGAAAGCCATTGCCCCGGAAGACAGTGAAATGGGAGAGACGAATGGCAACCTGAAGGTGAGCGTGTTCGAGATTGAAAAGAAACCATTTGAGGGCCTGACGCGAGCCGGGAAGGCAGTCTCGGAGGCATGTACACGTCTGAACTTCGCTATTTATGACATGTCAGGTGCGCGACAGAAACAGGTAAACCAGACATCGGATATGGCTGGATTTGGTACTGCATCGTTCCAGTTGGAGGCTGGTACCTATCAAGTGGTGGTAGTCGGACATAGCAGTAGTGGAAACCCCACGATGACTGACCCGGCGAAGATACAGTTTACTAATTCTCAGGGATATACCGATACGTTTCTCTGTTGCGGTGATGTGACCATCGGTGAGGAAACGGTGAATCTGCAGGTGTCGCTAGACCGTATTGTGTCGTTGTGCCGCTTTGTGGTTACCGATGACATTCCCTCGGATGTTGTGAAGATGCGTTTCTATTACACGGGCGGTTCTGGGGCTTTCGATGCCAATACGGGACTGGGTAGTGTGAATAGCAAGCAGGATGTGAAGTTCGACATGGCGTTGGGTCAGAAGCAGTTTGACCTGTATACGTTTCTGCATGATGAAGAAGGGACGATACATCTGGCGGTGACGGCTCTCGATGCAAGTGGTAATGAGTTGTACATGCGTGAGTTTGACGTACCGATGCAGCAGAACCATATTACTTGGGTCTCTGGGGCGTTTTTCAACGGATCGGGCTCATCGCCAACGACGATTACCGGTGTGACTGTCAATACCGACTGGGCCGGTGAGACGTATATCACGTTCTAAAAATGACAAGAGAGATGGTCTGTTTGCATGGGCAAGGGACCGTCTCTCTTATCATGAAAGAAAAAAAAGAAGTTACTTTCACTCGAAAAAACAAAAAAAATAAGGTTTTATTTGGTTTTTTGCTCGTTTATTCGTAACTTTGCAGCCGCATTTTGAAAATGCACCTGCGAAGACAGGCTGCAAAAGCTAAAAAATAATAAATTACAATTTAAAATTTAAAAAGAAAAAAGCAAATGATTATTGTACCCGTAAAAGAAGGCGAGAACATCGAGAAGGCCCTCAAGAAGTTTAAGAGAAAGTTCGAAAAGACAGGTGTTGTAAAGGAGCTCCGCTCTCGTCAGCAGTTCGACAAGCCCTCTGTACTGAAGCGTCTGAAGATGGAACACGCTATTTACGTACAGAAGCTGCGCACCAACGAGGAGTAAAAAGCGGCCTCGCGGAGGCGTTTTATCCCCGGTCAACCAAGAAAAAGCACATTTTTTGTGCATTTCTGCTCGATTTATTTTGCAAGATCGAAATTTTTTCGTAAATTCGTTGCCGAAAATATGATGCAACGTTTATGATGATAAAAGATTTTTTGAACTATTTGCGATACGAGCGGAACCGTTCAGAGCTGACCGTGCGCAATTACGAGAAAGGTCTGACAGACTTTGAATCGTACTTCAAAAATCGAGATTGTCATCTCTCTTGGGAGTCGGTAGACTCGGACATCATCCGTGACTGGATGGAGAGTATGATGGATAAAGGCGACATGGCATCCACGGTAAACAACCGTTTGAGTGCCGTGCGTTCCTTTTTTCGTTTCGCTTTGAGCCGTGGTCTGGTGGAGCGTGACCCGTCGCATGTGGTGAGAGGTCCTAAGAAACAGAAGCCCCTGCCGTATTTTGTCCGTGAGGCCGACATGAACCGATTGATAGACATCCCGCAGATGTGGGGAGAGGATTATCAGAATGCGCGCGCGCGTACAATTATTATATTATTCTATGAGACGGGTATGCGCCTGGCCGAGTTAACTGCCCTGAATGACCAGGATGTCGACTTTGTGACACACCAGTTGAAGGTGACGGGCAAGAGAAACAAACAGCGCATCATTCCCTTCGGTCAGGAATTGGAGCAGACGCTACGCCACTATATGGCGATGCGTGACGAACTGCCCTTGCATGACAAACAGGCGCTGATCCGGAACGACAAGGGAGAACGGATGTCGAGATTCCAGGTGGAGAGTGTCGTGAAACGCTGCCTGTCGAAAGTTACCACCCAGAAGAAACGGTCGCCCCACGTGCTACGCCACTCGTTTGCTACAGCCATGCTAAACAATGGGGCAGGACTGGAGTGCGTGCAGAAGCTGTTGGGCCATGAGAGTGTGGCAACGACAGAGATCTATACGCATACGACATTCGAACAGTTGAAGAAAGTGTATGAGAATGCCCATCCAAGGGCCTAACCTTATTATTTACCCTTAAACAAAAACAGAAGGTAATTATGGAAATCAAGATTCAGTCGATTCATTTCGACGCTACTGAGAAGTTAGAGGCGTTCATCGAAAAGAAGGTCGCCAAGTTGGAAAAGACTTTTGAGGACATCCAGAAGGTGGAAGTACAGTGTAAGGTCGTCAAGCCGGCTACCGCTCAGAACAAAGAGGTGAGCCTGACAGTAACAGTGCCTGGACAGAAGCTTTTTGTCGAGAAGGTCAGTGACACTTTTGAGGAAAGTTGCGACGATTGCGTGGATTCTATGAAGGTCCAGCTGCAGAAATTCAAGGAAAAATTGAGAAATCACTAAAAAAAAGTGCGAAAAGTTTTGGTAATTCAAAAATAAGTAGTACCTTTGCATCCGCTTTCCGATACAAACTGACTCCAATCGGTTAGCGGATGCTTCGAGTAAGCCTCTTTAGCTCAGTTGGCCAGAGCACGTGATTTGTAATCTCGGGGTCGTTGGTTCGAATCCGACAAGAGGCTCTGAGCGGAGCAAGAGAAAAGAGAGTGAGAAGAAATTGAGGGTGGTTTCCAGAGCGGCCAAATGGGGCAGACTGTAAATCTGTTGTCTTTCGACTTCGGTGGTTCGAATCCATCACCACCCACTTCCGGAAAAGGAAGTTTGCGGAAATAGCTCAGTTGATAGAGCACTAGCCTTCCAAGCTGGGGGTCGCGGGTTTGAGCCCCGTTTTCCGCTCACGACTCGCTGTTATAGCTCAGTGGTAGAGCACTTCCTTGGTAAGGAAGAGGTCCTGAGTTCAAATCTCAGTAACAGCTCAAAGAGAAAACGACGATTTAAATCGGAATATTCATTTATAAAACAATAAATAAGAAAAGCTATGGCTAAAGAGAATTTTGTGCGCACCAAACCGCACGTAAACATTGGTACAATTGGTCACGTTGACCATGGTAAGACTACTCTGACTGCTGCTATCACCACCGTGTTGGCTAAGCAGGGTCTTTCTGAGATTAAGTCTTTCGACCAGATCGACAATGCTCCTGAGGAAAAGGAGCGTGGTATCACTATTAACACCGCTCACGTTGAGTATGAGACCAAGCTGCGTCACTACGCTCACGTTGACTGCCCGGGACACGCCGACTATGTGAAGAACATGGTAACTGGTGCTGCTCAGATGGACGGTGCTATTCTCGTTGTTGCTGCAACTGATGGTCCTATGCCTCAGACTCGTGAGCACGTTTTGCTCGCTCGTCAGGTGAACGTTCCCCGTCTGGTTGTTTTCCTGAACAAGTGTGATATGGTTGAGGATGAGGAGATGCTGGAGCTCGTTGAGATGGAGGTTCAGGAGATCCTGTCTCAGTATGAGTTCGAGGATGATACTCCTATCATTCGTGGTTCTGCCCTCGGTGCCCTGAACGGTGTTGAGAAGTGGGAGCAGAAGGTGATGGAGCTGATGGATACCTGCGACACTTGGATTCAGGAGCCTCCTCGTGCTACTGACAAGCCCTTCCTGATGCCTGTTGAGGACGTATTCTCAATCACAGGTCGTGGTACTGTTGCTACTGGTCGTATCGAGACTGGTGTAATCCACGTTGGTGATGAGGTTGAGCTGCTCGGTCTCGGTGAGGACAAGAAGTCAGTTGTTACTGGTGTTGAGATGTTCCGTAAGATCCTGGATGAGGGTCAGGCTGGTGATAACGTTGGTCTGCTGCTCCGTGGTATCGACAAGAACGAGATCAAGCGTGGTATGGTGCTCTGCCATCCCGGACAGATTAAGCCCTTCAAGAAGTTCAAGGCTTCTATTTATGTCCTGAAGAAGGAAGAGGGTGGTCGTCACACTCCATTCGGTAACAAATATCGTCCCCAGTTCTATCTCCGCACTATGGACTGCACAGGTGAGATCACTCTCCCCGCAGGTGTTGAGATGGTAATGCCTGGTGATAACGTTGAGATCACTGTTGAGTTGATCTACGCTGTTGCTCTGAATCAGGGTCTGCGTTTCGCTATCCGTGAAGGTGGCCGCACTGTTGGTTCTGGTCAGATCACTGAGGTGTTCGAGGACTAATACTAGGATGAGTAGGATGTCCTAGGATAGCCTGGGAAGACCTAGGAACTTAGAAGTAAACAAGGCCCCCGCTTACGGGTGGGGGCTTTCATACGGGAATAGCTCAGTTGGTAGAGCATCGGTCTCCAAAACCGAGGGTCGTGGGTTCGAGTCCTCCTTCCCGTGCTAAGAAAAGAAAAGACGTATGATTAAGAAATTCATCAATTACTGCAAGGCCTGTTATGATGAGCTTGCTCACAAGGTGACATGGCCTTCATACAAGGAGCTGACCCAGAGCGCCGTGGTGGTGCTTTCGGCTTCTTTGATTATTGCTGTTGTGGTATGGCTGATGGACGTGGTGTTCAAGGCCGTTATGAGTTCTATTTATCCTAACTAATCGGAAAAGATGTCGGATACAACGGGAATGAAGTGGTACGTCCTGCGCTCTGTCAGTGGCAAGGAAGGCAAGGTCAAGGAGTTCATCGACAATGCTAAGAAGCATAACGATGTGCTCGAATCTCACGTTGGTGAGGTCCTGCTGCCTACTGAGAAGTATGCCGTGCTGCAGAATGGCAAGCGCGTGGTGAAGGAGAAGCTCTTCCTGCCGGGTTATGTGTTGGTACAGGCCACGTTGCAGGGTGAGGTTGCCCACATGCTGCGTTTCATCCCTAATGTATTAGGTTTCCTGGGTGGTATGGATAATCCCCAGGTGGTCAAGCAGTCGGAGATTAACCGCATTCTCGGTAATGCCGAAGAGACTACCATTGACAATGTGGAGTTGGCTATTCCCTATCAGGTGGACGAGTCAGTGAAGGTTACTGACGGTCCGTTCAGCGGGTTCACCGGTGTCATCGAGGAGGTGAACACTGAGAAGCGCAAGCTGAAGGTGATGGTAAAGATTTTCGGTCGTAAGACCCCCTTGGAACTTAATTTTACGCAAGTAGAGAAAGAATAGGGCGTATGTTACGGTACGTTCCGTTCTATATACGGTCTCGGGAGGCTTCCACTCCTGTGGCATATATTTAAATTCAATTAATAATAAACAGAAATGGCTAAAGAAGTTGCTGGATTAATCAAATTGCAGATTAAAGGTGGCGCTGCGAATCCCTCACCCCCCGTTGGACCTGCACTGGGTTCGAAGGGTATTAACATCATGGGATTCTGCAAAGAGTTCAACGCCAGAACCCAGGATAAGGCAGGAAAGATTCTTCCTGTCGTTATTACCTACTATGCTGACAAGTCATTCAGTTTTATCATTAAGACTCCTCCCGCAGCCGTACAGCTGTTGGAAGCTGCAAAGGTCAAGGGCGGTTCTGCCCAGCCTAACCGTAAGAAGGTGGCTAGCGTCACCTGGGATCAGGTACGTGCCATTGCAGAGGACAAGATGAGCGATTTGAACTGCTTCACTGTCGAGTCGGCTATGAAACTGATTGCCGGAACAGCTCGTAGTATGGGTATCACTGTTAAAGGGGACTTCCCTGGTAAATAATAAATAACTTCAATTAGAAAAATGAGTAAACTGACAAAAAATCAAAAGTTGGTAGCTGATAAGGTTGAAGCAGGGAAAGCATACTCTTTACAGGAAGCCGCTGCGCTGGTGAAGGAAATTACCACCACGAAGTTTGAGGCTTCTGTAGATATCGACGTACGCTTGGGCGTAGATCCTCGTAAGGCCAACCAGATGGTACGTGGCGTGGTGTCACTGCCTAATGGTACTGGTAAGGTTACACGAGTGCTCGCTCTCTGTACTCCCGATCAGGAAGAAGCTGCTAAGGAAGCTGGTGCCGACTATGTTGGTCTGGACGAGTATATCGACAAGATCAAGCAGGGTTGGGCCGATGTTGATGTGATTATTACGATGCCCTCTTGCATGGGTAAGCTGGGTCCCCTCGGACGTTTCCTGGGTCCCCGCGGTTTGATGCCAAACCCCAAGAGCGGTACTGTAACTATGGACGTTGCTAAGGCAGTCAAGGAAGTAAAGCAGGGTAAGATTGACTTCAAGGTGGACAAGGCTGGTATCATCCACGCCTCCATCGGTAAGGTGACCTTCACTCCGGAGCAGATCTACGGTAATGCCAAGGAGTTCCTGCAGACCATTATCAAGCTGAAGCCGGCTGCTGCCAAGGGTACATACATGAAGAGTATCTTTATCTCCAGCACCATGAGCGCTGGTATCAAGGTAGATCCTAAATCAGTTGAATAACTCGTAAAAAGTTTAGTAAAATGAAAAAGGAATTAAAAGATACTATCGTAGTAGAACTTGGACAGAAGCTGAAGGAGTTTCCCCATTTCTATCTGGTAGACACTGCCGGACTGAATGCGGAGCAGACTAGCAATCTCCGTCGCAAGTGCTTCAAGAACGAGATCAAGATGGTCGTTGTGAAGAATACTCTTCTGCACAAGGCTTTCGAGGCCTCTGATATCGATTTCTCACCTCTGTACGAGGCTTTGAAGGGCAATACGGCTGTGATGTTCACGCAGAGCGCCAATGTTCCCGCTAAGCTGCTGAAGGAGTATAAGAAGGAAGGTATCCCCGCCCTGAAGGCTGCATATGCTGAGGAAGGATTCTTTGTAGGTGCTGACAAGTTGGAGGAACTCGTTGCCATCAAGAGCAAGAACGAGCTCATCGCCGACGTTGTGGCTCTGCTGCAGTCTCCGATCAAGAACGTTGTTTCTGGTCTGAATGCTGGTGGCAAGATCCACAGACTGCTGGACGCTATCGCTGAGCGTAACAAATAAGCGAAGAGAGAAATAACAAACATTAACATTTAAAAACAATTAAAATTTTAAATAAAATGGCAGATATTAAAGCTATTGCTGAGGAGTTGGTTAACCTCACAGTAAAAGAAGTTCAAGAGTTGGCAACAGTCCTGAAGGACGAGTATGGAATTGAGCCCGCTGCTGCAGCTGTTGCTGTTGCTGCTGGTCCCGCTGCAGGCGGTGCCGCTGAGGCTGCTGAGGAGAAGTCTTCTTTCGATGTAGTTCTGAAGGAGGCTGGTGCTGCTAAGCTGCAGGTTGTAAAGGCCGTTAAGGAAGCTTGCGGTCTGGGTCTGAAGGAAGCTAAGGACCTCGTAGACGGTGCTCCTTCTACTCTGAAGGAAGGCCTGAGCAAGGACGAGGCTGAGAACCTGAAGAAGGCTATCGAAGAGGCTGGTGCCGTAGTTGAGCTGAAGTAATTCAGAAGACAATAATAACAAAGTTGGTTGGGAACTCTCCAGTAGAGGGTTCCCGACCATTTTTTGTCGCTTTATCCTAGATTTTCTAGTATTCCTAGACAATCTAGATGAACTAGAATATCTAGCAATCATACATATTTATTTATATGGCAACAAAGAAAAAAGTAGAAAACAGAGTAAGCTTTGGCAGCGTCAAGAATCCTATGCCTTTTCCGGATTTCCTTGATGTGCAATTAAAGTCTTTTAGAGACTTCCTGCAGTTAGACACTCCGCCTGAGGAACGCAAGAACGACGGTTTGTATAAGGTGTTCTCTGAGAACTTCCCTATCACCGACACGCGTAACAATTTCGTCCTTGAGTTCCTGGATTACTACATCGATCCGCCCCGTTACACCATTGACGAGTGTCTGGAGCGCGGTCTGACCTATAGTGTACCTTTGAAGGCTAAGTTGAAGCTCTATTGCACGGATCCCGACCACGAGGATTTCGACATGGCTATTCAGGACGTGTTCCTGGGTCCCATTCCCTATATGACCCAGAATGGTACGTTTGTCATCAACGGTGCTGAGCGCGTTGTCGTATCACAGCTGCATCGTTCTCCCGGTGTGTTCTTCGGTCAGAATGTGCATGCCAACGGTACGCTACTCTACAGTGCCCGTATCATTCCTTTCAAGGGTAGTTGGATTGAGTTTGCCACCGACATCAATAATGTGATGTACGCGTACATTGACCGTAAGAAGAAGCTGCCTGTCACTACTTTGTTGCGTGCCATCGGTTTTGAGACCGATAAGGATATTCTGGAGATCTTCAACCTTGCTGAAGAGGTGAAGGTCAACAAGAAGGCCCTGAAGGAAGTTATCGGTATGAAGCTTGCTGCCCGTGTGCTGAAGAGCTGGAACGAGGACTTCGTAGACGAGGACACTGGTGAGGTTGTTTCCATCGAGCGTAACGAGGTCATCATGGAGCGTGAGACCGAGATTACCGAGGACAACATGATGGATATTCTGGAGAGTGGTGCCAATACCATCCTTGTCCACAAGGACGAGGCTGTTGCTCAGGACTTCTCCATTATCTTCAATACCCTGCAGAAAGACCCGTCGAACTCAGAGAAGGAAGCTGTGCTGTACATCTACCGTCAGCTGCGTAATGCAGACCCTGCCGATGATGCCAGTGCCCGCGAGGTCATCCAGAACCTGTTCTTCTCCGACAAGCGTTACGACCTGGGTGATGTAGGTCGCTACCGTATCAACAAAAAGCTTGGTCTGGATACCGAGATGGATGTCCGTGTGCTGACCAAGGAAGACATCATAGAGATTATCAAGTATCTCATCCAGCTGATTAACTCGAAGGCTACCGTCGACGATATCGACCACCTGTCGAACCGTCGTGTGCGTACCGTTGGTGAGCAGCTGTCGAATCAGTTCTCGATTGGTCTGGCCCGTATGAGCCGTACCATTCGTGAGCGCATGAACGTCCGTGACAACGAGGTGTTCACCCCGACCGACCTGATTAATGCCAAGACCATCTCGAGCGTGATCAATTCGTTCTTCGGTACGAACCCCCTGTCGCAGTTCATGGACCAGACCAACCCGCTGGCTGAGGTGACTCACAAGCGTCGTCTCTCTGCCCTGGGTCCTGGCGGTCTGTCACGTGAGCGTGCCGGTTTCGAGGTACGTGACGTACACTATACACACTACGGTCGTCTCTGCCCGATTGAGAGCCCTGAAGGCCCCAACATCGGTCTGATTTCATCGTTGTGTGTCTATGCTAAGATTAACGAACTCGGCTTCATCGAGACTCCTTACCGTAAGGTAGAGAATGGTGTGGCCAACCTGAATAATGACGACATCGTCTATCTGACTGCTGAGGAAGAGGCAGAACACGTGATTGGTCAGGGTAATGCTCCGTTGCGTGACAATGGTACCTTTATCCGTAAGGTGGTAAAGTGCCGTCAGGATGCTGACTTCCCCGTCGTGCCCCCTGCACAGGTCGACCTGATGGACGTGTCGCCCCAGCAGATTGCCTCTATCGCTGCATCGCTCATTCCGTTCCTGGAGCACGATGATGCCCACCGTGCACTGATGGGATCGAATATGATGCGTCAGGCTGTTCCCCTGCTTCACAACGAGGCTCCTATCGTAGGAACAGGTATCGAGAAGCAGGTCTGCGAAGACTCTCGCACCATGATTACTGCCGAGGGTGATGGTGTCATCGACTATGTGGATGCCACCACTATCCGTATCCTGTACGATCGTACAGACGACGAGGAATTCGTTAGCTTCGAGCCCGCCTTGAAGGAATACCGCATTCCTAAGTTCCGTCGTACGAACCAGAATATGACCATCGACCTGCGTCCTATCTGCGACAAGGGTCAGCGTGTGAAGAAGGGCGACATCCTGACTGAGGGCTATGCTACCGAGAATGGTGAGTTGGCCCTGGGTCGTAACCTGCTTGTTGCTTACATGCCTTGGAAGGGTTACAACTACGAGGATGCCATTGTGCTCAACGAGCGCATCGTTCGCGAGGACATTCTGACTTCTGTACACGTCGATGAGTATTCGCTCGATGTCCGTGAGACCAAGCGTGGTGCTGAGGAGTTTACTGCTGATATCCCCAATGTCAGCGAAGAGGCTACCAAGGACCTGGACGACAATGGTATTATCCGTGTCGGTGCTCGTGTGGAGCCTGGTGACATTTTGATTGGTAAGATCTCGCCGAAGGGTGAGAGCGATCCCTCACCTGAGGAGAAGCTGCTCCGTGCCATCTTCGGCGATAAGGCTGGTGACGTGAAGGACTCTTCACTGAAGGCCAATCCTTCGCTGACCGGTGTCATCATCGACAAGAAACTCTTTACCCGTGCCGTGAAGACCCGTCAGACCAAGCAGCAGGACAAGATTACGCTGGCTAAGGTTGACGAGGAGTATCAGGCAAAGATTGAGGATCTGAAGGACATCCTCATCGAGAAACTGATGACCCTGACCAAGGGCAAGACTTCGATGGGTGTGAAGGACTATACCGGTGCCGAGATTATCGCCAAGGGTGCCAAGTTTACGATGACAGCTCTGAAGAACCTTGAGTTTGGTGACATCCAGATCAGCAACTGGACCAACGACGAGCACAAGAACGAGCTCATTGGTCAGCTGATTATTAACTACATGAAGAAGTTCAAGCTTCTGGACGCTGAGAACAAGCGTAAGAAGTTTGCTATTACCATTGGTGACGAGCTGCCCTCTGGCATTCTGCAGATGGCCAAGGTCTATGTGGCCAAGAAGCGTAAGATTGGTGTCGGTGACAAACTCGCCGGACGTCACGGTAACAAGGGTATTGTGTCGAAGGTGGTACGCCAGGAGGATATGCCGTTCCTCGAGGACGGTCGTCCTGTCGACCTGGTACTGAACCCGCTGGGTGTGCCTTCACGTATGAACCTCGGTCAGATCTTCGAGGCCATCCTCGGTGCTGCAGGTAAGCGTCTCGGTGTGAAATTTGCTACGCCTATCTTTGATGGTGCTAAGTTGGAAGACCTCGCTGAGTGGACTGACAAGGCCGGTCTGCCCCGCCTGTGCTCTACCCATCTGTATGATGGTGAGACTGGCGAGAAGTTTGACCAGCCCGCTACGGTGGGTATCACCTACTTCCTGAAACTCGGTCACATGGTCGAGGACAAGATGCACGCCCGTTCTATCGGTCCGTACAGCTTGATTACCCAGCAGCCGCTCGGTGGTAAGGCACAGTTCGGTGGACAGCGTTTCGGTGAGATGGAGGTCTGGGCACTCGAGGCATTCGGCGCATCGCATGTGCTGCAGGAGATTCTGACTATCAAGTCAGATGATGTGGTAGGCCGTTCGAAGGCTTATGAGGCTATCGTCAAGGGTGAGCCCATGCCTACTCCCGGTATTCCTGAGTCGCTCAACGTGCTGTTGCACGAGTTGAAGGGTCTTGGTCTCAGCATCAAGATGGACTAAGTGAAGTGAAAAGTGAATAGTGAAAAGTGAAAAATTTGCTACCGCACTTCAATTGTAAATAGTAAATCGTCAAATAGTAAATTGAATATATGGCTTTTAAGAAAGATACAAAAGTAAAGAGCAACTTTACCAAGATTACCATCGGACTGGCTTCTCCTGAGGAGATTCTGGAGAGTTCGTTTGGTGAGGTTACCAAGCCTGAGACCATCAACTATCGTACCTACAAGCCCGAGCGCGACGGTCTGTTCTGTGAGCGCATCTTCGGTCCTACGAAGGACTACGAGTGTGCCTGCGGTAAGTACAAGCGTATCCGTTACAAGGGTATCGTCTGCGACCGTTGCGGTGTCGAGGTCACTGAGAAGAAGGTTCGCCGTGAGCGTGTGGGACACATCGAACTGGTGGTTCCCGTGGCTCATATCTGGTATTTCCGCAGCCTGCCTAACAAGATTGGCTATCTGCTGGGTCTGCCCACCAAGAAGCTCGATGCCATCATCTATTACGAGCGCTACGTGGTCATCCAGCCCGGTGTGTTGGCTGGCAAGAAGGACTCTGAGGGTAATCCTGCCTTAGGTTCGCAGATGTACGACCTGTTGTCGGAAGAGGAGTACAACGACATCGTTGACAATCTTTCTGAGGATAACTACTATCTGGACGACAGCGATCCCAATAAGTTCATCGCCAAGATGGGTGCCGAGGCTATCTACGACCTGCTTATCAAGCTCGACCTCGATTCGTTGAGCTATGAGCTTCGCGACCGTGCCAACAGCGACTCTTCCGTACAGCGTAAGAACGAGGCTCTGAAGCGTCTGCAGGTGGTCGAAGCTTTCCGTTCGAGTGTCGAGAAGGGTGTCAACCGTCCGGAGTGGATGATTATGAAGATTATTCCTGTCACTCCTCCTGAGTTGCGTCCCCTCGTTCCCCTGGATGGTGGCCGTTTTGCCACGTCCGACCTGAACGACCTCTACCGTCGTGTCATCATCCGTAACAACCGTCTGAAGCGACTCATCGAGATCCATGCTCCCGAGGTCATCCTGCGCAACGAGAAGCGTATGTTGCAGGAGGCTGTTGACTCGTTGTTCGACAACAGTCGCAAGTCAAGTGCCGTGAAGAGTGAGAGCAACCGTCCGTTGAAGTCACTCTCCGACTCGCTGAAGGGTAAGCAAGGTCGTTTCCGTCAGAACCTGCTCGGTAAGCGTGTCGACTATTCTGCACGTTCCGTGATCGTTGTTGGTCCTGAGCTGAAGATGGGTGAGTGCGGTCTGCCTAAGTTGATGGCAGCCGAGCTCTACAAGCCATTCATTATCCGCAAGCTCATCGAGCGCGGTATCGTGAAGACGGTGAAGTCGGCCAAGAAGATTGTCGACCGCCGTGAGCCGGTTATCTGGGACATCCTGGAGAATGTCATGAAGGGTCACCCCGTGCTGTTGAACCGTGCTCCAACGCTGCACCGTCTGGGTATCCAGGCCTTCCAGCCCAAGCTCATCGAGGGTAAGGCCATCCAGCTGCATCCGTTGGCATGTACGGCTTTCAACGCCGACTTCGACGGTGACCAGATGGCTGTCCACCTTCCCTTGTCTAACGAGGCTATTCTGGAGGCACAGATCCTGATGCTGCAGAGCCATAACATTCTGAACCCTGCCAATGGCGCTCCTATCACCGTTCCTTCACAGGATATGGTGCTCGGACTTTACTATATCTCAAAGATCCGTCCAGGTGCCAAGGGTGAAGGTCTGACCTTCTATGGTCCCGAGGAGGCTATCATCGCCCACAACGAGGGTAAGTGCGACCTGCACGCCCAGGTAAAGGTGATGGTCGACGATATTGTCGACGGCAAGCCCTGCAAGCATATGGTTGAGACTTCTGTGGGTCGTGTCATCGTTAATGGCATCATCCCCGAGCAGGTAGGCTATGTCAACAAGATTATCTCTAAGAAATCTCTGCGCGATATCATTGCCGACGTCATCAAGAATGTCGGTTTCGCTGAGGCCTGCGAGTTCCTTGACGGTATCAAGAACCTTGGTTACCGCATGGCTTACGAGGCCGGTCTGTCGTTCAACCTCGACGATATCATCATCCCCGAGTCGAAGAAAGACCTGGTTGAGAAGGGTAATGCCGAGATTCAGCAGATTACTGAGAACTACAATATGGGTTTCATTACCGACAACGAGCGTTACAACCAGGTTATCGATACCTGGACCCATATCAACAACGACCTCGGCAACGTGCTGATGAAGGAGATGACCGAGGCCGACCAGGGTTTCAACGCCGTATTCATGATGCTCGACTCCGGTGCCCGTGGTTCGAAAGACCAGATTCGTCAGCTCTCTGGTATGCGTGGTCTGATGGCCAAGCCCCAGAAGGCCGGTGCCGAGGGTGCTCAGATTATTGAGAACCCCATTCTGTCGAACTTCAAGGAAGGTATGTCAGTGCTGGAGTACTTCATCTCTACCCACGGTGCCCGTAAGGGTCTGGCCGATACCGCCATGAAGACCGCTGACGCTGGTTATCTGACCCGTCGTCTGGTTGACGTGTCGCACGACGTGATTATCAATGAGGAAGACTGCGGTACGCTGCGCGGACTGGTCTGCACCGCCCTGAAGAATGGCGATGAAGTCATCTCTACGCTCTATGAGCGCATCCTTGGTCGTGTCTCTGTGCACGATATCATCCATCCTTCTACTGGCGAGCTCATCGTGGCTGCCGGTGAGGAGATTACCGAGCCTATCGCCCAGGCCATCGAGGATTCACCCATCGAGTCGGTCGAGATTCGTTCGGTGCTCACCTGTGAGTCTAAGCATGGCGTCTGCATGAAGTGTTACGGACGTAACCTCGCTACCCGCCGCATGGTACAGAAGGGTGAGGCTGTCGGTGTGATTGCTGCTCAGGCTATTGGTGAGCCTGGTACTCAGCTGACGCTCCGTACGTTCCACGCCGGTGGTGTGGCAGCCAATGCAGCAGCCAATGCCAGCATTGTGGCTAAAAACGATTCTAAGATTGAGCTCGAGGAGGTTCGTACCGTTCCGTTCGATGAGGACGGCACTGAGTGCGAGATGGTGGTCAGCCGTCTGGGTGAACTGCGCTTCGTCGATGTGAATACGAAGATTGTGCTATCTACTGTCAACGTTCCTTACGGTTCGTCACTCTATTTCAAGAATGGCGACATCGTGAAGAAGGGCGACAAGATTGCCCAGTGGGATCCCTTCAATGCCGTCATCGTTACCGAGTATGCCGGTACGCTGAAGTTCCACGACGTTATCGAAGGTATCACCTTCCGTGCCGAGACCGATGATACCACCGGTCTGACTGAGAAGATTGTCACTGAGTCGCGCGACAAGCTGAAGGTTCCTACCTGCGACATCATTGGTGCCAATGGTGAGGTCATCGGAACCTATAACTTCCCTGTGGGTGGTCACGTGGTCGTTGAGGACGGTCAGACTGTCAAGACTGGTGAGACCCTCGTCAAGATTCCTCGTGCCGCTGCCAAGGGTGGTGATATCACTGGTGGTCTGCCGCGTGTCACCGAGCTCTTCGAGGCTCGTAACCCGTCGAACCCCGCTATCGTCAGCGAAATTGATGGTGAGGTCACCATGGGTAAGGTGAAGCGTGGTAACCGCGAGATTGTGGTCACTTCGAAGACTGGCGAGCAGCGCAAGTATCTGGTATCGCTCTCGAAGCAGATCCTGGTACAGGAGCACGATGCCGTGCGTGCTGGTACGCCGCTGTCTGACGGTGTCATCACGCCTGCCGACATTCTGGCCATCAAGGGTCCCACGGCTGTTCAGGAGTACATCGTCAACGAGGTACAGGACGTCTATCGCTTGCAGGGTGTGAAGATCAACGACAAGCACTTCGAGATCATCGTTCGTCAGATGATGCGCAAGGTACAGATCAACGATCCTGGCGATACCATCTTCCTGGAACAGGAGATTGTCGACAAGCTCGACTTCGCTGAGGAGAACGACCGCATCTGGGGTAAGAAGGTGGTTATCGATGCCGGTGACTCCGAGAACTTCCAGAAGGGTCAGATTGTCACTGCCCGTAAGTTGCGCGACGAGAACTCGATGCTGAAGCGCCGCGACATGAAGCTCGTTCAGGTGCGCGATGCCGTTCCTGCTACGTCTACACAGATCCTGCAGGGTATCACCCGTGCCGCTCTGCAAACCAAGTCGTTCATGTCTGCTGCATCATTCCAGGAGACAACGAAGGTGCTCAACGAGGCTGCTATCCGCGGCAAGAGCGACAACCTGGAGGGCATGAAGGAGAATGTGATCTCTGGTCACCTGATTCCTGCCGGTACTGGTCTGCGCGAGTTCGAGAAGATCATCGTTGGCTCCAAGGAGGAGTACGAGCGCATGCAGGCTAACCGCAAGAACGTGCTCGACTTTGCCGAGGAAGTGCTCGACGACTAATAGAGTCGAACCATACTAACAATAAGAAAAGACCTCAGCCTTGACGGGCTGGGGTCTTTCTTTATCTCTCCCGTAATCACAGACTGGTTACTTGCCTGCCATGATGTTACAGATGGTTACAATGTCTCCGACATTTACTTCACCGTCTCCATTCACGTCGGCCAGCTGCGGGTCAACAGTACTTATTCCTGCCATTATGTTACAGACAGTCACAATATCACCGACATTTACCTCTCCGTCACCGTTCATGTCGCCAACAATTCCCGCTGGTTTCGGATCATCGTCAGTTAATGCCACAATGTTTTCAAATTTCTTCCATTGATAGTCGTTGCGATAAGCCTCTATAGAACCTTCTGGCACATGGAGCGTGGCATTTTGGCAATTAAGATTATCCCAGATAACAACTGAAAAATATTCATATTCTTCCCTATATGGTTTAGCTTCCGGCACTTGCTCCGCATAGCAATACACATCTGTCATGTTATTACACATGGAGAATGCATTTGCTCCGATGCTCGTTACACTATTGGGAATGACGACTGAGGTCAGAGTGGAACAGCCTTGGAATGCATTATGCCCGATGCTCGATACACCATTTGGAATGACCAAATCCTGTACTTCTTCACCATTCAAATATAAATGACCTGCATAAGCAAGCGGGCTGTCGTAATTGCCATAAAAAGAATAGAAATCAAAACTGCACCATGCTTCCAGATTAGTAATATAGACAGCGGTCAAACCAAAACAGCCACCGAATGCACCTGCACCAATACTCGTCACACTGTTGGGGATGGTGATAGAGGTCAGGCTGCGGCAGGCATAGAATGCTTGAGTTCCTATTTCTGTCACACTTTCAGGAATAATGACAGAGGTTAGACCAGTACAAGAAAACGCACTCTCTCCTATCTTCGTCACACCGTCAGGAATCACAGATTTCTTACATCCGAACAAAAGTGTATTGGTAGCTGTTTCGATAACGGCATTACAGTTATCACGAGAATCATATATAACATTTCCCTTCTCTACCTCTATTGAAATCAAATTAGAACAATATGAGACCACCGAATTCCCAATACTCCTTACACTACTGGGAATGACAATAGAAGTCAGACTGGAGCAATTAGAGAATGCACCAGCTCCGATACTCGTCACGCTGTTAGGGATGATGACAGAGGTTAGACCAATGCAGCCACCGAATGCACCTGCACCAATACTCGTCACACTGTTGGGGATGGTGACAGAGGTAAGTGCAATGCAGTTTGCGAAAGCATTTTCCTCAAGATTTGTCACACTATTGGGAATAGTGACAGAGTTAAGTCCAAAGCATCCATTGAATGCATAGGTTCCTATGCTTGTCACATCGTAGTTCTCTCCATTATGATTGATGCTTGAAGGAATAACAGCAGCTCCACCAAAATCTTCAGTGATGCTTACAACTTTAGCCGTTTTGGCATCATCATCGAAACTATAATATAATCCATCCACCGCCGACTCCAAGGCGACGATATTCCCAAAGCCATTCCACTGTACGGAATTGCGATAATCATCTATCAAATCGCCAGGCACATGAAGTGTAGCTTTTTCGCAAATGTAAGTTCCAAACACAGTATTTGTTTGGGGTTTTTGCTTTGCAAGGCAATATACTCTAGTTAAATTTCCACAGTTTTCAAATGCATAATAACCGATGCTTACCACATTAGCAGGAATAGTGATTGACGTCAAACCTTGGCAACGGTAGAATGCATATTCTTCTATCTCTTGCAAACTATTGGGAAGAGTCAATGAGGGCAGACCGTAACACCAACCAAAAGCATATCGACCTATTCTCGTCACATTGTTTGAAATCGTTATTGACTTCATCTTGTTAGCACCATAAAACGCAAAATCGCCAATAACGGTAATCTCATCTCCTAAAATATATTCCTCAACATTATTACCAAAAATGGTAGAAAGACCTCCACTCCATCCATAGCCACGTGATACCATAGTATAGCTATGTAGCTTGACCTTTAACAGATTGACGCATCCTGAAAACGCCTCATTTGTGTAAGCCGTCATATCTGTCATATTCCCGATGCTCGCCACACTGCAAGGAATGCTGATGGAAGCCAGATTAGTGCAACCCTTAAACTCCGTGTCTCCAATGCGTTGCAGACTGATAAAATACGATAGTTCGTCAAAAGATGTTATTGTTTCGTTTCCTGTAAAGACTCCTCCTAAATTCATGACCATTGAGGCTTCCATTTCACTCAACTCACCATCGCCGTTTGTGTCCCAATTGGCCACACAGAGTGCTTTGACATTTGCGTCGGCAAACACAATCGGATTATCATTTAATGGATTCTTTTCTATCGCAACAATATTCTTAAAATCTTTCCAATAGTTTGCGTTCTTATAGGCTGCCAGGTAGTCTGCAGGAACATGAAGGGTAGCGATGGAACTAGTGCCATAGATGGTATTCCTCGTTATTTCAGGTGGCGTTTGCATAAAAGACCAGATATTCTTTATTTGGGTACGATAAAAAGCATTTTTACCGATAGTCGTCACATTTTCGCCGATAACAAGACAGGAAACGATTTTGTTATTTCTGAATGCTGTGTTATCAATACTGGTCACCATATAGTCCACATCTTCATAAGTTACCCATGAGGGAATGATGACACATCCTTCGTATTGATTAGGATTACTTGTCACTTCTGCTGTCAGGGTTTCAGCATATAAGTTGTAATAGACGCCATCTATTTCAACGGCATCAGCACTTGCCACCATCGGCAGCAACATCATTGCGAGTAATAGTAGTTGTTTTTTCATTATCATTTTGTTTTAAGTTTGTAAGTACTCATTATTAGTTTTAGGTATAGCAGAAGCGCGGGACTGCCTAGCTTTTGAATATAATGCTTCTTCTGCCGAGCGGGTCCTTCCCACTCGGTTGCAAATTTATGAAATAAAATCGACACTTCCAAACTTTTGCCAAAGAAAATGCCACAAAAGCCAAAAACTTATATATACAGGTAACTGATTGTATAAAAACAGGAAAACGAAAAATCGCTCCGCCATAGGGTATAAGTGTCTGATTATCAGAGAAATCATGGCGGAGGAATCTTAACAGGTCAGAGGAAACGTCTTTTAGTTACATCCCGTAGTTCTTTTGTTCCTTCTCTGACTTCGTCGATGATTTCCTGGCAGCGGGTGCGGGGAATGCGGATGTTGATGCCGACGGTGATCATGTCTTCGTCGGTGGGCAGACCATTGTAGTTGACGGTTGTGGCATGTTGTCCCAGCGTGTTGTCGTTGGTCAGGTCGTAGGCTGGAGCCAGCGACCATTGGCCGTCGTGGCAGATGAAGCTGAAATTGCGGGCATGATCGTCGTAGTTGCGGGCTAAGACGTTAAAGGCCATCCGGCGGAATTGCTGTTCCACCTCTTCGGGCGACTGTGTCAGATAGCCCGTCAGCTGCAGCAGACTGTGGTAATCCATCTTGGGCGGCGTGATAGGTTCGTTTAGTAGTCCGCTGGCCGTTACCACGTGCAGGCGCTGGCCGTCCTCCATGTCGAAGCGCCGTGAGGCAAAGTATTTGCCGTTAATCAGCTTGAAGTCGGGCACGGTGATGCCGCACTGGCGGGCTACCTCATTGAAACGGTATTCTGTCTCCCCCATATTCTTGGGATCATAGGTGTGGCGGAACTTCACCAGCCAATGACCGTCCGCATCCGTATAGACACACTTGGGACGGACGCCGCCCGAGTTGCCGCTTTGGAAGAATAACATGTCGACGCCTTCCTCTGAGCGTTCCGACAGCACTTCAAGCGCCATCTGCTGCATCTCGTCGAACGAGCCCTGCCAGTCGCTTTGGGGTATTTCGGCCGAGGGTATATAGCACAGCGCACCCATGCCCGAAGTGCCCACCAGACTCAGGCGCTGGACGGGTGTCAGTGCGCTGTAGCTTACGCCCGACTTGCTGAGCACCTTCCGCAGCAGGTATTCACCATAGCCGCCGGGCAGGCTGTCCTCGAAGACACCGAAATTACCATTGAACGGCATGAAATCGGCAGTGATAATGCCCGACTTCAAGGGGAGCTTCAGCGGAGAAATGGAGAAACCGTCGACCAGCCAGTCCTTGTCGTACTCAAACTGGCAATTCTGCTTGCTGCTGGCAAAAAGCGTACCCACCTTCCGGTCATGATAGGTCACGGTGACCGACTGTAAATCCTTTATCATATGCCGCGCTTTCTGGTTTTGTTCTTATTGATTTCCAGCAATTCCTCCATCGTGTCGTACTTCGGCTCAGCTAGGAGCTGCATGATGTCCTCGGAGTAGCCCAAGGCCTTGGCCAGTTTGACGTACGACTCCAGGGAAATGGAGTGCTTCAGTTCGAAGCGTTGGATGCTCGAAGCGGGCACACCGCTCATTTCTGACAGGCTCTTGGTGGATATCTTCTTCTCCAAACGGCGAGCCTTCAGGTTCTCTGCCAACCGTTGCATGGTTACCTGTAGCGGATAAGGGTCGAATACGTATCTGTTATGCATTATATATTGTGTGTAAAACGCAGATTTTCTATTTAATACATCATATATTATGTGCAAAGATACGAAATAATTTTCATACTTCCAAACTTTTTCCCAGTTTTTTTGAGTTATTTTTAAGCAGGAAGCCTTTTGACGCAAATAGTACGGAGTAAAAAGAGGAAAAAGCCAAAAGAAAAACACCATAGTACGCTCCGAGAAATACTATTGGTTGAAAAAGGGGAAAAGTCCCGTGGTTACAGGGATTAAGACGGCATGTTGCAGGGAGCGAGACGGCATGTTGCTAATTTGCCCCGCCCGTGGCAAATTGTTGCGGCGGGCGGGGCAATATCTTGTGGCGTGCGTGCGAATATCTTGCAGCGGACGTCAAAAGACTTGAACTTCTGGTCTTTTGGCATTGCCTGAAAAGATGCAGCGACTACCTTTTCTAGATGCAAAGATACAAAATAAATCGCAGAAATGCAAGAAAATCATGCATTAAATTGTGCAAAGGATGTTAATAGTCTCCTCCTGCTACCACCTTGCGGCTGTGCTTCACACCGTTCTTGTCAGTTGTTTGCTCGATGATGATGCCGTGGTAGCTGTTGGGGTTTGACAGGCGACGGCCTGACAGGTCGAAGCTCTCGCGCTTGACAGTATTGCCGTTTTCAATTTCGTGGATGCCGGCAGCACCGACCTTTGTAAACTGCCAGGCGTCTACGTAGAAATTGTCGGCAGCGGTGACAGCGATAAGAAAGTTGTTTTTTACCCCTTTGAACCTGCTGGCGTCAACTTCGAAGGTCAGGTCCTCCATCTCGGTCGATGCGAATTCAAGAGTAGTAACGGGACGTCCTGCTCTGCTAAAGCGTAGCTCGATAGTAGCTGTACCCTTGGCTCGCAGCGTGAACCTGTCTGCACCAGTCGTTCCGAAGTCAACCTTGCGTACATTAATCCACGAGCCTTCTTTCATCTTCACCTGCATGTTCTCAGAAGCGTCGTTGCCCAGCGTGTTGATTTTAGTGTTCTTCTTGATGTTGGTGATGTCCTCGTAGTCCACACCGCCACAGCTGGCCATTGTCTCGGCCTGCTGGAGCTCGTAAGGGTTCAGGTTCTTGATTTGCGTGACACCTTCAAGGTTCGTCGTAACTGTACTAACTGTCGCCGTACTCTCGTTCACTGTGGCTTTGTTGACACAGATGGAACGATATTTATTACAAGAGCTGCCAATGATGCCAGCATTCTGCCAACTCTGCCTCAAGGGCTCTCCATGATAGATGTGATAATACTGGCCCTGGAATTTCTGCAGATGGGAGTGGTTATTAATCGTTCCCATGCCAGGATGTGGTCCATATACGCCCTTATATACCCATGAATTGGGGTTCGTAGGGTCGTCGCTGACCATGTAGCACATGTTACAGGCGTCGGGTCTCGACAAACTAATGCCGTGTTCCGTCTTGTAAGCGTTCCACTCAGCTGCAGTTTGGTTACGATCCGCCCAGTTGGAACAGTAGGTATAAACATACTTGCCACCGATGATGTTCAGTTCGTTGGCCTCGAAATGATACGGAGCCTGAATCGTAATGGGAAGCCCGTCAACTTCAGTCATATTGGATTTCAGCTTGTAAACGCGGGCGTTCTTAGGGTCAAAACCGGTGCCACCTAATTCTGCGACAGGGTCAAGACCACCAATGGCCAGCCAACCTACACCGTTGTCGTCGATTACCACTCCTGGGTCGAAAATTGCAGAGCTTGGTTTCGCACCTGGTGTCTGACTGTGGATCATTAACTCCTTGTTGGGCGATTTCCAAGGACCGAGAGGTGAACTAGCCTTCAGCACACCAATGCCGTGGACGTTGTTGCAGAAGTAGAGGAAGAATTCGTCGCCATCCACTGTGGAACGCCATGTGACTGACGGTGCCCACGATACACCATAACCCTTAATTGGCCATCCGCTGGGCCATGAGGCGCAGATTTTTTTTGTGTCGATGGTACCGTGGAATGTCCAGTTCACCATGTCGTCAGTGGAGAAGACCACAATAGACTTGATTTGGCTATAGGTATTCTCGCTTGATTTTTCGTTTACGATGAATTCCTGATGGTCGTTTGAACCATAGACGTAGAGGCGTCCGTTATATTCCAGTGCGGTAGGGTCGGCACAAAATACGTTGGCACTGATGGGGTTGTTGTTACTGATTCCCTTGTAGTCGGAAGCCAATGTTTGTGCATTCAAATGAATGCAAGTTGCCATAATCGTGGCAGATAAGAATAGTCTTTTGAACATTTTATAATAATAAGTTATCGTTTTCGGGGTGCAAAGTTACTATTAAGTGTTGAAAATACCAAATAATTTTTGGTTTTTTGCTCACTTATTCGTACCTTTGGCCGCGAAAAAGAAAGAAAAGGATACTTAATAGATAAAAGACAATAGATTTATGAACGAGAATGAGAACAAGCAGCAAGGACAGCTGCAGATAGAGTTGCCCCAGGACGTGGCGCAGGGTGAGTATGCAAATTTCGCCATCATCACCCATTCGAGTAGTGATTTTGTGGTAGACTTCGCACGGGTGTTGCCTGGTGTGCCCAAAGCACAGGTAAAGAGTCGTGTGATTCTGGCTCCGGAACATGCCAAAAGGCTGTTAGGCGCCCTGCAGGAAAACATTGTGCGCTACGAGCGAGAGTTCGGTCCGATTCAGATTCCCAACAAGGAATCGCGCACCATTGCTCCGTTCAATGTTGGCAAGGGAGAAGCCTGAAAAGAGAGTTAATAATTTTTAAAACGCTTATTTTATGTTAAAAAACATAAGGTAAGCGCTTTTTGTTTCCATTATATTAGGTAGAATAAAATAAAAGTTGTACCTTTGCAGCCCGAAACGCCTTTTTGCAGGGATGCATGAGGTGTAACTGGTTGAATTTGAACAAAATAATATATAATTTAAATTAAAAAGTAAAAGTATTATGCCTACAATTTCACAATTGGTAAGAAAAGGCAGAAAGGTGCTCGTTGACAAGAGCAAGTCACCCGCGCTGGACTCATGTCCTCAGCGTCGTGGTGTCTGTGTTCGCGTGTACACAACGACCCCAAAGAAGCCTAATTCGGCTATGCGTAAGGTAGCCCGTGTTCGTTTGACCAACCAGAAGGAAGTCAACAGTTACATTCCCGGAGAGGGACACAACTTGCAGGAGCACAGCATCGTGCTGGTTCGTGGCGGTCGTGTAAAGGACCTTCCCGGTGTTCGTTATCACATCGTACGTGGTACGCTCGATACCGCTGGTGTTGCCAGCCGTACTCAGCGTCGTTCGAAGTACGGTGCCAAGCGTCCTAAGGCTAAGAAGTAATAATCGGAGAAGATTATAAAGCCGTGAGGACTCCCGCCTTATATATAATAAGGTGAAAAAGAAAAGAAGTAAAAACGTTTTGCTGGAGAATTGTTAAAGACAGGTTGAGTAAATGCTCATGAGCGAGCGTTGAAGACGAAGAAAGAACAGCCCCAAGCAGACATTAAATTCAAACACAAAAAAATGAGAAAAGCAAAACCAAAGAAGCGTGTGATCCTTCCCGATCCAGTCTTCAACGACAAGAAAGTGTCGAAGTTTGTGAACCACCTGATGTACGATGGCAAGAAGTCCATTTCGTACGAGATTTTCTATCATGCTCTTGAGAACGTAAAGGCCAAGATGCAGAACGAGGAGAAGTCTGCCCTGGAAATCTGGAAGCAGGCTTTGGATAACATCACTCCTCAGGTAGAGGTTAAGAGCCGCCGTATCGGTGGTGCTACATTCCAGGTTCCTACCGAGATTCGTCCCGACCGTAAGGAGAGCATCTCGATGAAGAACATGATTTCGTTTGCCCGCAAGCGCAGTGGTAAGTCGATGGCCGACAAACTGGCTGCTGAGATTATGGACGCCTTCAATAATCAGGGTGGCGCCTTCAAGCGTAAGGAAGACATGCACCGCATGGCTGAGGCTAACCGTGCATTCGCTCACTTCCGTTTCTAATTCATTAAAGGTAAAAAGATAATAGGATAAAAGAAATGGCAAACCGCGATTTACATTTGACCCGCAATATTGGTATCATGGCCCACATCGATGCCGGTAAGACCACCACATCGGAGCGTATCCTGTTCTATACAGGTAAGACGCACAAGATTGGTGAGGTGCACGATGGTGCTGCTACCATGGACTGGATGGCCCAGGAGCAGGAGCGTGGTATCACTATCACCTCTGCTGCTACCACCTGTAACTGGAAGTGGAACGGCAAGGAATACAAGATTAACCTGATTGACACTCCGGGACACGTTGACTTCACCGCTGAGGTGGAGCGTTCACTGCGTGTGCTCGACGGAGCTGTTGCTACTTACTCTGCTGCCGACGGTGTACAGCCTCAGTCTGAGACCGTATGGCGCCAGGCCGACAAGTACAACGTTCCCCGTATCGGTTACGTGAACAAGATGGACCGTTCAGGTGCTGACTTCTTCGAGACTGTTCAGCAGATGAAGGATATTCTGGGTGCTAACCCCGTTGTGATTCAGGTTCCTATTGGTGCTGAGGAGAACTTCAAGGGCTTGGTAGACCTGATTAAGATGAAGGCTATCCTGTGGCACGACGAGACCATGGGTGCTGAGTATGATGTAGAGGAGATTCCTGCTGACCTGCAGGCAGAGTGCGACGAATGGCATAACAAGCTGCTCGAGGCAGCTGCTGAATATGATGAGGCTCTGATGGAGAAGTACTTCGACGATCCCGACTCTATCACTGAGGACGAGATTATCGCTGCTATCCGTAAGGGTTGTATCTCAATGGCTTGCACTCCTATGCTGCTCGGTTCTTCTTATAAGAACAAGGGTGTTCAGCCTCTGCTCGACTATGTTTGCGCTTTCCTGCCTGCTCCCGTTGACGTGGAGATGGTGATGGGTACTAACCCCAACACCGACGAGGAAGAGGGTCGCAAGCCCAGCGAGAACGAGCCCACTTCAGCGCTCGCATTCAAGATTGCTACCGATCCCTACATGGGTCGTCTGGTATTCTTCCGCGTCTACTCTGGTAGCGTGAAGGCCGGTTCTTACGTCTTCAATCCCCGTTCGGGCAAGAAGGAGCGTATCAGCCGTCTCTTCCAGATGAATTCTAACAAGGAAATTCCCATGGAGTCTATTGACGCCGGTGATATCGGTGCAGGTGTAGGTTTCAAGGATATCCGTACTGGTGATACTCTCTGTGACGAGGAAAAGCCCATCGTACTGGAGTCTATGACCTTCCCCGACACTGTGATCTCTATCGCCGTTGAGCCTAAGTCTCAGGCTGACGTTGCCAAGCTCGACAACGGTCTGGCTAAGCTCGCTGAGGAAGACCCCACATTCACCGTTCGTACCGACGAGCAGAGTGGTCAGACCATTATCTCGGGTATGGGTGAGCTCCACCTCGACATCATCATCGACCGTCTGAAGCGCGAGTTCAAGGTTGAGTGTAATCAGGGTAAGCCCCAGGTTAACTACAAGGAGGCCATCACCAAGACTGTGATGAACTATCGTGAGGTTTACAAGAAGCAGTCGGGTGGTCGCGGTAAGTTCGCTGATATCATCGTAAACGTTGGTCCTGTGGACGACGATTGGGATATCAAGGAGAACGGCGGCCTGCAGTTCGTGAACGAGGTGAAGGGTGGTAACATCCCCAAGGAGTTCATCCCCTCAATCCAGAAGGGTTTCGAGGCTGCTATGAAGAACGGTATCCTCGGCGGCTATCCCGTTGACTCGCTGAAGGTTGTCGTTGTGGATGGTTCGTTCCACCCCGTTGACTCTGACCAGCTGTCGTTCGAGATTGCTGCCCAGATGGCTTACAAGGCTGTCTGCGCTCAGGCTAAGCCCGTACTGATGGAGCCCATCATGAAACTCGAGGTGGTAACACCTGAGGAGAACATGGGTGACGTTATCGGTGACCTGAATAAGCGTCGTGGTCAGGTAGAAGGTATGGAAGAGGCTCGCTCTGGTGCCCGTGTCGTTAAGGCTAAGGTGCCCCTGTCAGAGATGTTCGGTTATGTAACCGCTCTGCGTACCATCACCTCTGGTCGTGCTACCAGTTCTATGGAGTACAGCCACCACGCTCCTCTGTCTTCAGCTCTGGCTAAGGCTGTGCTCGAGGAGGTCAAGGGTCGTGCAGACCTCGTATAAAGAAAGTGCGTGGGGCGGTTTCCCCGCCCCATCCATAACTCTTCGCTGAGCAAATGACTCTTTAGCGGAGAGAATAAATAGTAAAATAGTTAAATAATTAAATTGTAAAATTAAACAATGAGTCAGAAAATTCGTATCAAGCTGAAGAGCTACGACCACAAACTCGTAGACAAGTCAGCAGAGAAGATTGTGAAGGCAGTAAAGGCTACTGGTGCTATCATTAGCGGTCCTATCCCCCTTCCCACCCACAAGCGTATTTACACCGTGAACCGTTCGACCTTCGTTAATAAGAAGGCTCGTGAGCAGTTCCAGCTGTCAGACTACAAGCGTCTGATCGACATCTACAGCTCAACCGCTAAGACCGTTGACGCTCTGATGAAGCTCGAACTCCCCAGCGGTGTTGAGGTTGAGATCAAGGTCTAATACCCTTGTATCCCACTTCATACAAGATTGCAGCGCATCCGAAACATCGGGTGCGCTGTTGTTTTGGAGCCATTGTGTTTCAAGTGTTTGTTTTTTTTACATAGTTTATGACGAAATATTTGCTTAGAAGCAAAAATCTTCGTATCTTTGCAACCTATTTGAGAAAATATAGCTGTATTTAGAAAGCAAAGAACATTTTAAGGTAACAAGAGAAAGTCATGGAATTAGATGTGTTGACCGCCATCTCGCCTATTGATGGCCGTTACAGGAATAAGACTCAGGAACTGGCAGGGTATTTTTCGGAATATGCACTGATTCGCTATCGCGTCAGGGTAGAGATAGAATACTTTATCACATTGTGTGAGTTGCCCTTGCCCCAATTGGAGCACTTCGACCATAAGCTGTTTGAAGCACTACGCGACATCTATCGCAACTTCACCGAGCAGGATGCTCAGCGTGTAAAAGAGATAGAGCAGACCACCAATCACGATGTAAAAGCTGTGGAGTATTTCATCAAGGAAAAAATTAGTGTGCTCAGTGGTTTCGCCGCTGAGGCTACAGAATTCATCCACTTCGGTCTTACTTCGCAGGATATCAACAATACCAGTGTGCCCTTAAGCATCAAGGAGGCGTTGGAAGAGGTGTACTATCCCATGGTGGAAGAGTTGATTGAACAGTTGAACGACTATGCTGAACAGTGGAAGAACGTGCCAATGTTGGCCAAGACCCACGGACAGCCTGCTTCTCCCACCCGTCTGGGCAAGGAAATCATGGTGTTCGTCTATCGTCTGGAAGAGCAGTTGCGCGGCCTAAAGGAAATTCCCATCACCGCTAAGTTCGGTGGAGCTACGGGTAACTACAACGCACATTATGTAGCCTATCCCCAATATGACTGGCGTGAATTTGGCAATAGTTTCGTCAGCGAGAAGCTGGGTCTGGAGCGCGAGCAGTGGACCACCCAGATTTCGAACTACGACTGGCTGGGTGCTATCTTTGATGGCATGCGCCGCATCAACACCATCATCATTGATTTGGACCGCGACTTCTGGATGTATATATCGATGGAGTATTTCAAGCAGAAGATCAAGGCTGGAGAGGTAGGCTCGAGTGCTATGCCCCACAAGGTGAACCCCATCGACTTCGAGAATTCGGAGGGTAATATGGGTATGGCTAATGCCGTGCTGGGCTTTTTGGCACAGAAGTTGCCTGTCAGCCGTTTGCAGCGCGACCTGACAGACTCCACCGTGCTTCGTAACGTGGGTGTTCCCATGGGACATGCCGTCATCGCCATCCAAAGCACGCTGAAGGGACTGCGCAAACTGATTCTCAATGAGGATAAGTTGCAGGAAGACCTGGACAATACATGGGCTGTAGTGGCCGAGGCCATTCAGACCATCCTGCGTCGTGAGGCCTACCCGCATCCCTATGAGGCGCTGAAGGCTCTGACGCGTACCAATCAGAAGATGACAGAGCAGACCATCCACGAGTTTATCCAGCAGCTGGAGGTCAGCGCCGAGGTTAAAGAAGAATTAATGGCTATTACGCCTATGAATTATACAGGTATTTAATTATTAATCAACACAAGGAGGGCCGGGAGGCTCTCGACTAAAAACAAAGTAAAAGCATTATGGAATTCGAAAACGAAAAGAAAATGGAAGAACAGACTGCCCAAGAGCAGCAGAACACGACAAGCCAGGAAGGCGAACAGCCACGCAGTGGTTATCAAGGTTATCGTCCGGGACGTTCACCGCGTCCGCGTATTCACCAACAGACACGCCCTTACAATCAGGGCTACAATCGTAGAGAAAGTCAAGACGAGGGAGGTTTCCGTCCTGAAGGCTTTGGCGCAGGTTTGCAGAGCAGCACTCCTCAGTCCAGGGAATATGGTCAGCCCCGTGGCGGCTATCGTCCTCGTACCAGTTATAATCAGGGAGAAGAAGGAGGTTACCAGCCCCGCCAGCAGGGTTATCGTCCCCGTCCACAATACGGCCAGCAAGAAGGCGGCTATCGTCCCCGTCCGCAGTATGGCCAGCAGGGTGAGGGAGAGCAAGGCGGCTATCAGCAGCGTGGTGGTTACCAGCAGCGTCAGGGTGGCTACCAGCCTCGTGGCGGTTATCAGTCACGTCCTCAGTATGGTCAGCCCGGCGAGGGAGAGCAAGGTGGCTACCAGCCCCGCGGCGGTTATCAGCCCCGTGGCGGTTATCAGCAACGTCCTCAGTATGGCCAGCCCCGTCAGGGCGGTTATCAGTCACGCCAGCAGGGCGGCTATGGTCCTCAGCGCGGTGGCTTTAAGAAGCAGCGTGGCGGCTATGATCCCAATGCGAAGTATTCGATGAAGAAACGCATCGAGTACAAGGAGGAGAATTACGATCCCAATGAGCCTATCCGTCTGAACAAATTCCTGGCTAATGCCGGTGTGTGCAGTCGTCGTGAGGCCGATGAGTTTATCCAGGCAGGAGTGGTGACCGTTAATGGTGAGGTCGTTACTGAATTGGGAACCAAAGTACTTCGTACCGATCAGGTGATGTTCCACGATCAGCCCGTAACCCCCGAGAAGAAGGTTTACGTGCTGCTGAACAAGCCCAAGGACTATGTGACCACCAGCGATGATCCCCAACAGCGCAAGACGGTGATGGACCTTGTCAAGGGTGCCTGTCCTGAGCGCATCTATCCTGTAGGTCGTCTGGACCGCAATACCACAGGTGTGTTGCTGCTTACGAACGATGGTGATCTGGCTTCGAAGCTGACTCATCCGAAGTTCCTGAAGAAGAAGATTTATCACGTACACTTGGATCACAATGTTACTGCACACGATATGCAGCAGATTGCCGAGGGTATTCAGTTGGAGGATGGTGAAATCAAGGCCGATGCTATCGAGTATGCCGACGAGAAGGATAAGAAGCAGGTAGGCATTGAAATCCACTCTGGTAAGAACCGCATCGTGCGTCGTATCTTCGAGAGCTTGGGTTATAAGGTCACTAAACTTGACCGCGTTCAGTTTGCAGGTCTGACCAAGAAGAATGTTCGTCGTGGTGACTGGCGCTATCTCACTGAGGAGGAGGTAGATCGTCTTCGTATGGGTGCTTACGAGTAATAATTCTAGGAAATCCTAGGAAGTCTTAGAACCTCCTAGACCTAGTAAAAGAAAGAAAAAACAATGAAAAGAACAAAGATAGTTGACGTACTGAAGAGTACGGATTTTGGAAAAGAAGTATGTGTGAAGGGCTGGGTACGCACGCACCGCAGTTCGAAGGCCGTTGACTTCATTGCACTGAATGACGGTTCGACCATCAAGAACGTGCAGGTGGTAGTAGACCCCGCGAAGTTCGACGAGCAGTTACTGAAGGACATCACGACGGGTGCCTGCATCAATGCCGAGGGCGTACTGGTTGAGAGCCAGGGTGCCGGTCAGACCAGTGAGATTCAGGCTACCAAGCTGGAGGTTTACGGTCTCTGTGGCAATGACTATCCCATGCAGAAGAAGGGCCAGTCGTTCGAGGCTATGCGTAAGAATGCTCACATGCGTCTGCGTACCAATACTTTTGGTGCCGTGATGCGCATCCGCCATAACATGGCGATGGCTATCCACACGTATTTCCACGAGCACGGCTTCTTCTATTTCCACACGCCGCTGATTACAGCCAGCGACTGTGAGGGAGCAGGAAACATGTTCCAGGTAACCACCAAGAACCTGTACGACCTGAAGAAGGACGAGCAGGGCAAGATTATCTACGATGATGACTTCTTTGGCGAGCAGACTTCGCTGACAGTATCAGGACAGCTCGAGGGTGAACTGGGTGCCACTGCTCTGGGTGCTATCTACACGTTTGGACCTACGTTCCGTGCTGAGAATTCGAACACCCCTCGCCACTTGGCCGAGTTCTGGATGGTGGAGCCTGAGGTGGCTTTCCTCGACCAGGAAGAGCTGATGGACCTCGAGGAGGATTTCATCAAGTACTGCGTGCGCTGGGCACTCGACAACTGTAAGGACGACCTTGCCTTCCTCAATCAGATGATTGATAAGACGTTGATAGCCCGTCTGGAAGGTGTACTGAAGGAGACCTTTGTACGTCTGCCTTATACAGAAGGTATCAATATCCTGCAGGAGGCCATCAAGAACGGCAAGAAGTTCGAATTCCCCTGCAACTGGGGCGACGACCTGGCTTCTGAGCACGAGCGCTACCTCGTTGAGGAGCACTTCAAGAAGCCCGTCATCATGACCGACTATCCGCGTGCCTTCAAGTCATTCTATATGAAGCAGAATGAGCCTGCAGAAGAACCTGCAGGAACGGAGGCAAGCGTAGGTTACAAGGGCGCTGTGGCTCCTGGTCCTACGATGCAGGGTACCGATGTGCTGTTCCCGCAGATTGGCGAGATCATCGGTGGCTCTGTCCGTGAGGAGAGCTACGACAAGCTGATGGGTGAGATAGAGCGTCGTCAGATGGATAAGACCCACCTGTGGTGGTATATCGATACTCGCCGTTGGGGTTCATGCCCCCACGCCGGTTTCGGTCTCGGTTTCGAGCGTCTTATCCTGTTTGTCACTGGTATGCAGAACATCCGTGACGTCATTCCCTTCCCCCGTACTCCCAAGAGCGCTGAGTTCTAAGGTATCGTCGAGGGGGGAACTCTCGACGGCGGGACTTTCCAACATGCCGTCGCGCATCTTGATGGTGCGGTCGGTGATACTTGCCAGACCTTCGTCATGGGTAACTATGACGAAGGTCTGTCCGTATTTCTCGCGCAGGTCGAAGAATAACTGATGCAGCTCTTCCTTATTCTTTGAGTCCAGCGAACCACTGGGTTCGTCGGCTAAGATGACAGCGGGATTGTTAACCAAGGCACGGGCTACAGCGACACGCTGCTTCTCACCACCTGACAACTCATTGGGTTTATGGCTGGCACGGTCTGCCAGTCCCATAAACTGCAACAGTTCCTCAGCCCGTTTGCGGGCAGCCTTCTGCGAAGTACCTGCTATGTAGGCAGGAATCATGATATTCTCCAGTGCTGTGAATTCAGGCAGCAACTGGTGGAACTGGAACACAAAGCCAATATGCTGGTTACGGAAGTCGGAAAGCTTCTTGGTAGACAACTTGCTGGTGTCGATACCGTCGACACACACAGAACCGCTGTCGGGACGGTCCAGTGTACCAATAATCTGCAGCAGCGTCGTCTTACCGGCTCCGCTTGGGCCTACAATACTGACGATTTCACCTTTATTAATGGTCAGGTCAATACCTTTCAATACTTCCAGTGAGCCAAAGCTCTTCTTGATGCCTTTGATTTCTATCATGACTCTAAATGTGTTTTAATGCGATTGGTTGGAACGATGGAACAGATAACGGTTCATCCAGCGTGCAATCGTATTGTAGATACTGCTCTCCTCCTGATGCTGGGCAGCGGTGAATGTCATGCTTTCCTCCTTGGCATTGCCATACTGGTCGGGGAAGAGTATCATGAGGTTCTTGCCGCTGTAATGCTGCATCAGTTCGTTAGGCAACCGTTCCAGTGCCGTCTTATACGAGATGGTACCTTTACGGGCAGTGATGACCACAAACATATGATCGTCGTTGATATTGGCTGCCAGCTTGGGCAACTCATTCCAATGCGCCATAAAGGTGTATTCAGCCCTTACGTTAGGATGGCGGTTGTTAATGTATTCGCGAATCAGTTCCAACGACTCCTCACGTCCATGGAACTGGATGCGGCAGTCCAGATTGCCTGCCATACGTGCCAACCGTTCCAGCCAACGGTGGAAGCCCGGTTCGAACTCTGCCCGTGATGGTACTGCCACCTGTATCCGTCGCAGCGTGTTCAGAGGCTGTACGAAACGCGTCAGCACAATCTGACGGTTCAGACCATTATAGAGGCTCTGGATGAATTCTCCCCAAAACTTTGGATTGACGTCCGTGTGTACGTGCATACCCATAATAATCTCCGAGGCACCGAATTCGCGGAAGGCATGCTTGATGCCGTTGGCAATATTCGTAGCCAGTCGCACCTGCGTCTGCATTTGTATGTCGCTGGCTGAGGCGCGCTGCTCCAACTGTTCCAGCAGTCGCAAACCCTGTTCGCGGTGCTTGCCCGATTTGGCATCGTCGTACACCACGTTCAGCGCCACCAGTCCGCGTTTCTGCTTCTGGTTGCTCATCATGATGGCCAGTTCCAGCAGCTGTGGGGCTATCTCTTGATATTTTACGCAGAGCATGATTTTCTCGTCGTCTTTCGAGCGCTGGCTATGTTCCGTGGGCTGTTGCCTGTTGGCCAGCGTAATCTGTTGGGCGGCATGTTCTGTCATCAAGGTTGAAATGATGCAGGTGATAAGTATCATGATCACCACACCGTTCAGTATCTCGTCATTCACCAGATAGTGGCCGGGACTTACCTCCAGCCGCATGCCCACCATCACCATGGCAATGGCTCCTGCAGCATGGGCGCAGGTCAGGCCGAACATCATGTTTCCTGCTGATTTCGGCAGTCTGAACAAGATGCTCGACAGGTAGGCCGCCAATGCTTTTCCGAAGGTGCCGAAGAATACGATCAGTGCCACGATGAACAACATGTGTACCCCCTCGAAGAGCGTGCCAACATTGATGAGCATGCCCACACCAATCAGGAAGTAGGGGATGAAGATGGCGTTACCGATGAACTCAATGCGGTTCATGAGGGGTGACACATGGGGGATGTAGCGGTTCAGAATCAGTCCAGCCAGGAAAGCACCTACGATGCCTTCTACGCCGATGAATTCCGAGAGTGCTGCCGACAGGAACATGACGCTGAGCACGAAGATGAACTGCATAACGGCATCGGAATAGCGACGCAGGAAGTAGCGCGACAGCTTGGGAATGGCCCATGCCAGCAATACGCAGAAAGCAGTGAATTTCACCAGGAATCCCACCCAGAACAGGAATCCTACGTCCTCACCGTACGATGCTGCCAAGGCTGCCAGCATCAGCAGTGCCAGGAACAACGATATCATCGATGACCCTACACTCAACATCACACTCGAGTCGCGTCCCAATCCGTATCGCGAGATGATGGGGTAGGCTATCAGCGTGTTCGACGCCATGATACACCCCAGCAGGAATGATGCTTGTTGAGAGTACCCTAATAGCCAGATGGCCATGAAATAAGTAATCGTTAGCGGTATCAGACACGTCAGCAGCCCGAACAGCAGGAACCGTCGTGAGTTTCGCTTTACACTCTCCAAGTCCATCTCCAGTCCGGCCAGGAACATGATGTACAACAGTCCCACCTTGCCGAACAGTTCGAACGACGAGTCGCGCTCCAGGATGTTCAGGCCGTATTTGCCCACCAGCACACCCGCCAGCACCATGCCGATGATATGGGGAACGCGCAGTTTACCCATAATGATGGGCGCCAACAGAATGATGAGTAGCACGACGAAGAAAATCAGCGTCGGGCTCGTGATGGGGAAATATGATGTCAAATACAGCATTTCGAGGGACAAAGGTACGAATAAACGAGTAAAAAAACAAGAAATTTTCTGATTTCTTGATACATTTCCTAAAAACTATGCTACAAATGCCTATGGGTGTATGCTTTTTTTTTCGTACCTTTGTCGGCGAAATATCGCAAACCATAAAACTAAGGTAAAAAATGAAGAAAATACTGACGACGGTTTTTGTGAGTCTGATGGTCTTGTCCGCAACGGCACAACGCCACAAACTCTGGTATGATCAACCTGCTGGCACATGGCTGCGTGCCCTCCCCATCGGTAATTCCCAGTTGGGAGCTATGGTGTATGGCGGTACTGATGTCGAGGAACTCGCGTTGAACGAGGAAACCTTCTGGAGCGGTTCGCCCCACGACAACAACAGCCCTGATGCCCGCCAGCATCTGCAGGAGGTGCGCGACCTGACGCTGATGGGACGCGAGGAAGAGGCTCATCAGTTGTTAGACAAGTATTTCTTCCATGGACCTCACGGCATGCGTTTCCTGCCGTTGGGCAGTGTCAAGCTCTCGCTGGGTCATAAGGATGTCACCGACTATCGTCGCGAGCTCGACCTTGCCGATGCCCTGGCAACAACCACCTATACTCATGATGGTGTCAAGTACGAGCGCACCGTATTTGCCTCGTTGGCTGACCATGCCATCATCGTACGCCTGACGGCTTCGAAAAAGGGTGAGCTCGATTTTGACATCCATTTCGACTCCCAGCTGAAGGCTAATGTGTTTGGAGTCACTGAGCGCGAGGGTGTCCAGGTCAATGAACTGGCGGCTGTCGTCGAGGGCGTCGAACAGGAGGGTATCAAGGCTGGTTTGAAGGCCGAGTGCCGCATCAGGATTGAAACCGATGGTGAGATAAAGCGTAAGGTCGACTCGTATGAGGTGGACGATGCCACCACCGCCACGCTCTATATCGTTGCCGCCACCAACTTCGTCAACTACCACGACATCAGTGGCAATCCCGTTCAGAAGAACAACCAGACGCTCGATGCCCTGCGCGGCCTGTCCTATAAGCAACTGCTGAAGCGCCACCTCGCGAAATATCACGAGCAGTACGACCGCGTTTCCCTATATTTAACTAGTACTCCTAGTCAGACTAGTGCTACTAGTATCCCCACCGACCAGCGCCTGTCCACCTTCGACGGTACCGACCTCGACATGGTGTCGCTCATGATGCAGTACGGTCGCTACCTGCTTATCAGCAGTTCGCAGCCTGGTGGACAACCTGCCAACCTGCAGGGTGTGTGGAATGGCAAAAAGAATGCCGCCTGGGACTCCAAATACACCATCAATATCAATACCGAGATGAACTACTGGCCCTCCATGGTGGGTAACCTTGTCGAGACCCAACAGCCGCTGCTCTCTATGATTCGCGACCTCAGCGTGACGGGTGCCAAGACTGCCCAGCAGATGTATGGCTGCCAAGGCTGGCTGGCTCACCACAACACCGACCTCTGGCGCATTGCCGGACCTGTCGACGGTACGACATGGGGCATGTTCCCTACGGGTGGTGCCTGGCTGACGACGCACATCTGGCAGCAGTACCTCTTTACAGGCGACCGCCAGCTGTTGGCCGACTATTACCCTGTCATGAAGGGTGCTGCCGACTTCCTCGTCGACTACCTGCGTCCACACCCCCAGTATGGCTGGCTCGTCACGGCTCCCACTGTGTCGCCCGAACATGGCCCTGTGGGTAAGAAGACCACCGTCACGGCAGGTTCTACGATGGACAACCAGATTGTCTTCGACGTGCTCAGCCAAACCTTACAAGCCGCCCGTATCTTGGGCAAAGACTCCTTCTACATCTCACATCTTACATCTGCCATCCAGCAGTTGCCGCCCATGCAGATTGGTCGCTATGGACAGTTGCAGGAGTGGCTGTGGGACGGTGACGATCCCAAGGACGAGCATCGCCACATCTCGCACCTCTACGGGCTCTATCCCTCCAATCAGATATCACCCTACACTCATCCCGACCTCTTTACTGCTGCTGCTAACACGTTGAAGCAGCGTGGCGACATGGCCACGGGATGGAGCCTGGGCTGGAAAATCAATTTCTGGGCGCGTATGCTCGATGGCAACCATGCCTTCCGCATCATTCGCAACATGCTCACCATGATTCCCGACTCGATAGAGTGGGGTGGACATGGTGGTACTTATCCCAATCTCTTTGATGCCCATCCGCCCTTCCAGATCGACGGCAACTTCGGTTGTGCCGCTGGTGTCTGCGAGATGCTCGTCCAGAGTCACGACGGTGCCGTCCACCTGTTGCCCGCCCTGCCCGATGCATGGCGCGAAGGTCAGGTGAAAGGCCTGCGGGCCCGTGGCGGCTTTGTGGTCGACGAGCAGTGGAGCGAAGGGCAGCTCCGCTCAGCGCACATCCGCTCTACCATTGGTGGTACGCTGCGCCTGCGTTCCTATGTGCCGCTGAAGGGTAAGGGTTTGACACCTGCCGCTGGCGATTGTCCCAATGCCCTGTTGCAGCGTGCCGACGTCAAGCAGCCGCTGCGCTCCTCCGAGCTGACGTCGTTCGACCAGCTCCCCCTGCGTCCCGTCTACGAGTACGACCTTGACACCAAACCCGGCGCAACCTATAAAATAACGACAACGGATTAAATAAATAATAGTATGAAGAAATCATTGATGTCTGCTGTGGCACTGGCCTTTGCCGTGCTGACAGCTCAAGCTACCGAGAAAACATTCCAGAGTCCCGACGGCCACATGGCTGTCACCGTTACCGACGAGGGTGGCCGCCCTGCCTATCAGGTCGCACTCGACGGCACCACGTTCATCGAGCGTTCACCGTTGGGCGTGAAGATGAACTTCGGTGACCTCTCGCAGGGCCTTACCCTGAAGGACTGCCAGGTCACTACCGTGCGCGACGAATATTCGCTGAAAACCATCAAGCGCAGCCACGTCAGCTACGAGGCTACCGAGGCTGTCTGCCAGTTCGAGCAGAAGGGCCGTCCTGCCCTCGACGTCATCTTCCGCGTGACGGGTCGCGATGTCGCTTACCGCTATAAGATCTATGGTGGAAAGAAGGACATGTTCAGCGCTGTTGTCGAGAGTGAAGCCAGCAGCTTCGTGCTGCCGCAGGGCACCACTACCTTCCTCTGTCCGCAGGTGAAGCCCATGGGTGGCTTTGCCCGTACCTATCCCAGCTACGAGACCGCCTACACCTGGGACGACCAGCCCGGCAAGAACGGCTGGGGTCAGGGCTACACATTCCCCTGCCTGTTCAAAGTTCCTGCAGGTTGGATCATCATTTCTGAAACCGGCACCGACGGCAACTACGTGGGCTGCGCGCTGCAGAACGATGGCGATACCAAATATAGCATTGCCTTCCCTCAAAAGGAAGAAATGGACGGCTGGGGCACTCCCACGGCCAGCGTCTCGCTGCCTGCCCTCACTCCTTGGCGTACTATGACCCTTGGCACCACGCTGGCTCCCATTGTCGAGACCACCGTGGCTAACGACCTCGTCGAGCCTAAATACAAAGCTTCTCGTGATTATTCCTACGGTAAGGGAACCTGGTCGTGGATTATCCGCATGGACGGCAGCTGCAACTACGACGAGCAGAAGGAGTACATCGATTTCTCGGCCGCTCTGGGCTACCGTTCCGTGCTCGTCGATGCCCATTGGGATTCGCAGATTGGCTACGACCGCGTTGCCGAACTGTCGCGCTATGCCCAGTCGAAGGGCGTCGGCCTGTTCCTGTGGTACAACAGCAACGGCTCTTGGAACGACGCTCCTCAGGGGCCTCGCCACAAGATGGACCGCTCCGCCGTTCGTCGCAAGGAGATGCAGTGGATGCACGATAATGGCATCCTCGGCATCAAGGTTGACTTCTTCGGTGGCGACAAGCAGGCCATGATGCAACTCTACGAGGACATCCTCACCGATGCCAATGAGTTCGGAATGCAGTGCATCTTCCACGGCTGCACCCTGCCCCGCGGTTGGGAGCGCATGTATCCTAACTACGTGGCCTCCGAGGCTGTGCTGGCCTCCGAGAACCTCAGTTTCGGACAGAACAACTGTGATGCTGAGGCTAAGAACGGCTGTACGCACGTCTTCATCCGCAACACCGTCGCCTCGATGGACTTCGGTGGCTCCGCCCTCAACAAGCGCTACAGCACTGGCAACGATCGCGGCACCTACCGTCGCACCAGCGATGTCTATGCCCTGGCCACCGCCGTGCTGTTCCAGAGTAGCGTCCAGCACTTTGCCCTGGCTCCCAACAACCTCACCGATGCCCCCGCCTGGGCTATCGACTTCATGAAGCAGGTTCCCACCACGTGGGACGAGGTACGCTTCATCGACGGCTATCCTGGTAAGTATGCTATTATTGCCCGTCGTGCTGGCGACAAGTGGTATGTGGCAGGCATTAATGCCGAGCAGCAGCCGCTGAAAAAGACCATCACCCTGCCCATGTTTGCCAAGGACACCCAACTCACCGTCTATGCCGACGATCCGAAGTATACCAACGACCCCACCCTCACAGGTACCGTTCGTCAGGTCAAGCAGAACAAGCGTCAGCAAATCACCGTCACCATCCCCCAGAACGGCGGTCTGGTCATCGTCAACCAGTAACCCTATTGGCTTTGACGAATTGGTATCGCTATGACTATGCGGAAAATGATGGTGTTGGTAGCCCTGATGTGGGTGGCAGTGGCGGTGCAGGCAGCGACGCCAGAGGAGCTGCGGGAGCGGATTAAGAAGCACTGCTATGCGGACTATAAGCAGATGTACCGGCAGCCGGAGGGTGGGGCGCTGATATACCCCTACCTGACGCCTGGCAGCAGGCAGTATGCCCGCGTGCTGTGGGACTGGGACTCGTGGCTGTCGGACGTGGCCCTGCGGCAGATTCTGGCCGATACCGGATCGGACAGTGACAGGCGCGAGGCGCTGGTGTATGAGCAGGGCTGTGTGCTAAACTACCTGGCCTATACGTCGGAGGTCGACGGATATATGCCGATGGTGGTCGATGCGGAGAGCGACCCAGCGAAGATGAAACCCAAGGACATCTACGCCACGAACATGCACAAACCCGTCATTGCCCAGCATGCAGCATTCATCACGCAGCAGGGTGGGGGCGACGCCTCGTGGCTGCGCGAGGGTTTTTCGCGCATGCAGGCCTTCATCCGCAACTATCAGCAGCACCACCGCCACGAGGCTACGGGGCTGTTTTACTGGCAGGACGATCTGGCCATCGGTGTCGACAACGACCCGTCGACCTTCTTCCGTCCGAAACGTAGTTCCGCATCGGTATACTTGAACTGTCTGATGGTGCGCGAATTGCAGGCTATGGCCTATCTGGCCGGACGCCTGGAGATGACGGAGGCGGCGCGGCAGTATGAGGCCGATGCCGAGGCGCTGCGCGAGGCCGTTCGGACGCACTGTTGGGACGAGAAGGATGGTATGTACTACTCGGTAGACCTGAACCTGTTGCCCTATACCGGCGAGCCACAAATCATCTTCGGCAAGCCCTTCGTGCTGCACAAGGGGGCACCGCGAGACTATCCCTGCCTGATTCAGCGACTGGGTTCCTGGTCGGGATTCATGGCGCTGTGGGCTGGCATTGCCACTCCCGAACAGGCTCAGCGTATGGTGTGCGAGAACCTGCTGGACCCTCGGACCTTCTGGGCACCCTATGGCGTGCGCACGCTGTCGAAACTGGAGAAGATGTACAACCTGCTGGCGACGAACAATCCCTCGAACTGGCAGGGACCCATCTGGGGCATCTCGAACTATATGGTGTTCCGCGGTCTGGCCGACTACGGATTCGAGCAGGAAGCGCGCCAGATGGCCGAGAAGACCATCGCGCTGTTTGGCGACGACCTGCAGCGTGAAGGTGCTCTGCACGAATACTACAACCCCGACACCGGCGAGCCCATCATGAACAAAGGTTTCCAAAACTGGAACTACCTGGTGCTGAACATGATTGCCTGGGTGGAAGGCCGTCCGGTGGTCAGGGAATTTGCGAAGAAGTGAATATTTATGCGTGCTTTGACTATGTTAAGATGTATAAATCTCAGAAAAGCGCAAATTTATTTGGTTTTTCGTTCGATTTGCACTATCTTTGCAGTCCGAAAGTATAAACATAGGAAAAGAATAGGTTTATGAAAGTAGCAATTGTGGGTGCCTCAGGCGCCGTAGGCCAGGAGTTCCTGCGCCTGCTTGATGAGAGAAATTTCCCGATGGATGAACTTGTGCTGTTTGGCTCAGAACGCTCAGCTGGTACGAAGTATACTTTCCGTGGTAAGGAGCTGACCGTGAAGCTGTTGCAGCACAACGACGACTTCAAGGATATCGATATCGCCTTTACCTCAGCTGGTGCCGGTACGTCGAAGGAGTTTGCCGAAACGATTACCAAGTATGGCGCTGTGATGATTGACAACTCGAGTGCGTTCCGCATGGACGACGATGTGCCCTTGGTAGTGCCCGAGTGTAATGCCGAGGATGCGCTGAAGCGTCCCCGTGGCATCATTGCCAACCCCAACTGTACAACGATCATGATGGTGGTGGTGCTGCAGCCCCTGGAGAACATCTCACACATCAAGCGCATCCACGTCTCTTCGTATCAGAGTGCATCGGGTGCCGGTGCTGCCGCCATGGCCGAACTGCAGCAGCAGTACAAGGAGATGGTTGAGGACGGTGAGGTGAAGACGATTAAAAAATTCCCCCATCAGCTGGCCTACAACGTCATTCCGCAGATCGATGTGTTCCAGCCCAACGGCTACACGAAGGAGGAGATGAAGATGTACAACGAGACCCGCAAGATTATGCATACCGACGCCAAGTGCTCGGCTATGTGTGTGCGTGTCAGCTCGTTGCGCAGCCACTCGGAGAGCGTATGGATTGAAACCGAACGACCCATCAGCGTAGAGGAAGCTCAGAAGGCTATTGCCGCTGCCCCTGGTTGTACGCTGGTCGACGATCCCAGCACGCTGACATACCCCATGCCGCTGGAGACTGCCGGCAAGGACGACGTCTTCGTAGGTCGTGTGCGCAAGGACCTCAGCGACGAGAACGGTCTGACCTTCTGGCTCTCTGGCGACCAGATTCGCAAGGGTGCCGCACTCAACGCCGTTCAGATTGGGGAGTACCTCATAAAGGTGGGCAACGTAAAATAACCACTATTAGGTGTTGCATATTTCAAAAATAATGTGTACTTTTGCAGGCGCAAAGGTGCACATTATATATTTTAAACCAAATATGCTTATGAAGAAGATTTCTGCTCTGTTTTTAATGCTTACGGCATTATTGATGCTGCCGCAGACGGTTAGTGGACAGACCGTTGTGGAGTTTGATTTCCTCAACAACAGCCTGAATTTGCCAATAGGTAATGCTGAAAATTTGAACGCTGGCAACCTTGCTGGAAAATTCATCGGAACCAATGGTGTGATTCTCAGTTTTGTCAACTCTCCTACCATGCCTACCCGCTATTACTACAATGCAGGTAAAAACCAGCTTCAATTGATTAAAGGTGGTCAGATTCGCTTTTCAGTTACTGAAGGCAAGGCGATTACCAAGATTGAGATTACTCCCGTTGCCGCCACAAACAACAAATGGGATGTTGACAATGGAGTGGGCACGCTGAGCGAAGACAAACTGACATGGGAAGGTAATGTCACTACAGTACGCTTTACCGCCAATGGTGCATTGTATCTGACAAAGATTCTTGTTACTATTGCTGACAAAAATGATGCCACAGTTACTCCCGACTATACCGAGGAATATACGGAAGCAGCATCACTGGCCGAGTTCAATAAGGTGGAAAATGGTAAGCTTGTCAGACTGAATCTGAACAACGCCGTCATCACCAGCGGCATGGTAAACGGTTGGGGTCACTACGTACAGGATGCTACGGCTGGTGCCCATTTCTACTGCACAGGTCTTACCTTCGAGGTGAACGACGCCATCAATGGATTTGTCTTTGTCAGGAAGGACTTCAACCAGCCCGGACCTCGTATCGCTATGACAGAGTTCACCAATGCAATGACTATCAATGTCACGCATGGTGCCACTTATACTCCTGTAGAGGGTTCTTTGGCCGAGGTGGTTACTGCAGCCAACGTCAACAGGGTCATTAAGTTGACTGGTGTCGCTGTCAAGGGTACTGCTGAGACAGAGGCTACCATTACTTCCGGCGACCAGACACTGGCCATCAGTAACGGAAAGACAAACTATGCACCATACGTATACAAAGAGGACCTCTCGAGTGTAGATTACGCAAAGGCCACTGTCACTGGTATCCTGTGGACGAATACGAAGGGTGATGTCTTTAAGCTCTATCCGCTGTCTATCACCGATGAGAGTGGCGCGAGCATCAGCACCGTCAATGTTACCGATGTGAATAGCGTTCAGATCTACAACCTGCAGGGTGTTCGACTGGGTCAGCTGCAGCGTGGCATCAATATCGTCAATGGTAAAAAGGTCATTAAAAAATAGCCATAATTAGGTATTGCATATTAAAAAAATAATGTGTACTTTTGCAGGCGCAAAGGTGCACATTATTATTTTTAAAGAACATAAGCTTATGAAGAAAATTTCTACTTTATTTTTGATGCTGTCGGCACTGCTGATGTTGCCGTTGACAGCAAGTGCAGAGGAAGTAACGTTTGACTTCCAGAATAATCCTCTGAATTGGCCTGTTGGCGAGGGCGCCAATTTCGCAGATGGCAATCTGACGGCGCCATTGGTGGTTGACGGTGTGTCGCTGACCAATGTTCAGGGCGATGCCAAACAGCCTGCCCGTCTGATGAAGGACAACAGTGGTGTCACTGCGTTGTATGTTTATAAGAGTGGTTCTATCAAGTTCAATGCTCCTGAAGGCAAGGCCTTGACAAAGATTGAGGTCACTATGAAGAGTGGCTCTTTTGACTTGACAGCCAGTACAGGTGCTGTTGCTGACAATGTGTGGACAGGCAATGCAACGGAAGTATTGTTTACCTCTTCAGCGACTCGCCAGATGTTTAAGATGGTTGTTACCATCGCTGATAAGAACAGCGATACTGTAGAGCCCGCTGCTGTGAACTATGACGTGGAGGCTGCCAATTTTGCTGCCTTCAATGCCGTAGAGGATGGAAAGAACGTCAAGCTGACACTCAGCAATGCCAGAGTGAATGGTGCGAAAGGTGGCAGCTATTACGTGGAGGATGCCTCTGGTGCAACAGTTATCAAGGGCGTCACGCTGACTGCTGGTACTGCCCTGAACGGCTATATCATCGGTAAGAAGAGCACAGACAACACGATTGACTATATGAACGATCCTGCTGTGGCAGTGGAATACCAGCTGACTGCTACCGATGCTTCTACGTTTGAAGCTACCGCAACGACATTGAATGGTACGGTGATGACGGGTGCTGAGGCTGCTGCACAGGCTAACTATGGCCGACTGATTACGCTGGAGAATGTCGCTATCAGCGGCAGTGGCCAGAACAAGACATTGACGGTAGACGGCACCGCTCTGCCCGTCAAGGCACGCGACTATATGAGTGTGCTACCTACGGACTATGCTTGGCCCGAGAAAGCCAGCAAGATTACGGGTGTGCTGATCTATTACATGACAGGTTGGTTCCTCATGCCCATCTCTGCAGATGCTATTGTGGCTGCTGGTGTTCAGCCCACAGAGGTGACCTTCGACTTCGGCAATGGCAGTCTGATGACTCCTGGCACAAAGCTGACAGACCCTGCAGGCTTTATTTTCAATAAGACATTTACGGTAGACAATGTGGCTCTGCAGGTGACTGCCGGTTCGGCCCAGTCTGCCATCTTTACGGACTCAAGTAGGGGTACGTGTCTGGCTATGTTCCCCATGTATGCCATGATGGGTATTACGGCTCCTGAGGGCTATGCTGTCACGAAGATTGAGTTCACACAGGCAGGCACTGGCGACCTGAACATGACTCCTGTCGTGGGTACTGTCGACGATCATACTTGGACAGGCAATGCTGACGTGGTTTACTTCACAATGCCTCAGAGTCAGGGTACGGCTTATCTGTCAAAGGTAACGGTTACGCTGGCTGCTAAGAATGCCGAAACCGTGACTGCCACTATTGACTATACCGAATGTGCCAACATTGCTGCCTTTAACGCCTTGGAAGGAGGCACAGCTGCAAAGGTGACGCTGACAGACGCTGAGGTGATAGGTATCTCTGCCAACGGCTATGGTACTGCATGGATTCAGGATGCCACGGGTGGTTGCCTCATTCAGTACTGCTCGCTCATCACTGGCCTGCAGGAAAAGACCAAACTGAATGGTACCGTATATGTCATCTTACGCAAGAATGCCGGTAACGCTCAGATGAAGGAAGCCATTGATACGCCGAAGAGCAGTCTGCAGGCAGAAACGATCAGTGATTATACTATGGTTGAGGGTTCACTCGCTGAGGTGAATGTCGCTGCCAACCTGAATAAGGTGGTGAAGATTACAGGTGCTTCGTTCGTTGCCACCAGTGCTACAGCAGGTACGCTGACGCAGGGTGATGCGACGATTACTGTCAACAACGGCACAGCTACTGCCAACCAGCAGTTGCATAAGATTACGGATACTTGGACAAAGGATGTAACCAAGATGGACAATGTTACCATCGTGGCCATCTTGACAGCTAAGTCGGCCACTGAGAATCAATTGCTGCCTATCAGTATGACTGAAGAAACCAGTACTGGCATCAGCTCAGTCAGTGTTTCCGATATGGACAACGTTCAGATATATAACCTTCAGGGTGTTCGCATGAATAGCCTGCAGAAGGGTATTAATATCGTGAATGGCCGTAAGGTTGTGATAAAGTAATTATGTGCTATTTGACAAGAAATGATTAGAAAAGCTATATTGCTATGTAGCGCCTGTCTGCTTTTTAGCGGACAGGCGTCTGCACAGATTCTGGAGCAGCTCGCTGGTAATTGGAAGTTCATTGCCAGTCCTTTTGAGGGCGGCAGCGAGGAAATCGAATTCACTGCCACTGCTTCTGCAGACGGAACGGGACTTGTCTGTCATGCAGACAAGTTCCTGGTCAGGGCCAGTCAGCCTTATGCTGCCGATTGGAAACTCGCTGTAGAACAGAATGGCGAGAACATCCGATTGGGATGGGTGCTCGATGCCGAGAATCCCGCCTCGTCACAGGAGTATCAGGAGCCTGCAACGAGTTATGTGTTGGGAGGCAAAAATGCTGATGGTGACCATCGCTATATCTATCTGCTGACAGAGAATATCGATACCCAGAAGCTGGAGGGTATGACGCTCTGGAGTGACTGGCAGTCTGCTGGCAGCACCACATTCTCGCTACCCAAAACCCAGCAGATCTACGCTGTCGTCAGTCCTTATAAGCCCTACAATGGGGCAGTGGGCTATGCGGAAATCTGGGCAAGTGTGAAAGTGCAGAAGGCGGAAAGTGCAGGTATTGCCGAGGTGAATAATGCCACGCAATCAGCGAATGCACCAGTTTATAGTCTCCAGGGTGTTCGCATGAACCAGCTGCAGCGCGGCATCAATATCGTCAATGGTAAAAAGGTCGTGATTAAGTAATCATTTACCTTGAAGCAAATAAAGAGGTCTGAGTTTTGGCTCAGACCTCTCTTTTTATTGCTCAATGTGCTGCAACTCGGTGTCGCCAGGCTTGAAGAGCAAGCCCGTACATTTCTTCGCATCTGCCTTGTAGGCTTTAAGTTCCACCTTGTCCCACTGGATTTGGTCTGTGCGCTGGGCCAGCGGTGCGTGGGGAATCAAGCTTCCGTCGCGAACCAGGATGATAGCGGGAATGCGTCCGGCCTTGATGGTCTGCCAGCCACCGTCATACACCTTGCCCGTCTGGTAGTCTATCCACTTGCCGCGCGGCAGGTAGACATTGCGCTCGTTGCCGCTCTCCAGCAACGGTGCAACCATGATCTGTGAACCGAACATATACGCATCCTCTACGAGCCACGCTCCCGGGTCGTCGGGGAATTCCACCAGCAGGGCACGAACCATCGGCAGTCCACGCTCCGAACAGTCCTTCGCCTGGGCATAGACGTACGGCATCAGTTTGTATTTCATCTCGGCAGCCTCGCGGAACGCCTTCGTGAACGACTCGCTGATGAGCCAAGGCTCAGTGGGCGGTGCACCATGGGCGCGAGTGTGCGAACTCAGGAAACCGAAGGGTAGCCAGCGACGGTAGATGTCCTCAGGCGAGGCCGTCACAAAACCGCCCATGTCGTGGCTCCAGAAAGAAAAACCGCTGAGTCCGAACGACAGTCCGCCCCTCAGATCACCCAGCATACCGGTATTCGTCGTGGCAGCATCGCCACCCCAGTGCAGGGCATAGCGCTGCGAGCCAGCCCATGCTGAGCGTGCCCAGATGACGCCCTCGCCGGGGTACTGACGCTCTACAGCCTCCCACAATGCCTTGTTATAGCGCACAGGATAGAGGTTGTGCTCGTAGAGTCCGCCCTTGCCGCTATGGTAGAACCCGTTATAGGGTGCTGCCTCGCCGAAGTCGCACTTGATGGTCGACACGCCCTGCTTCAGCAGTCCCGTAATCTTCGACTGGTACCACGCGACGGTCTGCGGATTCGAGAAGTCGAGCACGGCATCCTCGTAGGGCATGCCGCCGTCGGCATTCCGTATGTGGAGATTGTTTTTGACAATCTCACCAAAGAACCGGTTCTTCGGTGTGAAGTACGGCAACTGCCACAGACAAGTGTGGAAACCGTCCTTCGCCAACTGTTTCAGCATGCCCACAGGATCCTGGAAACGGTCCTTGGCAAACTCGTAGTCGCACTGCCAGTCGACGCCAAACCATCCCGTGTCGAAATGGATGACATCCGATGGGATTTTGTGTTTGCGTAATTGACGGGCAATCTCCAGGCCTTCCTCCTGCGAGAAATAGGTGATGCGGCTCATCCAGGTGCCGAAGGTCCACAACGGCAGCATGGGGCTCTTGCCCGTGATGTTGGTGTATTCGTTGAGGATTTCTTTGGGGGAACCAAAGAATACAAACAAATCCAGCTGTTCGTCGGCCATGAATAGGCGTGTGGCACCGATATACGATGCTCCGAAGTCGGCCGTAATGGGCGCTGAGGTATGCATGAAGATGCCGTAGCCGCGGTTCGAGAAGAAGAACGGCACGGGCTTGTACTGTCCGTCGGTCTCCGGGCCCTGCGGGTCGGTCACCATCAGCTGCATCTTCTGCCCCACCTTGTTCAGGGCACCAAACGACTCGCCACCGCCATAGATGCGCTCATTCGGCGCTATCGTCCACACGGGATTCACGCTACGCGAATTGTCGCTGCCCCGCTTGATAAACGAGAAGGGCAGCAGCTTCACCTGGCTCGAGTCGTTGTCGATGATGTGGCGCGTCTGCGTCATCACCTTCCCCTGGCTGTCCTTCAGCACGATGCGCCACGGGAACTTCTGTATCTCCAAACTGCCGTAGGCGGTTCTGTATGCGATGGTTTTGCCATCGCTAGTGGAACGCCAAGCGGCAGACGTCGGCACCGCCCCTGCCAGCATCAGGCTCTCGCTGTCCTTGCGCGGAGCATCGATGGGCGATGTCGCCATGCGGATTCTTACGCAACGCTCGCTCACGAAGTCAATCTTCAGCTTCAGGTTCGGGTCGTTGTCGTACTGCGTGTCGGGGAAGTCCAGCATCTGCATCCTTACCGGCCAGTAGCCGTTCAGGTTGAAAGCCTGACGCGGCGACAGCCGGTAGCGTTTCCACTGCACCAGTCCCTCGCCCTTCGCCACATCGAACGATGCCAGCGAGTCGGCCAGGAAATACGTGTTGCTTAAATCCGAGAAATCGCCCGACTGGTCTTTGGGCATACACTGCAGGTACTGCACCCCTGCCGATGTCACGAGCTGCGCCTGTGACGTCATCGCCACAGCAGCCAGACATACCATACTGATTATCTTTTTCATCTTCAATAGAGTAGGTTAGTTTATTTGCGTGCAAAGGTACGAATAAGTGAGTGAAAATGCAAATTTATTTGCAATTTTCCGAACGAGAGTACCTTCTTCGTTCCGAAAAAGGTACGACATTTCTTTGATATTCGTGCAAAGTTTCCATATGATTTATCACTTTTAACGTATGGAACGTGCGGAGTTAAAGAATAATTACGTATCTTTGCAACGTGAAACTCAAAATAAAACGTATGAAAAAGTTATTTCTAACTTGCATTACTGTCATTGGGCTGACGGGCCTGATGACTGGTCATGCACAAGAGGTCGGTACGTTCAGCATCGCTACGCTGAATGTGGATGGTCTGCCGCAAAAGATATTTGTCGTTAAGGTGAATGCCGACGGCCCCGGCGGCGGTGGCAGCGTCAGAATAGGCACCTACCTCCAGAAGAGAGGCTACGACATGGTGTTTATGCAAGAGGACTTCAACTATCATGAGGAGCTGACAGTACCTTTAGAGGACGACTATCAGATAGACTCCTGGAGTGGCGATGTGGGTGTGGACGGTCACCAGATTGACTTCCTGCATTTGCAGAACCACCGTTTCGAGTGCGACGGTCTGATGGGTGCTTGGAAGAACGGCATCACGCTGACCTCTGTCAGCCGCACGCCCTGGACGGCCAACTTCGGCAAGTTCAGCCATGCGCTTGACGAGATGGTGACCAAGGGCTTCCGCCGCTATGAGCTGACGCTGAAAGACGGACAGCAAGTGGTGGTCTATAACATGCACATGGATGCCGGCGACACTGCCGATGAACGCGAAGGCAAGGACAGCCTTGACCGTGATGCACGCCTGAAACAATGGAATCAGTTGCGTGACGATATTCTTACCCGTCTGGACACGCGCCCCGTCATCGTCGTGGGTGACCTGAACAGCTACTATTGTCGTGACCAGATAAAAAGCAATTTCATCGATGAGATAGATGCCACAGGACGTGCCACAGTGTACGATGCATGGGTAGAATTGCAGAACGGCGGGAAATATCCTGCTCCAGTCGATGGCATTGTCTGTTGTGAGACGGACGGTAATATCCTCGAAAGCGGTGAAGTGCTCGACAAGGTGCTGTATATTAATCCCATCAACGGGACAGAAATTCAAGCAGTCAGCTATCAGCTCGATACTACGGGCTTTCAGCACGACGGCAAGATGCTGGGTGACCACTATCCCGTGAGCGTCACCTTCCAGATTGGCAGCAAGAAGCCGGCTGGCATCGAAACAGTTGAAAGTTCAAAGTTGATAGTTGACAGTTATTACAACCTTCAGGGACAGCGCATCGACGGCCATGCACGTGGCATTGTGATTGAGCGCAACGGAGAGAAGACACATAAACGGATTATTAAATGACAACAGACATGAGAAAACTACTATTTACAGCTCTGTTGCTGACAGGTGTAGGCCTGAGTGCCTCGGCGCAGAATGCTTATAAGATACTGTCGGAATGCGACACCACCGTGAAGGCCAAGATAGAAAAGATAACCCTTGGCTCGCGCGATGTGCGCCACTTCGTCTACGAATACCCCTCCAAGGACGGTGACGGACAGCCTGTCACCATCAGCGGCATCGTCATGGTTCCTGCTGATATTGCTAACGGCACAACACCCTGTGATGGCATCATCCTCTTCAACCACCACACCATAGGCAGTCCTGAACAGGCTCCCTCGCAAGGTGAACTTGACGTCCCCAGCGGCATACTGGCTAATCCCCTGAAACCCAACTACATTATCGTGATGAGCGACTACATAGGCTATGGCTCGTCCATCGACCACAAGATAGCCTATCTCTGTGGCGACACCAATGCCCGCAACTGTCTTGACGGACTCCTGGCTGCCCGCCAGCTGCTCACCGACAAGCAGATACCGCAAGGACGCTTCCTCTTCAATATGGGCTATTCTCAGGGTGGCACCGAGAGCATGTATATCGCCAAGTTGCGCGACATGGAATACAAGGACCGCGGCATCACCTTCGACAAGACTTTCTCTGGAGGCGGTATGCTCGACTGCGAGGAGGCCTACGAGGCCTTCGTCGAGAAAGACCAGTGCGACGCCATCAACGATGTGGCCATGTTCCTCATCTCCGTCAACGAGAACTGCCATCTGGGCATCGACTATCACGACCTGTTCCAGGAACCCTTGGCATCGCACGTGCAGGAAGTCATCGAGACGAAGGACAAGGGCGTGCTCTCCAAAATTGGCGTGTCTGCTCTCGACTCGCTCCACCAGCTCCTGCAGCCCGCCTATATGGACAGGAACAGCGATGCCGTCAAGGCTCTGAAGGCCAAGTTGGCTGAGATAAAAATCACCAACGGATGGGAGCCGGATACTACGCAGCGTTACTTCATCGAACATAGCCGCCACGACAACTACGTGCCCATCAAGTGCGGACGTGCCATCATCCCGTGGATGACGAGCAAAGGCTTCAAACCCAGCCTGGTACCTGGTAAGACGAATCTGCAGACCAATACCGTTGTCTTTAAGCTGAAGCACCAGCCTTCTGCAGCTATATGGTTCATACAGACGATGGCAGCTGTGCAGGCATGGCCTGTCGTCTATTACGAGGGCGAGCAGAACCGCTACTATCACGATGTGGTCAAGGACCTCAACCTGATGAAGGTTGTCAAGTTCCTCGAGAGTTTAGGCATTGACCTGCGCAAGATGTTCAATACCTCCCAAGCCCAAGCATTCGTGGCCGCTCCCCGCAGGGCCAGTTTCTTCGATTTGCTTCAGCAGATACAGGACGCGCTGGCCAAAGTGGACCTGACTATCTCCGACGCGATAGAGATGATTACTGACTCAGGCATTACGGTAGCGGACATCTTGGAGGTGTACAACTACGTCACATCTACTGATTATGCCCCGTCAGCCGGCGATACCGTCATGTTCGGCGAGCATGTGGAAATCCCTGTCTATCTGCTCCGACAGTATGAGCAGACGCTGGCTGACTGGCTCCTGCTGGGCGGTGTCGATGTACAGTACGATCAGTGGGGATGGTAATCGAAATGACATGAAACGGATTGTATACATATTATATATAGTTGTTGTGGCGATGATAGAGAGCTGCGCAGGCTGTGATAACACGAAGGACGGGGCGGCGGGTAATGCCGGCAATGCAGACTTCGAGCGGACCATGCGAGTGGCCGACTCGCTTTATAACTGCATGCAGTTCCGCGATGCCTACGACCTGTACGTTCAACTGCTGGACAGCAAGGAGGCCGAGGCGGACAGCGAGAAGAAGCTCCGCGTGCTCAGCTCGCTCAGCAATACCAGCGAACTCTCCGGACACAAGGACATGGAGAACAAGTGGTTGCGGCAGCAGATGGATCTGGCCGAGGCGACGGGCAACGACTACTACCACGCCATGGCTCAAGTGTCGATGGGCCAGAACATTTTCTTCGAGGGCAATCGTGAGAAGGGCATTCAATACGTGAATGAGGCCATCAGCCTCATGGCAAAGACCGACCGCGACGATGCCGACCACCTGACCCACGGCTTCCTGAACTTGCTGACCAGCCTGTATAGCGAGATGAAGGACTACGACAGCGCGCTGCAGACCGTCGAGCGCAACCTGCAGCTGACCATGCAGGGCACGCGCTGGAGAACGTCACAGCATCAGCAGCTCATCGACCGCCGCATGGCACTGGCCAAGAAAGCCGGCCTGCTGGCCAGGATGGGCCGAGCTAGTTCCGGCAGTCAGCAGCGCGCCTATTTCCATCGCGCCGACTCGGCCTATGCTGCATGGAAGGCCGTGCAGTACGAGGGCAACCACACGCGCGACTATTTCATTGTGGATTACATGAAACGTCGCGGACTCCATCGCGAGGCCATCAACATCTACAACGACCTCATTCAACGCATACGCCTGCAGGGCGACACGCTGGGCGAGATGATGAACACCGCCAAGTGGGGCTTGGCCGATGTCTATCACCAGATGGGCCGCTGCGAACAGGCCGCTACCCTCTACGAACAGGTGCTCGAGATTCAGGACACGCTGAAGAGCCGCAAGGCGCGTAACACCGCCCAGGAGCTGGCCGCCGTCTATCACGTCAAGGAACAACAGCAGACCATTATGCAGCAGGAGGCCGAGAACACCCGCCAGCGCTACCTGCTGTTAAGCGTCTTGGCCGTTATGCTCGCCGTGACATTCCTTGCCGCCATCGTCATCGTCAAGAACCGTGTCATCAGCCGTAAGAACCGCTTCCTGGCCCAACAGATTTCCGAAGCGGTGAACTACAAGAAGATGTACTGGGAGGAGAAACAGGCCCAGAAGCCGGCCGTTGCCTCCGACGCAAACGTTGAGACCAACGAACAGCTCTTCCAGCACATCAACGAGGTCATCATACGCAAAAAACTCTTCCTCGACCCCAAGTTCGGGCGTCAGACCATCATGGACCGCTTCCAGTTGTCGAAGGAGCGTGTCGGTGCCATTTTCTCCAAAGGCAGTGAACATGCCAAGCTGAACAGCTATGTTCAGCAACTGCGTCTGGACTATGCTGCCAACCTGCTCATCGAACAGCCCGACAGGAGTGTTATTGAAATAGCCACCGAGTGCGGTTTCAGCAGCAATACCTATTTCAGCGACTGTTTCCGACAGCATTTCGGCATGTCTCCCACCAACTTCCGAAAGGAATCTTTGGAACCAAGTGAAGTTTAAATATCGTCAAAATGGGCTTTAAATTTCGTCTTCAGACTTCAGATTTCGTCTGAAAACCTTTAAATCTTGTCTGAAAACGGCAAAAAGAATAGTCTGTACTATTGCAGTACAGACATTTTTTGTATCTTTGCCATCAAAGATGGCGAAAATACTCCGTCTCGACAAAAAAAAAGAAACAGTTTCTTTATTTTGTGCTCGACTTTTCGTATCTTTGCTCTCAAAATATGTACTAACTGATACAATAATTAAAACAATAAACAAATGAACATGAAACAAACGAAACTATTCATGATGCTGGTGGCGCTGGTTTGCGCTACGACAATGACCTGGGCACAGACGACGTTCCTGGGCAGTGGTAACAGTGCCGACCCTTATCTGCTGAAGTCGAGCAACGAGTGGGAGGCTCTGGCCAAACAAGTGGCCGAGGGTAAGAACTTCCAGAACCAGTTCTTCAGGTTGTCGGCCGACATCGATACCAAGGGTATTCAGGTGGGTTCGGTGGAGAAGCCGTTCTGCGGCACGTTCGACGGCAACAACCACACGCTGACATTTACTGTCGGAGATAACACTGGCTTCAATAATGCCAAGGACCCCACTGCGCCCTTCGGCTGTCTGCGTGGAGCCATCGTGCGCCACGTCAAGACCACGGGCACGGTGTTTACCGACAACGCGCAGAACGGTGGTATCGCCGTGTGTATCGACGATGCGGATGCCAGCCGTGGCACACAGCTCGTGGACTGTCGCTCGGACATTGCTTTCGTTACCTATAACAAGGGAACTTTGACCACTGGTGGCCTTATCGGCAAGATTAACAGCAACGTCACCGTGAAACCTGTTTTGGAGAAGTGCGTCTTCACCGGCACATTCAGCGGCTGGGGAAGCCGGATTGGCGGTCTGGTAGGCTTGAGCGAGGTGGACATCACGTTCAGGAACTGTATGTTCGACCCGGTGCAAGCCGAATATCAGGGTAACGCTACCTTTGTGAATCTGGCCAACGGTGCCAAGGCTACCTTCGAGGACTGCTACTGTACCCGCTATCTGGAGATCCAGCAGGGTACCTGCGTCTTTGGCAAGGTGAACATTCCGGAGGGCTGCAGCTACCAGATGGTGGAGGAGCCCTTTGCGCAGTTTGACGGCAAGCCGTACTGGAAGAGCGGCGACCACGTGAAGCTGAGTGTGCCGGAGGGTACTAAATTCGACCACTGGACTGCCAACAGAG
>JAEEVW010000045.1 GCA_016291085.1 Prevotella sp.
ATTGAAACGGTTCGTTTTCTACCCAAGTACCAACTGTCAACTGTCAACTATCAATTGTCAACTGACAAAAGTACTCGCTTCTTGTACTACTTCTTTCTCTGTCTATGTAAGTCTTTCAAAGAACTCTCTTTTTTATGCCTCGCCACAACTTTTTGAGCGAAAGCGGGTGCAAAGGTACGACTATTTTTTCATCCCACCAAACTTTTCGAAAGAAAAAAGTGTTTAAAATACATAAAAAGTGAAGACGCTTGACTCACATCAAGCACAAAATCTCTATATACCTTATATCTTATATATAGCTTTCCTTAACCACTTCACCCTCCAAATCCTTCTTTTTCTACAATAACACAAACAGAAATTCTTGATCTACATATTCCCATTGGACAATATGGAAACGGACGAGACGGGCCAGGATTGCAATAACCTTGTGACGCGGGATAGCAGAACGACGGACAAGTTGGTTAAGCGTAAGACGCTGGCCTTGCAGGGTTTCGATGAGTTTACGGACGGTATCGGTATACGTCATCACGGTTCCTTGCGACTTTTGCGACTCGCGCCAGACGGCCAGATGCACGGGCGAAGCTACGATGTTTTCGTCAGCAATGCGAATGTAGGCACGTTGACGACCATCATCACCTATGGCACAGACAGGACGTCTGTCAGAAGGAGGCACGGTGGCAACAACAATCGTTCGTCCCTCAACATGATAAGTGTCAAACTTGATGCTGGCCTGCGGACGACAGTAGCGATAGGCAGCCTGGTGCATCATATATATTTCCTCCTCGTCGCGTACGCCAGACATGTGCCCGTCGTCGCGAACACCAATCAACAGACGTCCGCCATCAGTATTGGCGAATGCCGATACCGACTTAGCCAGCTTCACCGCATCCTCCACTCTATACTTGAAGTCCTGCTGCTGGTGCTCGCCTTCGTTAATCAGGCTTTGAATATATCGTTTGTCGTCCATTGTAAATCGCGGGCAAAGGTACGAATTATTTTTCGATTTTTCAATAATCTTTTGGATGTTACGAGAAAAATTCATAACTTTCACCTTCCGGTGAAGATAGTTACGTTCGAAAATACAAAGAAAAACATATTTTCCTTTGGTATTTTGCTCACTTATTCGTATCTTTGCCGTGTGAAACATAAAACACAAGGCTTATGTCAGAAGAAAAGAGAGCTAAAATCATATCCCTAATTCGCGATACCATACGCGAGGCTGAGCCCACTGCTCAGATTATCCTCTATGGCTCGCGTGCTCGTGGCGATGCTCGTGAGAACAGTGATTGGGACGTGCTTATCATCATAGATAAGGAAAGTACTGGCTTGGCTGATTTCCGTCGTGTTTGCTATCCTGTCTATTACAAAGGACTTGACTATGGTGAGGAGATCAACCCCACGCTCTATACACGAAAAGAATGGGAAAGTGCCCCACCAAGTATGTTTAAGTATAATGTATTAGAAGAAGGTATAGCTATATGAGCCTAGATGCAGAAAGTCGGCGTGCAGTCGTCGAATATCGCATAGAACGTGCCTACAAAACCCTTGACGAGGCAAGCGAGGTGGCTGAACAAGGATGGTATAACCTGTCAGCAAATAGATTATACTATGCTTTATGGTATGTTGGTTCTGCACTACTCATAAGTTTAGGGCATCCTGTAAAGACCCATTCTGGCATGATTGCCCTGATTAATTTGCATTTTGTGAAGACTGGCATTCTTTCTCTGGATGACGGAGCCCTTCTTTCCCAGATGTTCAGCCTTCGTCAAAGTAGCGACTACGAAGACTTTAAACAAGTGACGAAGGAACAACTTGAAGAGTTGGAGCCCCAAATCCGTGAACTCGTTGAGAAATTGAAGAAATTGATTAAGATATAGATAATTTATAGTATAACCCTTTAAAAACGCAGATGCCTATGGGCTGAGATAAATATAAAAAAGGACATATAGGATGAACATCCGCTTTTAGATTCTTGCTTATCCAAATTCGCCAAATTTGAAACCATCAAGAACTGAAGTTGGAGTTCGCGCCTAATGGCGTGGACTTTTGCTCGTTTAAGATGGAACGGCGTTTGGCGATGCCTGGATAAGCGTAGACGTAAGTAGTCCACGTTTTTTTTGTACCGACAACGCATTACTTAAACTTAAAAAGATTCTATAACACTATATTTTATTGTAATATGAAACTAAAAAACTACAAAACACCGACGACGAAAGTTGTTAAGTTACAACGTCCAGTGCACTTGCTTGCAGGTAGCAGAAACGGCACATTGCCAGAGAATGAAAAACCTGTTGGGAGCAGCTGGGGAGACGACTAGCGAGTGAATCATAACAAAGTAACTAACCATTTGAAAACAAAACATCGAGTATGAAAAAGAATAGCATAATTCTGGCTGCTCTGCTACTTACCGCACCAGTCTTCGGTCTGTCAACAGCGACAGCCGCCGATAACGATGACAATGACACGACACAAACGCTGACAATTGCCGGCGAGACCGTCGAGCGCACAGTGAGTGAGATCCGTATCAACGCCAACAATGTGATTCTACTGTTTACCGACGGCAGTCAGTTAGAGGTTGACATGAAAACTGTCAGCCTGTCTATGTCCTACGACGAAGCTACGGGCATCAGCAGCCTGCGAGTAGATAGTGGTGAGGGCAAGATAGCCATCTACAATTTGCAAGGCCAACCTGTTAGCAAGTCTAGCCAGCAGAACGGAATCTATATCGTGAACGGGAAAAAGGTAAATATTAAGAAATAAGGAGGGACGTATATGAAGACTATCAAGTATCTATACATACTGCTTGCTGTCATGCTGTGCGGCACCATGCCTGTTGTGGCACAGAACACTAACGACAACCATAACAAAGCCGTGTTCCAGTCGACCGACGGCGACAGCGAAGTGAACACCGACGACATCCAGATCATCCGCTTCGACGGCGGTAAGGTAACCTTGGTGCAGCCCTGGGGCGAGACTGTTTTCGACCGTACCCTACGCAACCTTACTTTCTTCCGTCCCCTGCCTGGCACCCTACGTTTGATAGTTGATGCAAACATCGGTGGAGAGGGAACTGACGGCGGCAACAACCGCGCCTACGAGATAAACGGTGACGGTGATCTTACCTCTGTATGGAGATCAGGCGACGAGGTGTATGTCTATGCCGATGAATCAAGCACAGCCTCTATCGGTACGCTGACACCTGAAACCTATGGAGCGAGATCAGCTCGGTTAACTGGTAACATCAACGCCAATCTCAATGGTGGGGAAACGCTCTACCTTGAGACGAAGCCTCGAACATTCAGCTTTGCCACACAGACGGGAAAACTCAGTGACTTGTTCTATGCTAAAGCTACAGCCACCGTGTCTATCGTCGGTGGTAATGCTACCATCAGTGACGCTTCGTTCACGCGTCCTATGGCCGTTGTGAAGTTCACGCTGAAGGATAAGGATGTGATCGGCAATCCAACCTTCAACGCAGACGCTCTGCGAGTCACCGATGGCACCACTACGGTTGTAATTAATGACATTCCTGCTGCTACCTATACCAACAACGGTGATGGTGTACTATATGTCGCCATGCCTGGCTTCACAGGCAGGGACGTTACTGTGGAGACTTACTCAGCTGGCAAGCTCTATGCTTACACCAAGTCGAACGTCAGCTTCGCAGACAGCAAGTACTACGATATCTCTATCAAGATGTCTCCCGCAACAAACATTAACCTCGCCAACGTCTTCCGTGACATAACGGTGACAGATGGTTGCACAGTAACTGGTACACTGGCAAATATCTTAAAAATTTCTATTGCCGACGGGGCGACCGTGACGCTTGACGGTGCGAGCATTAATGCCGACCGTGCTTGGACTAATAGTAACAATGCTGGTATTACATGCGTAGGTGACGCCACCATCATATTAGCCGATGGCTCAACAAACCGTGTGAATGGGTTTAATAACAAATATCCTGGCATTTATGTGCCTGGCGACCCAGCCAATTCTAGCAACAACAAGACACTCACCATCAAAGGTAATGGTACACTTAACGCGTCTACCATCCTTGGCGTAAATGATTCTGGTGCAGGTATTGGCGGAAGTGGTAACAGTCATTGCGGAAATATAAGGATTGAGGGTGGCACCATCAATGCCACAGGCGGCAGTGGTGCTACAGGTATTGGAGGCGGATGGAATACGTCGTGTGGTGACATTACTATCACTGGTGGTTCCATTACAGCAGTGGGTGGCATCTATGCAGCCGGCATCGGCAGCGGTGCGGGAACAGGTGGCACAAGCGGTGTATGCGGTAACATCTTAATTACTGGCGGTACCATTGATGCTACGGGAGGCAACGCTTCTGCCGGTATCGGTGGTGGTAAGGTTTGTGGAGACATCACCATCACCGGCACTAATATTACTGCGAGGAAAGGTAGTGGGGCTCCCTATAGCATTGGCGCAGGCAATAATGCATCCTGCGGTACCGTAACCGTTAATAACGTAGAAGGTCCTATTTCAACCAGTCCATACACATTTACTGTTACAGACCTCAGCGCGGCGGGAAATGCTAACACATACATTGTTTCATCGGCTGGCATATATAAATTTGATGCCACGGTGAAAGGAAATGGTGGTCTTGATCCACTGACGGGTACGACGGCAACTAAGATTGACAAGTCGAGCATTGCAGGCGTAAAAGTGCTGTGGGAGGTGTATGACAAGGGCCGCGCCATCAAGCACGACGGCACGAAATACGCCATCAGCTACAACGATGGTTACGTCTATTTCTCTACACCCGATGTGTTTGCAGAGGGCGACTGCTATGTGGCGGTCTATGATGCTGAAGACAAAATCTTATGGAGCTGGCTTATCTGGGCGACAGCTACCCCAAGCGAACAGACTGTCGGCAGCGACAAATTTATGAATTGTAACCTCGGCTCAATCCAAGTTGCCTACTGTACACGTGGGTTTCTATATGAATGGGGACGCAAAGATCCCTTCCCGTCGACAAAATATAACAATTATGATCCTTATGACTACTACCCGGCCCGCATGACTTGCCATAGTCTTGTTAATAGTTCGCAGAGTGTTTCTTACACCATAGAAAATCCGACAACCTACATATATAATACAGCCTGGGTGACGGATGCAGATTACAAGACGAATCTATGGAGTGATACGGAGAAGACGATTTACGACCCCTGTCCAGCAGGCTGGAGAACTCCCACCAGTACTCAGATGTCATCATTCCATAGTTCGGTTGGATTGGGAACTTTGCCTTCTACAGGTTTTATAGGTAACTGTTCGGGTGGTGATTTCGGCTATGGGAATCCGAGTACTGGTTATTACTGGTCGAGTACAGGAGTTAATAGGAGTAATGCATTGGCTTCTTGCAACGATGAGCGTCTTAATAATAACTGGCCTGTTAATGAGGGCTACGCCATCCGCCCAGTGAAGGAATAACGCTTGATGAATGGGATATGAACGGTTCTGGTGAACCATTCTTCAGATGAAAAGGTCTTACGCAGAACCACCTGTATAATCAACACGCCACGATAAGATTTTTGTCTGTCGGTCCAATCCACACATATATATAGGTGGATTGGACCGACAAACGAGAAACGCCCATAAAACTGAGTCTGATTTGCAGTCATGCCCTTGAAAACATGTAAGGCTATGGTTAGGAGTCAGGACACGTCACGTATTTCCACAAACCTCTTTCCTTTTTTTTGTGCAAAAATGCCAAAAGCATCACTTTTTGGGTTAACGTACTAAATATCAGTTTATTACAAAAGTGATGGTTATTGAAAAAGTGTCACTTCCATCTTATCCTCGCAAACTCCCTTTCTTCACAGGCTTTCTACGGCATCTACGATAGCAAAACAAGTTGTTTTGGTGGGAAAGAAACGGCACTTTACGATGAAAGAAAGGCCTTCTACGATACCAAAACAAGTTGTTTTGGTGTCGGAAGCAATATCGCCTTCATTACAACTAGGGAGGAAAAGGGGAAAAGCCCCGTAGTTACAGGGAACAAGACGGCATGTTGCAGGAAGCGAAACGGCATGTTGCTAATTTGCCCCGCCCGTGGCAAATTGTTGCGGCGGGCGGGGCAATATCTTGTGGCGTGCGTGCGAATATCTTGCGGCGGCCGTCAAAAGACTTAAACTTTTGGGGCTTTGGGCGTTGCCTGAAAAGATGCAGCGACAGCCTTTTCTATGTGCAAAGATACGAAAAAAAAAGCGAAAAAGCAAGTTTTTAGCCTTATTATTTTCTAATAAACGAGAATAAATGCAAGTTTTACGATAAATATTCCTTAGAAAGTTTGGTTATATGCAGAAAATTGTATAATTTTGCAGCCGATTTGAATAAATATACCGGCAATGAAAGTTAAGAACGACCGTTTGGAAGCGCTGCGGATGATTATCTCGAGTCAGGAACTGGGTAGTCAGGACGAGTTGCTGGAGGCCCTGAAGAGAGAAGGTTTCCAGTTGACGCAGGCCACGCTGAGCCGTGACCTGAAGCAGTTGAAGGTGGCGAAGGCAGCCTCGATGAGGGGCAATTATGTATATGTGTTGCCCAACGACACGATGTATAAGCGAGTGACAACACCTCATACCGCGCGCGAGATGATGCAGGTGCCAGGATTCCTGAGCATCAATTTCTCGGGCAACATGGGCGTCATCAAGACGCGCCCGGGTTACGCGAGCAGCATCGCGTACAATATAGATAATAATCATATCAACGAGATACTGGGTACGATAGCCGGAGACGACACCATCTTTATCGTCATCAAACAAGGTGTGACGAAGGACGAGGTGATTGATGCGCTGAGCGAAGTGGTACCGAATATGAGGTAAGAGGTAAAATGGAACAGAAGAATATAGAGGTATTTGTGGCGGGGCCGGAGCACGAGGTATATGTGGACACGATTCTGCAGACGATAGCCGATGCGGCCAAGGTTCGCGGAACGGGTATTGCCAAGCGTACACACGAGTATCTGGCCACGAAAATGAAGGAGGCCAAAGCCGTGATAGCCCTGAGTGGCGACACGTTCGCAGGGTTCAGTTATATTGAGACGTGGGGCAACAAGCAATATGTGACGACCAGCGGTTTGATTGTTCACCCAGACTTCAGAGGCCTGGGCGTCGCCAAGAAAATCAAGGATATGACGTTCTCGCTGGCCCGAACCCGTTGGCCACACGCAAAGATTTTCTCGCTGACCAGTGGTGCTGCCGTGATGAAGATGAACACGGAACTGGGCTATCAGCCCGTGACTTTTGCCGACCTGACGGACGACGAGGCGTTCTGGCGAGGATGCGAGGGATGCGTGAATGTGGACGTGCTGCACAGGACAGGAAGGAAATACTGTATCTGCACGGCGATGTTGTACGACCCCGAGGAACACCTGCCTGCAAAGATTCCTGAGGATGTCATTGAGCGCATCAAGAGACTGGACGGGTAACCCCCTCCCGACCTCCCCGAGGGGAGGAGAAAGGGGCACAGAGTGACACAGAGGATATTTGAACACGAATTATACGAATTAAACGAATAAAAGATATGGCAAGCAAGAAGAAAGTAGTAGTAGCATTCAGTGGTGGATTGGACACCAGCTACAATGTGATGTATCTTACCAAGGAGTTAGGTTATGAAGTATATGCCGCCTGTGCCAACACGGGTGGATTTTCGGCAGAACAACTCAAAAGAAATGAAGAAAACGCTTATAAACTAGGCGCCGTGAAATATGTGACACTCGATGTGACACAGGAGTATTACGAAAAGTCGCTGAAATACATGATTTTCGGCAATGTGTTGCGTAACAACTGCTACCCCATCAGCGTATCGTCTGAGCGTATCTTCCAGGCCATCGCCATTGCCCGCTATGCCAAGGAGATTGGCGCTGACGCTATTGCACACGGTTCGACGGGTGCCGGTAACGACCAGATTCGCTTCGACATGACATTCCTGGTGATGGCTCCTGGCGTGGAGATTATCACCCTGACTCGCGACAGGAATCTGACACGTAAGGAGGAAGTAGACTACCTGAATGCCAATGGCTATTTTGCTGACTTCACCAAGCTGAAGTACTCGTATAACGTTGGTATCTGGGGCACCTCGATTTGTGGCGGCGAGTTGCTTGACCCCACACAGGGACTGCCCGAGGAGGCTTATCTGAAGCACGTAACGGCCAAGGAGCAGGAGTCGCTGTTGAAGATTCAGTTCGAGAAGGGCGAGATTGTGGGTGTGAACGGAGAGCAGTTCGACGACCACATCAAGGCCATCCAGAAGATTGAGGAGATTGGTGCCTCTTATGCTATTGGTCGTGATGCCAACGTGGGCGATACCATTATCGGCATCAAAGGTCGCGTAGGTTTTGAAGCTGCAGCTCCCAAACTGATTATCGAGGCTCACCGTCTGCTGGAGAAGTCGACGCTGTCGAAGTGGCAGCAGTACTGGAAGGACCAGGTGGCCAACTGGTACGGTATGTTCCTGCACGAGAGCCAGTATCTGGAGCCCGTGATGCCCGACATCGAGGCTATGCTCACTTCGAGCCAGCGCAACGTTACTGGTACAGCTATCCTGAAGTTGCGTCCCTATGGCTTCGAGACTGTAGGTATTGATTCCGCCAACGACCTGACAAAGAGTAAGTTAGGCGAATACGGAGAGACTCAGACTGGTTGGACAGCAGATGAAGCCAAGGGATTCATCAAGGTCTCGAGCACACCGCTAAGAGTTTATTATGGGATACATAAAGACGAGAAGAGGTAAAACAACGGATTACACGAATTTATGATAAAGGTTGGAATACTTGGTGCGGCGGGATACACGGGTGGAGAACTCATCCGTGTGCTGCTAAACCATCCTGAGGCAGAAATTGTCTTCGCCAATTCAGAGAGTAACGCAGGGAATTTGGTGAGTGATGTACATGAGGGGTTGATTGGCGAAACGGATTTGAAGTTCACTGACGAGATGCCTTTCGACAAGGTGGACGTGGTGTTCTTCTGCTTTGGACACGGCAAGAGCGAACAGTTTCTTAAGGAACATACAATTCCTGCCAACGTAAAAATCATCGACCTCGCACAGGATTTCCGCATCAAAGGTGATCACGATTACGTTTATGGTCTTCCTGAGATTAACAAAGAGGAGATTGCACAGGCTCAGCATGTGGCCAATCCTGGCTGTTTTGCCACCTGTATACAGGTAGCACTGCTACCAGCCGCCAACCTGAACCTGCTGAAGGAGGATGTCGCTGTGAATGCCATCACGGGTTCTACCGGTGCAGGCCAGAAGCCTGGAGCCACCACGCATTTCTCGTGGCGCAACAACAACCTGAGCATTTACAAGCCTTTTCAGCATCAGCACATCGCTGAAATCCGCCAGTCACTGAAACAGGTGCAAGGTTATCTGGACGCAGACATCGACTTCATCCCCTATCGCGGCGACTTTGCCCGTGGCATATTCTGTACGGCAGTCATCAAGACGCCCGCCCTCGTGGAAGACGTGATTGAGGGTTATAAGGAGTTCTATGCAGATGCTGCCTTTACCCATTACAGCGACAAGCCAATAGACCTGAAGCAGGTGGTGAATACCAACAAGGCACTGGTTCACGTAGAGAAATACGGCAACAAGCTGCTCGTCACTTCGGCTATCGACAACCTGCTGAAGGGCGCCGTAGGTCAGGCCGTCCAGAACATGAATATCATGTTTGGCATCGAAGAAACGGCAGGACTGCGCTTGAAAGCTTCTGCCTTCTAAGAAATGAAATAAAAATCGGGCTGACGTTTTGTCGGTCCGATTTTATTTTGTATCTTTGTCGCCAGAATGAAGCTGAGCAATGTCATATTGAAGGTTCTGATGCCGCTGGTACTGGGTGCGGGCATTCTGTATTGGATGTATCGCGGCGAGGACTGGCAGACCATCATGCACGTCATGACCGACGAGATGGACTGGACGTGGATGTTGTTGTCATTTCCCTTCGGTATACTGGCTCAGATGTTTCGTGGCTGGCGTTGGCGACAGACACTGGAGCCGGTGGATGAACATCCGCGGGTCTCTACCAGCATTCATGCCATATTTCTCTCTTATGCCGCCTCGCTTATTATACCACGAGTGGGTGAATTCACTCGTTGCGGTGTACTGAAGCGTTACGACAACGTGTCGTTTCCCAAAGCTTTGGGAACCGTAGTGACCGAACGCGCCATCGATTCACTGCTGGTGATGGGCATCACTGCTATCGTGCTATTGCTGGAGATGAGCACCTTCGGCATGTTTTTCCGCAAAACGGGTACCAACCTGCACAGTATTTTGCTGGGATTCTCGTGGGCAGGGTATCTGGTAGTAGCCATCTGTGCAGTAGCCATCTTGATTCTGTTGCATTTCCTGTTGCGCAAGCTGTCCATATATAATAAGGTACGCGCGACATTGACGGGCATCTGGCAAGGCGTCATCTCACTGAAGGATGTACGGAACATTCCTCTGTTTACCTGCTTTACCCTCGGCATTTGGCTGAGTTATTTCCTGCACTATTACCTCACCTTCTTCTGCTTCGACTTCACAGCAGACTTAGGGTTAGGGTGTGCACTAGTTACCTTCATCGTGGGAAGCATAGCCGTCATCGTACCCACGCCCAACGGAGCCGGTCCCTGGCACTTTGCCGTCAAGACCATGCTCATTCTCTATGGTGTGCAAGACGAGAAAGCACTCTACTTCGTCCTAATCGTCCACACGGTGCAGACACTTCTTGTTGTACTCTTAGGAGTATATGCCTGGATGGCGTTAAACTTTACGCGTGTAAAAACAATTTCTTAAACTATCATATTATGAACGAAATTCAAAACCTGAATCCACAGTGCATCTGGAAGAATTTCTATGCACTCACACAAGTACCGCGTCCCAGCGGACATCTCGAGAAAGTACAGCAATTCCTGCTTGACTTTGGTAAGCAGGCCGGTGTAGAAGCCTTTAAAGACCCCGCCGGCAACATCGTATTCCGCAAGCCCGCCACCCCAGGTATGGAAAACCGCAAGGGAATCATCCTGCAGGCCCACATGGACATGGTGCCGCAGAAGACTCCTGAGTCAACCCACAACTTCGAGACCGATCCTATCCAGCCTTGGATTGACGGAGAATGGGTGAAGGCCAAAGGTACGACACTTGGCGCCGACAACGGACTGGGTGTTGCTGCCATCATGGCTATTATGGAAGACAAAACGCTGAAGCATGGTCCTATCGATGCCCTCATCACCCGCGACGAGGAAACAGGTATGTTTGGTGCCAACGAACTGCCCGAGGGTGAGCTGCAGGGTGACATCCTGTTGAACCTCGACTCAGAACATTGGGGAAAATTCGTTATCGGTTCGGCCGGTGGTATCGATGTTACCGCTACGTTAGACTATCAGGAGGCAGACACCGATCCAGAGGATGCTGCCGTACGCGTAACAGTGAAGAACCTGCGCGGAGGACACAGCGGACTGGAAATCAACGAGGGCCGCGGCAATGCCAACAAACTGCTGGTACAGGTTGTCCGTGAGGCCATCGCCGAGACGGAGGCCCGTCTGGCATCTTGGAATGGAGGTAATATGCGTAATGCCATTCCGTTCAAGGCAGAGGCCGTATTGACACTGCCCAAGGAGAATATCGCAGCTTTGAAGGAAATCGTCGAAGACTGGCAGCAGACCTTCAACGATGAGTTTAAGCTCATTGAACCACAAGGTGTCGAGGTGTTGTTGGAAGAGGTGGCAACACCACAGAAGGAAGTTCCCGTCGAGATTCAGGACAACCTCATCGACGCTATCTTTGCCTGCCACGACGGTGTCATCCGTTTCATCCCCGCCTATCCCAGTGTGGTGGAGACCTCCAGCAACCTCGCCATCATCAACATCGGCGAAGGCAAGGCCAGCATCAAGATTCTGGCTCGCAGTAGCCGTGAGGACATGAAGGACTATGTAGTCACTATGCTCGAGAGCTGCTTCTCGATGGCAGGCATGAAGGTAGAGACTGCAGGAAGCTATGGTGGTTGGGATCCCAATCCCGACTCAGAGATTCTGCACTTGTTGCTGAAGGAGTACAAAGATCTGTTCGGCAAGGACGGCATCATTCAGGTTGACCATGCCGGACTGGAATGCTCAGTCATCTTGGGCAAGTATCCTTGGCTGGATGTAGTCAGCCTTGGTCCTACGATGAAGTCACCGCACACCACCACCGAACGTGCGCTCATCGAAACCGTAGCACCGTTCTGGGAGCTGCTGAAGAAGACACTGGAAGACGTTCCTATTAAGTGAATAGGTAAGAGTGAATAGTGAATAATTTGCTGCCGCCATTGAATGATTACTAATTAAAAAAGAAAAAAATCGAAGGGCGGCAGCAAATTTTTCACTTTTCACTATTCACTTTTACCTTTTTTTTGTATCTTTGCAGGCGAATAACCAAAATAACAACAAAAATGGACGATTACCCGGCGAATCATTACAATTCGTAAGGCAGGGGAACAGCAGGCAAGGCCGCTAATCCTCTTGCCGCTAAACTATTTAAAGGATTAGCAAAGATGAAGACTTTTTGGAACACCCAAGGTGGGCTCAGCCAGCTTGAGACATGGCAGCCCAACTGCTGGATACAGGTGACGTGTCCGACAGAAGAAGACCAGCAGATGCTGGAAGAGGAGTACAAGATTCCCGACTATTTCCTCTCCGACATCAGTGATACCGACGAGCGTGCCCGCTATGAATATGACGATGGCTGGATGCTCATCATTCTGCGTATACCCTATGTCAAGGAGATCCGCTCCAGGACTCCCTATACCACCGTTCCCCTCGGTATCATCCACAAGCGCGACGTCACCATCACCGTGTGCTATTACGAGACGAACATGATGATTGACTTCGTGTCGTTCCAACAGAAACGCGGCGAGGGATTTACCGATTATGTCGATATGATATTCCGTCTGTTCCTATCGAGTGCCGTATGGTATCTGAAGCGTCTGAAGCAAATCTCGATGCTTATCGACAAGGCCAAGCGCAACCTGGATCGCGAGGTGAACAACGAAAGCCTCATCGGACTGAGCCGTCTGCAGGACTCGCTGACCTATTTCAATACATCCATTCGCGGCAACGAGACGCTGTTGTCGAAGTTGAAGTTCAAGCTTCAGATTGATGAATTGGACGCTGACCTCATTGAGGACGTCAATATCGAGATGACACAGGCCCGCGAGACCACCAACATCTACTCCAACATCTTGGAGTCGACGATGGACACCTACCAGTCGATTATCAACAACAACATGAACACCATCATGCGTACACTGACCTCAGTGACCATTATTCTGATGTTGCCCACGCTGGTAGCTTCGTTCTTTGGCATGAACCTCATCAATGGCATGGAGAACAGTCCTGTCGGATTCGTCGTTGCCATCATCATTTCGATACTCATTTCAGTCATTTCACTGCTGGTTTTCCGCCACAAACGACTGATTTAAGGGAAAAGGTAAGAGTGAAAAGTGAATAATTTGCTGCCGCTAACCTACTTTTTTATAAAAAAATTAGGTGGTTTCAGAATTATTTATTAATTTTGCCAACTAACACGCGCATTATGCGCCATATTTGTATTACATGAACTAAAACATTTTTAATGATGGACTCTCAAGAAATGACCAAGAAAGAGGTGTTGGAACGCATTCGTGAGATTGCTCACGGTGACGAGGCGCCCCAGAAGGAAGAAGTGGACTCGCTGAAGGCCGCATTTTACAAGTTACATATTGCCGAGCGTGAAGCCCGCCTGAAGGAATATATCGATGGCGGCGGCGATCCCGAGCAGTATCAGATAACCCCTGACGAGATGGAAGAAGCCTTCAAGGCCGAGATGGGTGTTATCAAGGAAAAACGCCAGAAGCTGTTCAAGGAGCAAGAGCAGGAGAAACAGGAGAATCTGGAAAAGAAGCTCGCCATCATTGAAAAGATCAAGGCTATGGTAACCTCTCCCGAGGAAGCCAATAAGTCTTATAAGGACTTCAAGGCCCTTCAGGACGAGTGGCGCGAGATTAAGACCGTTCCCGCTGAAAAGGCCAATGAACTCTGGCGCAACTACCAGCTCTATGTCGAGCAGTTCTACGATCTGCTGAAATTGAACAGTGAGGCTCGTGAGTATGATTTCAAGAAGAACCTCGAGCTGAAGACCAAGCTTTGTGAGGCTGCTGAGAAGCTGGCTGACGAGCCCGATGTCATCAGTGCTTTCCACCAGTTGCAGAAGCTGCATCAGGAATACCGCGAGATTGGTCCTGTATCAAAAGAATTACGTGACGAGATATGGAACCGTTTCAAGGCTGCTTCCACCGTCATCAACAAGCGCCACCAGCAGCACTTCGAAGGTCTGCGTGCCAAGGAGGAAGAAAATCTGGCCAAGAAGACAGCCCTTTGCGAGAAGGTCGAGGCCATTGCTGCCGAGGAGAACAAGAGCGGTGCCGACTGGGAGCGTCGAACCAAGGAAATCATTGAGATTCAGAGCGAATGGAAAACCATTGGCTTTGCCCCGCAGAAGATGAACGTCAAGATTTTCGAGCGTTTCCGTGCTGCCTGCGATGATTTCTTCGGACGTAAAGCCGAGTATTTCCGTTCGCTGAAAGACACCTTCAAGGAAAATGCCGAGAAGAAGCGTGCCCTCATCGAAAAGGCCAAGGCCCTGCAGGACTCTACGGACTGGAAGTCTACCGGTGACAAACTCATCAACCTGCAGAAGGAATGGAAGACCATCGGCATGGTTCCCAAAAAGTTGGGCGATCAGCTGTGGGAGGAGTTCCTCGGTGCATGTAACAAGTTCTTCGAGGCCCGCAAGGCCGCTGGTGCTGGCAGTCGCAATGACGAACGCGAGAATCTGGAAAAGAAACGCGATGTCATAACTCGTCTGAAGGCCGCTGCCGAAGAAGCTGGAGAAGGTTTGCAGGAGCGTGTCCAGCAGTTGGTAGAGGAGTATCAGGCCATCGGTCACGTACCTTTCAAAGAAAAGGACAAACTCTACGAGGAGTACCATGCCGTGCTCGACAAACTGTATAAGGAGTTGAACATCACCGTTGCCAAGCGCCGTCTGTCGAAGTTCAAGGACAACCTCAAGCAGGTTGCTGAGCGTGGTGAGAATGCCCTCGACAATGAACGTGCTCGCCTGATGCGCCAGTATGAACAACTGAAGCAAGAGGTACAGACCTACGAGAATAACCTCGGATTCCTGAATGCCTCATCGAAGAAGGGCAATTCACTTATCGACGAGATGAACCGCAAAGTGCAGAAGTTGAAGGACGAAGTACAGTTGGTTCGCGACAAGATCAAGGCCATCGACGCAGAAAACGCTGACAAGGAAGCATAAAGTGTGGGGTGACTGAAACACCCGAATAATATTAAACAACGGATTTCACTGGCCTAGTGAAATCCGTTGTTCTTTATATCTTTGTTTACTCTTTTTCCGACAACATCGTCACTTCGATGCACCGCTTGGCATCCAGCAGTCGCTGTGCCATCTGCTGCACTTGGCTGGCAGTCATCTCGCTAACCATCTTCGGGTAGTCCACATCGAAGTCCGTAGTGTCGTCCAACTCATGCCAAATGATGTAGCTCCAATAGTCGTTGGTAATAGCAGCCTGCTGGTATTGCTTCAGCAGATACTCCTTGATTTTCTGCATCGACGTTTCTGACGGTCCCTGCTGCGCCATGTATTCCAACTGCTGGTACACCACAGCATTCAGTTCCTCGTAACGTTCCGGATCTGCATTATACGAGATGGTCATTGTGGCATTCGGTGCTTCCTCTTTGTCAAAACTGAAGTTCACACTGACACCGTACGTACCGCCCTTCTCCTCGCGCACCGAGTCGGTATAGGCAATTTTCAGTGCCCTCGTCAGGAAGTCCAGTTCCAGGTCGTGCATTGCCGTAAAGGGCATGTCTGCCGAGTAGCAGATAGTAACATTCGCCAGCGGTGTTGCCATCTTCTTGCGGAACACCGTCTTCTTGCTACCCTCAATCATCTTGGGCACGTTCTGCCAATTCGTCTGTTCGTTCTGATGCGTTGCAGGCAATGCAGCCAGATACTGACAGCACAACTGTCGCAACTGTTGTTCATCGTAGTTACCAATAATGACAGTATTGAAGTTCGACGCATCGCTGAACCGTTCTTTCCACATCTGCAGCATGCGGTCGTAGCTAATGCCGTCCAGCGTCTGCTGCGTCACTGGTTCCATACGAGGATGATGGCCGTAAACGATAGCGCGGATAGAGTCGTTATAATCTACCTTCGGCGATGCATTCCTATTGGTCAGGAACGCCCTGGTGCGGTTCATCAGTCCTTGGAATGCCACCGTATCGCGTCGCGGCTGCGTGAAATAGAGGTAGGCCAGTTGGAAGAATGTCTCCATATCCTTCACCGCCACGCCACCGCTGATACTCTGGCTGCGAGTGCCGACACTCGGGTTCAGTCGTACCGACTTGCCCGACAGCATGCGACGTAGCGTCGTCGCATCAAATCCAGCCACACCAGCCTCAGTTACGGCACTGTTCAGAAGCGAGAAATTGGGAATGTCGCTATCCGGATATACCGACGTACCGCCATCAGCCTTCATCTTAATCATTACAGCATCCGACGCGTAATCAGTTTTCTTGGCGTAAACCTTCATACCGTTCAACAGTGTCCACTCCGTAAAGCCGTGCTTGAAGGGGCGCTCACTAACGATGGAACCCGCCTTGGGTTTTTGCTCCATCAACTGCTCACCCAGATGTTGCTCCTCATAGGGAGCATAGCTCAGCTGCTGGGCTGCCAGCACCACATTTTCCAACTGTTTCTCTGTAGGCAGAATCAGTTCCGGTTTATCGGGAGCATACACTATCACCACCTGATTCTTGTCTGTGATGAGCTCACGAACCGCCTGATTCACCTCCTCGAGCGTCACCTCGCGGTCAAACTTACGGGTCAGTTCCAACTGGTATTCTGGTGAGACAATCGGTTCTGCATTGACAAAGTTCTGTACACAGGCACCAACCAGTTTGGAGTTCCGGCGATCATCGCGTTCACGGAATTTCCGTTCATCGTGATTCAGCTGCTGGCGCTTGGCACGCAGCAGTTCCGTGGTGGTAAAGCCGTGCTGGCGGGCACGTTCCGTCACCCCCACAGCAGCAATCAGACCACCCAGAATGTTATCCTCCTTACAGCTTACCGACAGCGAGAACGACTCCTTCGTACGGCTCAGGAAGAACGTCGAAGCCCGTGCGCTAGCACTCTGGAAAGGTGGCTGGGCCTGCTGGCGCAACTCCGACAGACGGTCGTTCAACATGACACCAATCAGTCCGTCAATATAGTCACCACGCAGATATTGCTCATCATTCTTCTCGGCATCCGGTGTTGCGTCGCGCTTCTGATAGAGATGACACAGCACGATGGGCTGTTCTGCATCTTTCTCGATATCGACAATCATCGTGTCGTTGTCGCTGACGGGATAGTATTCGCGCTTGGCAGCATTCTTAGGCATGGGAATCGGCGAGAAGAGCCGTTTGATTTTCTTCTCCATCTTATCCACGTCGATATCACCCACCACAATGATGGCCTGCAAGTCAGGACGATACCACTTCTGATAATAGTCGCGCAAGTCCTGATACTGGAAGTTGTCCACCACGTCCATCGAACCAATCGGCATACAGTCCTCATATTTGGTGCCGCGATACACCTTCGGCATCGCCTGCTCCATCAGTCGCTGCACGGCACGTCCGGCACGACGGGTGCGCCACTCCTCATGAATCACGCCACGCTCCTTGTCAATCTCCTCGTCCTCCAGCAGCAGATAGTGACTCCAGTCGTGCAAGATGAGCAGACACGAGTCGACAATACCCTCGCGCTTCAGGGGTACGGCAGAAATATTATACACCGTCTGTTCCACGCTGGTATAGGCATTCAGGTTAGCACCAAACTTCACGCCGATGGTCTCACACCAGGGTACAATACCCAGACGCTTACCCTTGCCAGGGAAATTCTTCGTACCGTTAAACGCCATGTGCTCCAGAAAATGCGCCAGTCCGCGCTGACGGGGTTCCTCCAATATCGAGCCCACCCGCTGAGCAATATAGAATTCAGCCAATCCCGGTTCCTTGGCATTATGACGGATATAGTACGTCATCCCATTCTTCAACGTCCCTTTCCTGAAGGACGCGTCCTGCGTCAACGGCTGAGCATTAGCACCCAACACAGCCGTCAACAGCAGCAATAAAGTCAAAAACTTCTTCTTCATCTTTTGGTTGTTCATATTCTGGGGTGCAAAGGTACAAATTTATTCTGAAATACGTAATCCCTAATATTAGGTATTTGTTATTTTGGTTTTTTTTTGTAATTTTGCAGCCAAATACATCATAATAATGATTCATCGCATATCAAGCATTATATTCATGCTGACCGTTCTGCTCTGTCAGGCCTCCGCACAGATTACCCTGAGCGGCAAGGTGGTCAGCGACGATACAGGAAAACCCATCGAATATGCCAGCATTCTGGTCTCGGAAGGGGGGCTTTGGGCCATTTCCGATGCCAAAGGACAATTTGCCATCAAAGGTGTTGGCAAGGGTCGTCTGACGCTGACCGTGCAATGCTTAGGCTATCAGAAGCGCACGTTGGCCATCACCGTCAACAACAGTGTGACGAACCTGAATCTGAAGCTGAAGGAGGACAACCTGATGCTGGACGAGGTGACCATCACCGCCAAGCGCAAGCGTGACGAGTCCACCACGTCGTATACCATCGACCGTGCCGCACTCGACAATCAGCAACTCTTATCCTTAGGCAACATCCAGACCCTGCTGCCAGGTGGCAAGAGCACCAACCCCACGCTGATGGACGACTCCCGCATGGCACTACGCAGCGGGGGGCAGGAGAAGGGCAACGCCTCGTTTGGTACCGCTGTCGAGGTGGACGGCATGCGTCTGGACAACAACGCCAGCATCGACGAGACGGCAGGAGCCTCAACGCGCACCATCAGTTCTTCGAATATCGAGAGTGTCGAGGTGGTGACAGGTATTCCCTCGGTAGAATACGGCGACCTGTCGAACGGTGTCGTTAAGGTCAACACCCGCAAGGGAAAATCACCCTTCATCGTTGAAGGCAAACTGAACCAGCACACCCGCCAGATCGCCCTGAACAAAGGCTTCAGTCTGGGCCACAACCACGGCATGCTGAATGTATCGCTGGAACATGCCCGTTCTTTCAGCGATGCAGCTTCGCCCCACACCGCCTACCAGCGTAACATTCTGAGTCTGCACTACATGAGAACCTTCATGCAGCAGACCACTCCGCTGACGCTGAACATCGGTTTCACCGGCAATCTTGGCGGCTACAATTCCGAGGCCGACCCCGATGAGGAGTTGGACGACTACTCCCGCCAGCGCGACAATGCCCTGCGAGGCAACGTTGAGCTCAACTGGCTGTTGAACAAGCGCTGGCTCACCAATCTGACGCTACGCGGTTCCCTGTCGTACAGCGACAAAAAATCAGAGAGCCAGACGCACAACAGCAGTGCCTCTACCCAACCCTATCTCCACACCACCGAGGAGGGCTACTTCATCGCCCAGGAGTATTCCACACTCCACACTCAACATTCAACATTCAACATTATTTTAGGTCCCACTGGCTATTGGAACGTATTGCGCTACAACGACTCCAAGCCCATGAACTGGAACCTGCGACTGAAGGGAGAGCTGAACCGTCATCTGGGTTCTGTCACTAGTCACACGATGGCAGGTATTGACTATACCGGCAGTCGTAACAACGGCCGCGGCACCTACTATGGTGATATGCGCTACGCCCCCACTTGGCGTGAATACCGTTACGACGAACTCCCCACCCTCCACAACATGGCGCTCTTCGTCGAGGAAAAAGTCATCATCCCGACTACCAAACTGTCTACCTTTGAACTGACAGCAGGACTTCGCGACGATATCACGATGATCAAGGGCTCCGATTATGGCACGGTGAGCAGCCTCTCGCCACGTATCAACAGCCGTTACATCTTCTGGAAAAACCGTTTCCGTCGCCTTGTCCGCGACCTGAGCATTCATGCCGGCTGGGGAAAGAGCGTCAAACTGCCTTCTTTCCAGGTGCTCTACCCCTCGCCCGCCTACAGCGACCACCTGGCCTTTGCATCACCCAGTACTGCTGCCAATACGTCGTTCTATGCCTACCACACCTATCCTTCGAAGGCACTCTACAATCCTGACTTGAAGTGGCAATACACCCTTCAGACCGACCTGGGCATCGAGATGAACATCAAAGGCTCGCACGTCTCCCTGTCGGCCTTCCACCACCGCACGCGGAATCCCTATATGGCCACCAGTCTCTATACGCCGTTCACCTATCAGTATACGCCTCCTTCGGCATTGGATGGTGTCACCATTCCTTTGGACGACCGTTCGTATAGCATCAATCGCCAGACGGGTCTCGTCACCGTCAGCGGCCCTGAGGGTTCCCAGGTGCTTCCTGCCAACGCCCGCAACACCTATCTGACGAATACCAAGTACGTCAATGCCTCACCGCTCGACCGCTATGGACTGGAGTGGATCATCGACCTGCAACAGATCAAGGCCCTGCGCACCTCGTTGCGTTTCGACGGTAACTACTATTATTATAAAGGTATCGACGACGTGCTGTTTGCCGACATGCCGTCCAGCGGACTTACCATGAGCGACGGACAGCCCTACCAGTACGTGGGCTACTACCGGGGCAGTGCGGCGACCTCCACCAGCTACACCGCCAATGCCGCTGTGGCTAACGGCAGCCTGTCGAAACAGCTGAACCTGAACACCACGATTACGACGCATATTCCCAAACTCCGCCTCATCGTAGCCCTGCGCATCGAGGCGTCGCTCTACAACTACCGCCGTCAGCTCAGCGAGTTCGACGACGCCACCCGCGGCATTGTCATCAGCGACCCCAGCCAATACACCGGCACACCCTACGACGGGCAGAGCGAGAACCAGTATGTCGCCATTTATCCGGAATATTATTCCACATGGAGCAATCCCGACGAGCGCATTCCCTTTGCCGAGAAGTTCCTGTGGGCCAAGGACAACGACCCCGTGCTCTATAACGACCTGACGAAACTCATCGTGCGCTCGAACTATCCCTACACGATGAACCCCAACCGCATCAGCAGCTACTATTCCGCCAACCTCAGCATCACGAAGGAAATTGGCGACCACATCAGCCTGTCGTTCTATGCCAACAACTTCTTCAACAATATGAAGACGGTGCATAGCAGCCAGACCGACCTCGAGACGTCGCTCTTTGCCAGTGGCTATATCCCCAACTACTATTACGGACTATCACTCAGATTCAAACTATGAAGAAGATATACCTACTGCTATTTCTAACGGCCCTGCTCGTTGGTTGCAAAAGCGACCAGCTTCCACAGATGGACGACATCTCGACGGGCGAGGTCGTCATCACCCTCAACACTCCTTCCTCTTCCTCCCTCCCCTCGGGAGGGTCAGAGTGGGGTCACCACTTCACCGTCCAACTGCGCAACATGCAAACCAACAGCATCTTCACGGCTCAGACCAATGCCGAGGGCGTCGCTGAGTTCCGCACCACACCGGGCCTTTACGAGGCCAGCGCCACAGGTGGTTATGCCAGCGAGGGTGTGGCCTACAACTTCAACGGCACCTCTGGTCAGATTACTGTTCGTACCAATCAGACACAGCGTGTGACCATCACCATGCGAAGCATCCGCACCAGCCAGCTGGTCATCAAGGAGCTCTATAGCGGCGGCTGTCTGGCCGACGACGGTACTACGAAGATGCAGTGCGACAAATACATTGTGCTTTATAACAACAGCGCCCAGCCAGCCACGCTCAGCAACCTGTGTTTCGGATTCCTGTCGCCTTACAACGCCCAGGCCACCAACAACAACTACAATACTGAAGGTCGGCTGAGCTACGAATCCGAAGGCTTCACACCTGTGCTCGACGGCATCTGGTATTTCCCTGCCACACTCGACGTTGCACCCTACTCGCAGGTCGTCGTCAACATCCACGGAGCCATCGACAACACGCAGGCCTACAGCCAGTCCGTCAACTTTGCCCACGAGGAATACTACTGCATGTACGACCCTGAGAGCGGCTACAACAACACCCGCTACTACCCCACCCCGTCGGCCGTCATTCCCAGCAGCCACTATCTGCGGGCCTACCGTTGGAGCATGAGCAATGCCTGGCCGCTCAGTGTCGCCTCGCCAGCCCTGCTGGTGTTCCAGACGCACGACACGAGTCCTGCGCTCTATGCTGCCAACATGGACAACGCATGGTACGACGGTGGCGAGGTGCGCCAGACCAAGCAGTGCATGAAGGTGCCCAACGACTGGATTGTCGACGCCATCGAGGTGTTTGCCTCGGGCTATAAGGACTCGAGCAAGAAACGCCTCACCGCTGATATTGATGCGGGCTATGTGTGGCTCACCAACTATCAGGGGCACTCGCTCTACCGTAACGTCGACCAGTCGGCCACCGAAGCCCTACCCGAGAACGAAGGCAAGCTGGTGTACGGCTACAGCCTGGGCGTCGACGGCACCACCGACCCCAGCGGCATCGATGCCGAGGCGTCCATCCGTCAGGGAGCCCACATCATCTACCAGGACACGAACAACAGCACCAACGACTTCCACGAACGACAGACATGCGCGTTGAGAAGTGATAAGTGATAAACGATAAGTGATAAGTTTTATGAAACAACATATATTCTGCGAAGTGAAAGCAAAGTGGTTTGTAAGAGTACTGATAGTACTCATCACTTATCACTCATCACTTATCACTTCCTCTGCCCAGGACTCTCTGTTGCTGCGCGACTACCAGTTTGTCCGCCAGTCGGACCCCTGGCTCACCCATCGTAATGCTGCTGCACTGACACGTTTTGCTGCCGACAACATCGTCGAGGCCGAGGCATCACTCGTCAAAGGCAATGGTGGTCTGGTGAATTTCGACGACTCGCGCAACACGCTTCAGGGCCATGTCCGTGCCGAGTCGTTCTACCGCCTCAGTCCCCGCGTGGTAACCTTTGGCGCTATCAGCTACGCTGGCTGGACGGGACGCGACATGACGGGCTCGGCATTCATGCTACGCCGCACGCCGTTCGACCTCGTGGAAGACTCACTGACCAACCCCGGCCGCAAGCATCGCGACACCTACCGCCTGATGGGTGGTGTCGGTGCCGATATCTGGCGGGGCATCGCGCTCGGCGCACGCCTGGACTATACCGCTGCCAACTACGCCAAATACAAGGACCTGCGCCATAAGAACAAGCTCATGGACCTGCAGCTTACCCTGGGCACCTATGTTCCCGTGCTCCCTTGGCTCAATGTCGGCGCTGACTACACCTATCACCGCCAGACCGAGAGTGTCGACTTCGGCACCTACGGCAAGAGCGAGCGAGTCTATAAGACGCTCATCGACTACGGAGCCTTCATGGGCCGCGTCGAGCAGTTCGGCAACGAGGGCTTTACCGACAAGTCGCGCGAAATGCCGCTCTTCGAAGACTCCCACGGTGCCAGCTTCCAGCTGGAGCTCCGCACTTCACGCCCTCCCCTCGGGAGGGACGGGGTGGGGTCGCTCTCCTTCTTTACTACCTTCGACTTCGCTCACGCCACCGGCTACTACGGCCGTCGCTCGCCCTATACCATTACCTACACCAACCACGAGCGCGACATCCTGAACCTCCAGGGGCGCCTCACTTATGCGTCCCGCTCATCGAGGTTCACCCTCGATGTGAACTACTCCTCCGAGGATCTCACCAACCGCGCCGAGACATTCCGCGAGCTTACCAATGCCAGCGGTGCCAACTACTACGAATACTACGATCCCGTCGAGACGGGCACCAAGCGGTGGTACGACTTCTCCACCCTGCTTCGTGCCCAGTGGGGCATCCGTGGCGAACTGCCCACGTGGGACCTCGCGGCAGGCTATACCCGCGGCGAGCGCCGTCAGTCGGCCTACCTCTATCCCTACTTCCGCCACCAGCAGCTGACGACCAACACCCTTTCCCTCGCTGCCACCCGCAACGTGTTGACGCGTCAGGGCGTCTGGTCATTCACCCTGAATACCGCTTGGCAGAAAGGCTCCGGCGACCCCTACATCGACGGCACCTTCACCCCTATTGATCACTCATCACTTATCACTGATCACTCCATGGAGGCCTTCCTCTATCGCGAGTATCAGTATCTCGTTGCTCCGCAATACCTGCTCGGCGCCCGTGTGAAATATGCCTTTATCTTCCCAGGCACACGTCTGAAAACCCATGCTCGCCTCGGCATTGACTACCGTAAGGGCACCGAGACCTACGACTACTCCCTCGGCAGCCAGCACACCCAGCTCTCGCTGGCCCTCGGCTGCACGTTCTGACAGATTGCGTGGCACACTAAATGATAATTTCATTCATTGTATGTAAAAATTGTGCCCACTATAATAAGAATTATCGTTCATTGCGCAAAAAAATACGTGCAATGAACGTTTTTTATTATTGTTTGTATCATTATTTATAGAGAAAGAGAAAGAAAAGACGTAATTTTGCAGCAGATTTCGAAACTAAAAGCTAAAAGAATTATGAAAAAGGTATTATTGACAATGCTGACCGCGCTGCTGATGACGACTGGAGCATCGGCACAGGAAAAGCCAAAGGTGTTGGGTAAGAGCCACGCCATGCAGCGGGTAGAGGTCAGAAACCACTATCTGCTTTTGCCCGTACAGGAGCGCGAAGAGAATGCCAACATCCGCGTGATTATGGCAGGCCAGCAGGTGCAGTCGCTGAACGTGCGCCTGGCTGTTGACAAGGTAGACTACTACGTGCCCCTGGACATTCAGCGCTTTGGCGCGAAGGAATTGCTGCTGGACATTACGTTCTATGGCGACCGCCGCTTTACGGGTGCCATGAAAGATTTCCTCTGCTGGCGCGAGATGAAGCAGGGCGATGCGTTTGACACGGCAAACCGTGAGCGGTTCCGTCCAAAGTACCACCACACCCCGGTGTATGGCTGGATGAACGACCCCAATGGTATGTTCTATAAGGATGGTGTCTACCACTTATATTACCAGTGGAACCCCTACGGTTCGATGTGGGAGAACATGACGTGGGGCCACTCGACATCGAAAGACCTGATTCACTGGGAGGCACAACCTACCGCCATCGAAGCTGACGCGCTGGGAACTATTTTCAGCGGTTCGTGCGTGGTGGATAAGGGAGGGACCCGAAGATCCGGTGAATCTTCGGGAGGGTACCAAAACGATCAAGTCGTGGCGTTCTACACTTCGGCAGGCACCAGCCAGACACAATCGATGGCCGTGTCAAAGGACAACGGTATGACTTTCGAGAAATACACGGGCAACCCCGTATTGGTAAGCACAGAAGAAGATTTCCGCGATCCAAAGGCTTTCTGGAATCCTGAGATTCAGAAGTGGAACCTGATTCTGGCTGTTGGTCAGGAGATGCGCATCTACTCGTCAACGAATCTGAAGGACTGGACTTACGAGAGTTCGTTTGGCAAGGGCTACGGCAGTCATGACGGTGTGTGGGAATGTCCTGACCTCATCAAGCTGCAGGTGCGTGGTACTGACAGGCAGAAGTGGATGCTGATTTGTAATATCAATCCTGGCGGACCGTTTGGCGGCAGTGCTACACAATACTT
>JAEEVW010000046.1 GCA_016291085.1 Prevotella sp.
CACAGCAAGACACTGAAATCCGTTATTTGAACGCTCCCTCTATCGACACGAAGAGGAAGAAGTACTGCCGTTTCAAGAAGAGCGGTATCAAGTACATCGACTACAAGGATCCCGAGTTCCTGAAGAAATTCCTGAACGAGCAGGGTAAGATTCTGCCCCGTCGTATCACCGGTACCTCTCTGAAGTATCAGCGCCGTGTGGCTCAGGCCGTTAAGCGTGCCCGCCAGATTGCTCTGCTGCCCTACGTAACTGACATGATGAAGTAAAAAAAGGAGGACAGAAGATATGGAAATTATACTGAAAGAAGACATTATCGGACTGGGATACAAGAACGATATCGTAAACGTAAAGTCAGGCTATGGCCGTAACTACCTCATCCCTCAGGGTAAGGGTGTTATCGCTTCGCCTATGGCTAAGAAGATTCTCGCCGAGAACCTGAAGCAGCAGGCTCACAAGCTCGCAGCTATCAAGGCCGACGCTGAGAAGAAGGCTGAAATGCTGGCTGGCGTAGCTCTCGAGATTGCCGCTAAGGTCAGCACTACCGGTCAGCTCTACGGTTCTGTAGGTGCCAACCAGGTTGCTGAGGAGCTGAAGAAGCTGGGCAAGGACGTTGATCGCAAGATCATCACCATGAAGGATGCCAAAACCATTGGCGACTTCGTTGCTCTGGTTCACTTCCACAAGGAAGTGACTGTTGAGGTTCCTGTAAAGGTTGTTGCCGAGAACGCTGCCGAGCTGAAGGCCGCCGCTGAGGAGGAAGCTGCCATCCGTGCTGCTGCCGAGGCTAAGGCCGCTGCCGCCGCCGCTGCCGCAGAGGAGGCCGCTGAGGAAGCTCCTGTCGAGGCTCCTGCTGAAGAGGAAGCTCCTGCTACTGAAGAATAATAACAGATTAATAACAGCTGTAAAGCAAATCATAGTTATTATACGCAGAATCCCGAGTGCCACAAGACACTCGGGATTTTTATGTGATGTAGTTAATGATAGAAAGTACTAGATGTACTAAATATACTAGAAATTACTAGATATACTAAACCAACGACAACAAAAAAAACCGCTGGATTCACATCCGGCGGTTGCTTTTTCTCGTTTTAGTTCGAGCCAATTACTTAACGCTGTCAGCAGCGACGGTGTCAGCAGCTACGGTATCAGCAGCAACAGTGTCAGCGCTATCAACAACTGCGATTGAATCTGAATCAACAGCCTCAGCCTGAGCGGTCTTGTTACCACAAGAAGCGAAAGAGATAGCTGCAACAGCTACGAACATAAATACTAATTTCTTCATTTTTCTAATGCTTTTAAATCTGTAAAACAATCATTTGTTTATTAAAACGCTGCAAAGTTAGGCATTTTTTTGATACGTTGTATCTTTTTTTTTGTTTTTTTTTAGGGTGTTTTTGTAACTTTTTTGCAAACGCTTGAAAACCAATAACTTACGAAATGTTAAATTTCGTGTAAAAATTACCCTTTACTGAATAAATGCAAAAAAATGGCCAAAAGTGCGTGTTTTTGCTCGTTTTGCACTAACTTTGCAAAACGAAATAAAGATACCTTATTATATATATAGGAAAAGGATGATAGATTCTTCTGCCTTTCAGGGCAAAAAAGCGAAATATTTCACGCTGGGATGTAAGTTGAACTTCTCAGAGACTTCCACTTTTGGCAAGCTGCTCAGCGAGCTGGGCGTTCAGACGGCCAAGAAGGGTGAGGAGGCCGACATTTGCCTGATTAACACGTGCTCAGTGACCGATGTGGCTGACCACAAGTGTCGTCAGGCCATCCACCGTTTGGTGCGTGAGAACCCTGGTGCGTTTGTGGTGGTGACGGGATGCTATGCCCAGCTGGAACCTGTACGCATCAGCGAGATAGCGGGTGTAGATCTGGTGCTGGGCTCGAACGAGAAGGCGAACCTGATCCAGTTTCTTTCAGAAGCCTGGATGTCGAGAGGTGAGATTGCAACGCCACACTCTGACCATAGGTCAGAGAAGTTAGAGTTGAGAGATGAGAGAAACGTATTTTACCAGAAGGCGAAGGACATCAAGAGTTTTGCCCCGTCGTGTTCGAGGGGTAACCGGACACGCTACTTCCTGAAGGTGCAGGACGGCTGCGACTACTTTTGTACCTATTGTACCATTCCCTATGCCCGCGGTTTCAGCCGTAACCCGACGATAGCGTCGCTGGTGAAACAGGCCGAGGAGGCTGCTGCTGAAGGCGGACAGGAAATCGTGCTGACGGGTGTGAACATCGGCGACTTCGGTAAGACGACGGGTGAGAAGTTCATCGATCTGGTGAAGGCGCTGGACCAGGTGGAGGGCATACGGCGCTACCGTATCAGTTCGCTGGAGCCCGATTTGCTGAGTGACGAGTTGATAGACTATTGTGCCCAAAGCCGTGCCTTCATGCCGCACTATCATATCCCCTTGCAGAGTGGCAGCGACACGGTGCTACGGCTGATGCATCGACATTATGACCGACAGCTGTTTGCCGATAAGATTCATCGAATCAAGGCGGTGATGCCCGACGCGTTTATCGGTGTCGACGTGATGGTGGGGTGCAGAGGTGAGACACCCGAGTGTTTCGAGGAGACCTATGATTTCCTGCAGGGTCTCGACGTGACGCAGCTGCACGTGTTCCCGTATTCCGAGCGTCCCGGAACGTCGGCTTTGAACATTCCCTATGTGGTTGCCGATAAGGACAAGCGCGAGCGTAGTCACCGCTTGCTGGAACTGTCGGACCAGAAGATTCACGCCTTCTATGAGCGGCACATCGGTCAGGAGGCTGAGGTGCTGTTCGAGAAAGCCACGCGCGGCCGCGCCATGCACGGATTCACAAAGAACTATGTGCGTGTGGAGCTGTCGCCTGCCGACGCGAGAACTGAATACGACAACCGGCTCATCAACGTCCGCCTGGGTGAATTCAATCACGACAAGACGGCATTAAAGGTAAAAGTGAAAAGTGAATAATTTCTTTGACCTAAAGGTACAAAGTGTGGCACGCAATGCTAACGCTATAATACAATGAGAAATGGATAAGGTTGCTATCGTCATATTGAACTGGAACGGGGCGAAGATGCTCAGACAGTATCTGCCCGCGGTGCTTAACTACTCGCGCACCGAGGCTACGGTCTATGTGGCCGACAATGCCTCGACGGACGACTCGCTGGAATTGCTGCGGAATGAGTTCCCCGAGTGCAAGGTCATTGTGCTCGACAAGAACTGGGGATTCGCCGAGGGCTATAACAAGGCGTTAGCACAGATTGACGCCGAGTATTACCTGCTACTGAATTCGGATATCGAGGTGACGCACCACTGGCTGACTCCCCTGATTGAGTTCATGGATACACATCAGGAGGTGGCTGCCTGCCAGCCTAAGCTGCTCTCTATATATAATAAGGATATGTTCGAGTATGCTGGGGCAAGTGGAGGATATCTGGACCGCTTCGGCTATCCGTTTTGTCGCGGACGCATCTTCGACTCGATAGAGGAGGACGAGGGGCAGTATGACTATGCGACGCAGATTCTGTGGGCCACGGGAGCCGCGCTGATGATTCGCAAGCAGGACTATTGGGACTGCGGCGGACTAGACGGGCGTTTCTTTGCACACAATGAGGAGATTGACCTGTGCTGGCGACTGCGCATCCGTGGGCGCAAGATATACTGTCTGCCTGAGTCGTATGTCTACCACGTGGGAGGCGGTACGCTGCCAAAGTCGAACCCGATGAAGACGTTCCTGAATTTCCGCAATAACCTGACCATGCTCTATAAGTGCCTGCCCGACGCGGAGTTGCAGTATGTGATGCGATGGCGCTGGGCGCTGGACTATCTGGCAGCATGGGAAACGCTGCTGATCAATAGGAACTGGGGCGATTTCAAGGCCATCTGCAAGGCGCGCCGTGCCTTTAAGCGGTGGAAGCAGGATTTTGCAGAGGATCGCAGGCAAATACAAGCCTCGCGGCAGGAAAAAGAAATACCAGAGCAACGGCGTTTCTCATTGCTCTGGCAGTATTATGCGAAAGGCCGTAAACGTTTTAGCGACCTCCCGTGATTCTCACATCTTACCTCTCACTACTCACCTCTATCTTAACTGGCTGTTCGACCTCTTTGCGCCAGGCTTTCAGATAGTCGAACCACTCGTTGGCCGAGTGATAGCCAAACGTCTCGTTGGCTGAAGTGTAGGTCACTTTATACGACATCTGACGGCCGTTGACCTTCAGCACATAGGCGTAGTTGTCCTTGTTGGCAGGCTCTTCGCTGACAATGTTTTGCTGTGGGACGAGGACTGCCAAACCCACCGTCTCGCGTTTCCAGTTCACGGTGTCCGTAGAGGGATAGTCGGTGCCCCAACAGGCGCGCAGACCCTTCTTGTCGCTGAATTCCTCGGAACCCTTGACATTGATGACACCCGTGGAGAAACGGTAGTCGCTGACGTCCTTGTTGAAAAAGACGTCGACGTCGGTATCGCGGTGACCGGCATACTGCGTGTAGCGCAGCGTCATATTCAGAGGTGAGGGGGTTGTGGCGAGAGGAGAGGGAGCCTGCCAGCCACGGTCAACAACCTCGACAATGGCGCGCAAAGGACCGTAGGAAATGATGCGCTGTGTGCGTGTTGCAACGGGCTCGACGAGTGTGGGCTGCTTGCCGTCCCATCCGCGGAAGGCACCCAGACCAAAGGTCTGACCCACCCAGAGCACGTCGTCGCCATAGCCGCGCGCCTTTTGGTCGGCGTCGGTATAGAACTGTGTCTCCTTCAGTTCCAGTTGCTTATTGAACTTGCCGTAGAGGTCGAGCGTCTGGCGGGCATCAAAGTAGATTCGGATGCCGTTCAGCTCGCTCTCAAAGTCGACACCGTGATGGTGCTGCACGTTGTAGGTATAGGCCGCGTCACCACGGGCCGTCAGCGATTCGATGTAGTTGTTCTGCTGGTTTTTTTTCAGCTTCTTGTCCTTGGTGTTGCTCAACACCATTTCTGCATATACGCGGGCAGGGTAGGGACGCGGCTCGCCCTCGGCATAGAGGGTGACGGTGTATTGCTGCTTAGCCTTCTTGTCGAGGTCGGCCAGAAAGCAGAGTTCGTCGAAGGCGTCGTCCTTATCGAGGTCGTCCAGTTGGCAGGGAACCTCCTGCCCGTTCAGGGTGACCAGCGCCGAGCATACCTCGCCATAGGGAGCCAAAGAAATAATAATAGGTACATCCGTGCGCGCGTAGTTCATCGGATTGGTGACACTGACGGTGATGGTACGGGTGGCTGAGACCGTCGTGGTCGTCAGGAACAACAGAAAAAGGGCTATTGCTTGTTTCATATTCTTTTTTTAGTAGTTTAGTGCCTGCAAATTTCACACAAATAAACGAAAACGGAGGTAAAAATGCACTTTTTTTTATCTTTTTTAGGTTAAAATTTGGTTTTTACAATATTTTTTAGTACTTTTGCATCGAAATTTAACATTTGTACATTATTCGAAGTGAAAAAAGTCTACGGCATATTATTCAGTATTTTGTTTTTTTGCGTCGGTTGCGAGTGGCAGCTGAAGCCTAATACTGCTGATGTCGAAGACGAGACAATCATCATTGACCGATACGACAGAATAGAGAGCCAGTATCTTTCTACGGGCGACTTTGCTGCACTGCAGCAGATGAATACCACTTACCCCCGACAGACCAGGATGCTGATAGAGGACATGTTGCGTATTGGCAAGGTGGACGACCCCGATATCAACGTTAAGTTTCTGCGTTTCTTTCAGGACTCAACACTCCAGGCGCTGCTGGTCGATGTGCAGGAAAAGTATGCCGATATGGACGATATTAGCGAAGAACTCACCGACGCTTTCAGCCAGTTGAAGGAGAAACTGCCCAGTATGGAGTTTCCTGATGTTTATACGCAGGTTGGCTCTTTCGACCAGAGCGTGGTTGTGGACAATCATTCGCTGGGCATCAGTCTCGACAAATATCTGGGAGCCGACTATCCATTTTATCAGCGGAATTACACCGAACAGCAGCGCAGTATGATGGTGCGCCAAATGATTGTGCCCGACTGCCTGGCGTTCTATATCCTGAGTATGTATCCTATGCCTCGTGACCTGGCCTTGACACAGGAGGGACGTGACCTGCATATGGGAAGGATTCAGTGGGTGGTAAACCACGTGATGAAGCGTAAGATATTCAATAGTGTACACGTCGCAACGGTCGATCATCTGATGACGCAGCACAAGGAAATGACTATCGATCAACTTCTTTCTACAAAAAATATTCAGTAAACTTTTGGTCTTTCGCAGGGTTTTTAGTACTTTTGTAGCCCAAACTGAAAGACTATGCCTGAACAGAATAACAATACCAGCAGTCCTCGCAGGCGCAGACAGCAGCCGGTGGACAATACCTATGCCCACGTGCAGCCGCAAGCAACCGAGATTGAGCGTGCTGTGCTGGGAGCACTGATGATTGACAAGGACGCCTATGCCGTTGTGTGCGAAATGCTCTATCCCGAAAGTTTCTATGAGCCACGCAACCAGAAGGTCTATACGGCCATCCGTGACTTGTCGATGCACGAATTGCCCGTCGACGTATGGACGGTAACCGAGCAGTTGGCCAAGCAGGGCGACCTCGAAGATGTCGGTGGTCCCGGTTATGTGACTGAGTTGTCGTCGCGTGTTGCTTCGTCGGCCAATATTGAATACCACGCCCGTATCATTGCACAGAAGTCGCTGGCTCGCCAGTTGATATCTTTCTCGAGCAATATCCAGACGAAGGCCTTCGATGAGACGGTCGACGTTGACGACTTGATGCAGGAGGCTGAAGGTTCGCTTTTCGAACTGGGCCAGCGCAACATGAAGAAGGACTATACCCAGATTGACCCTGTGATCAAGAACGCCTTGGAGGTCATTCAGAAAGCTGCTGCCAACAAGGACGGTCTGACGGGTGTGCCCACCGGCTATCACAAGCTCGACGATATTACGTCAGGCTGGCAGGCTTCCGACCTGGTGATTATTGCCGGTCGTCCTGCCATGGGTAAGACGTCGTTTGCGCTGTCGATGGCCAAGAATATTGCGGCCGACTACAATGTGCCGATGGCTTTCTTCTCGCTTGAAATGTCGAACGTACAGTTGGTGAACCGTCTGATTTCCAATGCCTGCGAGATTCAGGGCTCGAAGATTCTGAACGGTCAGTTGCATCCCGATGAGTGGGACCGGCTGGACAAACGTGTCAATACACTGCTGGGCGCTCCGCTTTATATTGACGATACCCCGGGACTCTCCGTTTTCGAGTTGCGCACCAAGGCCCGTCGTCTGGTTCGCGAGCATGGAGTGAAGATTATCATGATTGACTATCTGCAGCTGATGAACGCCAACGGTATGCGTTTCTCGTCGCGTCAGGAGGAGGTCAGCACCATCTCCCGTTCGCTGAAGGGGCTCGCCAAGGAGCTGGATGTTCCCATTCTGGCTTTGTCGCAGTTGAATCGTGGCGTCGAGTCGCGTGAGGGCCTTGAGGGCAAGCGTCCTCAGCTTTCCGACCTGCGCGAGTCGGGAGCCATTGAGCAGGATGCCGATATGGTGCTGTTTGTCCACCGTCCCGAATATTACCATATCTATCAAGACGATAGCGGGCGCGACCTGCATGGTATGGCGCAAATCATAATTGCCAAGCACCGTAAGGGTGCTACGGGCGATGTGCTGCTCACCTTCCGTGGTGAATTCACGCGTTTTGAGAATCCTGAAGACGGGCGCCTGTCACGTAAGAGTGGCAATGGGGGTAGTCCTGATGGCGAGATTCTGGGCAGTAAAGTCAATGGCGACCAACAGCCGGGAAGCAGTGAGTCGCCATTTGGATATGGGCCGCAGGACGGAGAAGTACCGTTCTAGACAATCCTAGGAAATCCTAGTCTTCCTAGGCCATCCTAGTCCTTATTTCGAAAATTTGTCAATAAACGTCTGAGCTTGGTCATTGCCGAGCTCTTTCGCTTTCTGCAGGTTCTTCAGACCTTCTTCCTTGTTGCCTTTCTGGCACTGTGCAATGCCTGACATCAGGTATCCGTCGCTCCCCTCTGGATTGAGGCGCAGACACTCTGCGGCACTCTCCAAGGCTTGGTCGATGAGGTTTACACGGATCTCGTAGCTTGCTTTCTCGGCCCACAACTCCGGATTGCCCGGTATCAGTGCTACTAAGTCGTTCATGTCGTTGATGGCCTGTTGGAAACGTTTGATTTCCATTGACAGCTGGGCGCGAACCCTCAGATAGGGAGCCACAGTCCTCGTGTAAGGCTTGGTGAACTGGTTGACGGCACTGTCGAGCAGTAATACTGCAGATTTCTTGTCGTCCATCTGCACTTTACATTGTGAGGCGGCATAATACATCTCTGCTGCCTGCAGGTTGCTCTTCGTCAGTTCCAGATAGATGTTGCAGGCCTCGGCGTACTTCTGCTGGGCATACAGTATCTGGGCTTGCTGCTGGCGATAGACGGGCTGGGGATTGGCGGCATAGGCCTCCTTGGATTCCTCTAATGCACGTTCCAGGCTCCACGGCTCATAGGGCTGATTGTCCTGCAAGATAGCTTTCTGATATATCATCTGCGCATACTGATAGTGTGCGTCGTCCTTCTTCTCAGCCACTTTGACGGCCTGTTTCATGTCAGCGTCGGCACTGTCGAAGTTGCCTTCACTGGCCGACTGGCGAGCCCTATAGATGTATCCGTCTGTTGCGTTCGGGAATTTGGCGATGAAGCGGTTGATGTATTCGCTATATTCGTTGGCGTTCATGAACGATAGTGCTACATAGAGCGACAGCACGGCGTCATCATAGTTGTTAGGCACCGCTTTGGCAATCTGTGTGGAGCGCAGCGCCATGTCGTTGAAACTCAGTCCTGTGGTCTTGATATCGGCCGCGAAATTAGCACCGACGGCATAAGCTGATGGTTCTTGTCCTCCGGCAGCTGGCTGAAGCATTCCGATAACCTCGCCGGCTTCGTTCAGTACGGGACAGCCACTGTGCTGGTCGTCGGCTTGCATTTGAAGGGTATAGTAGGTATAAGCACTCTGAAACTGTTCTGCCTGACTTACGGTACCCTGTTCGCAGGTGGGAACTTTCTTGGCGGAATAGGGTAGCAGCCACAGCGTTGTCCCTGTGGTGGCAGCCGTCTGGGCAACAGTCAGCGTGGTAGGCTTTTTGACAGTTACCTGGAATTTCGCCACGTCATACATGTCGTTAGCTCCGATGATGCTCTCCACGGGCCATTCTTTGCCTTGGGTGTCGATAACCACCGCGCGCTGGGCATTTTTGAACGGAGTGAACGGACTGACAGCCTCGCCGTTCTCGTTGATGAAGAATCCGTTGGCGCTGGCCAGTAGTTGACCGTCTGCACCGAATGTCTTCAGGGTGAATACGGCATTGGCTGCCTTCTTAACCCACGAGGGATTCTGAGCGAAAGAAGTGATAAGTGATAAGTGGAAAGTGATAAGTATAAAAAGTATCCGTTTCATATTTTTGTTCATGCTTTGATTCTTATATTTTCAGGAGTTGCTTGGCATTGGCGATGGCAGCCTCTGACACATCGCTACCGCTCAGCATCTGGGCTATCTCGCTGATACGCTGTTGCTGCGAGAGTTCCTCCATGCGGCTGGTAGTGCCCTGTGGCGTCTCTTCTTTCGACACGCGGTAGTGGTGACTGCCCAGTGCGGCAATCTGTGGCAGGTGAGTGATGGAGATGACCTGACGCTCCTGACGTCCCATTTCCTGCATCATCTCGGCCATCTTTTCGGCAATCTTACCGCTGACGCCCGTGTCAATCTCGTCGAAAATGATGGTGGGCAGTTTCACGGCTCCGCTAATCATGGCCTTCAGCGACAGCATCACACGGGCTATCTCACCACCGGAAGCCACTTGGGCAACAGGCTGGAGTGGGGTAGAGGTATTGGCTGAGAAGAGGAACGACACCAAGTCCTGACCGTTCTTGTTGAGCTCGCCTTTGTCGACGTGAACCTCGAAGCGCACGTTGGGCATTCCCAGTGGAACCAGTCGTTGACGCAAGTGCTCCTCAATCTTTTTGGCGGCCTGCTGGCGCAACTTCGTCAGTTCGTTGGCTTGCTTTTGGCTCTTGGCCGTCAACTGCTGGCATTGGGCAGTCAGTTCGGCCAGTGCCTCGTCGCTGTTCTCAATGCTTGCCAACTGCTGTTCCAGTTCGTCACGTCGGATGATAAGCTCGCCGATGGTATCCACATGGTACTTCTTTTCCAGCTCATAGATACGATCCAGACGGGCATTGATCTTGTCCAGTTCGCTGGGGTCGAAATCCGTCTGCTCCAGCATTCTGTCCACCTCGTCAGCAATGTCCTTCAATTCAATATAGCAACTGTCCAGACGTTCGGCAAGTTCTGCCGAGTTGGGCATTACCTGACTGATACTGTTCATGGTGTGGAACGCGGTGCGTACCCTGCCGACGGCTCCTATCTCGTCAGCTGCGAGGGCATTGTCGGTCTCATACAACGCGGTCTTGATGTCCTCGGCGTGCTCCATGGTCTCGCTCTGCTGTTCCAGTTCCTCTTGCTCGCCCTCCGTGAGTTTGGCGTTCTCCAGTTCTTCGTATTGGAATTGCAGAAAGTCCAGATTCTGGCGGTTGCGTTCTATGTCGTCCTTCAGTTGTAAAAGTTGAGAGTTGAGGGTTGAGAGTTGAGAGAAAGTCTGCTGATAGGCCGTCAGCTCTTTCTGGTCGTTGGCAATGATATCCACCACGTTCAACTGGAAGTCCTGCTTTTGCAACAATAGGTTCTGATGTTGGGAATGGACGTCAACCAATTGTTCGCCCAATTCTTTTAACATACTGAGACTCACTGGTGTATCGTTGATAAACGCACGGCTTTTTCCTGCCGACGTCAACTCCCTGCGAACGATGGTATCCTCGGCGTCGAACTCGATTTCGTTCTCTTCGAAGAATGCTTTCATCGCATAGTTCGACAGGTCGAAGTGGGCTTCAATCACACACTTGTCGGCCCCACTCTTGATGGCTTTTGAGTCTGCGCGCTGACCCAGCAGCAGTCCTATGGCTCCAAGGACGATGCTCTTGCCTGCGCCCGTTTCGCCGGTAATTACTGAGAACCCGCGGTACAAATCAATGTCCAGCTCGTCAATCAGCGTAAAATTCTTAATATATAATTGCTTTATCATTGCTTTATCTTTTCCCAGGCATCATTCTGCGAGGCGTTGATGTTGAACAGCAGCTCGTAGACGGCCTCTTTTTCTTTTTGTGTTCCTTTACCCTTGTATATGTTGGCCAGTTCGTCGCGCTTATAGTCGGTCCATATCTGGGGCAACAGCGACAGCGGTTTTTCCTCGTGGGCCTTCTTCAGTTGTTCCAGTGCGGTGGTAATGTTGGCACGTCCGCGCTCCGCGTTTTGCGCCATTTCATCGAGCCCCGTACGATAATAGTCGTACTGTAGCTGGCGGAAAGGCTTCATGGCCTCGTCCAGATAGTCGTTGATGATGGCAAAGCGGTTGCGGCTGGTTTCGAAGGCCTTCCAACCCGTGAATCCCAGGTCTTGGGCGTTGTTGGTCAGTTGCATGCAACGTTGTAGCACGTCGGTGCCTCCCAGCGGCGAGAACGAGTCAAGGTCCAGACCTATGATCAGGTATGCGTAGTATGCCATCAGTGCCGTCAGCTGGTTGTCAATCACCTCGTCGTTGAAGTTCAACTGGTCGAACTGCATGAAGTCGAAGTTGAAGTCGGCATCCTTATTATTATATAATGTGGTGGTGTAGGCCGAGTTGTAGACAGGACGGTTGGCCTGAATCAGTGCCGTACACATGAATCTGTTGTTGGGCTTGTCATACTTGGTGACGGTGATGTTGAAATTACACACAATGCGCTCGTTCTTCTGGAATTGCAGTTCCGTCCACTGTCGGTCGTCCATCCACTGTTGCAGCGTTTGCTGCAAATTCTCGAATACACTCTTGTCTGTGCCTTCAACCTGCTGACTGTTGATGTTGATTTTCACCTGCAGTTCTTGGGCGCTGACACTGCCCGCCAGCAAGACCATTCCTGCCAGCAGCCACCTGCGACTTATTTCCTTAATGCTCATTGTATCGATAATTTGGCGGCAAAGGTAAACAAAAATCTCGAAACAGCAAAGAAACAACGACAACGTTTACGTTAATTTTTCTTCAAAAAACGAAGATTTATTCGAAGATTTGGATTCTTTTCGATAACTTTGCAGACAATTCGACAAACACTTAAAACAAATACATAAAGAAAATGAAAGCTTTTAATGACAAAAATTTCGTGCTGGAGACCGAGGTCGCCCAGGACCTGTTTCACAACCATGCGGCTAAGATGCCCATCATCGACTACCATTGTCACCTGATTCCCGAGATGGTGGCCAACGACCACAAGTTCAAGAGCATCACCGAGTTATGGCTGGGTGGCGATCACTATAAGTGGCGTGCTATGCGTACCAATGGTGTCGACGAGCGCTACTGTACGGGTAAGGATACCACCGATTGGGAAAAGTTCGAGAAGTGGGCCGAGACCGTTCCCTACACGCTGCGCAATCCGCTGTACCACTGGACCCACCTGGAGCTGAAGACCGCTTTCGGCATCGAGAAGTTGCTGAGTCCCAAGACAGCTCGCGAGATTTTCGACGAGTGTAACGAGAAGCTGAAGCAGCCCGAGTTCAGTGCCCGCGGCTTGATGAAGCACTATAACGTTGAGTGTGTCTGCACCACTGACGATCCCGTCGACGACCTGCATAACCACATCGAGTATGCCCGCAACAAGGCTGCCGACGATCCCATCATGATTCCCGCTTGGCGTCCTGACAAGGCCATGAACATCGAGAAACCCGAGTTCAGTGCTTATGTCAACCAGCTGGAGCAGGTGAGCGGTGTTACCATCACCAAGTTTGCTGATATGGTCGACGCTCTGAAGAAGCGCCATGAGTTCTTCGAGGCTCAGGGCTCCAAGCTCTCTGACCACGGTATCGAGGAGTTCTACGATGAGGAGTATACCGACTCTCAGATTGAGACCATCTTCGAGAAGGCTATGCGTGGCCAGCAGTTGTCTAATATGGAGATTCGCCAGTACAAGAACTGCTTCCTCACCGTGATGGCCGAAATGGACGCCGATGCCGGTTGGACTCAGCAGTTCCACTATGGTGCCATCCGCGACAACAATACCGCTATGTACAACCAGCTTGGTCCTGACACCGGTTTCGACTCCATCGGTGAGTTCAACACCGCCAAGGCTATGTCGAAGTTCTTGAACAAGCTTAACATGGAAGGCAAGCTCACACGTACCATTCTTTATACGCTGAACCCCTGTGCCAACGAGGTGATTGCCACGATGCTGGGTAACTTCCAGGGTGGTGAGCCCGGCAAGATCCAGTTCGGTTCCGGCTGGTGGTTCAACGACCAGATGGATGGCATGATTCGTCAGATGAACGCCCTCTCGGTGCTCGGACTGCTCTCACGCTTCGTGGGTATGCTTACCGACAGCCGTTCGTTCCTCAGCTATCCCCGTCACGAATACTTCCGTCGCATCCTCTGCAACCTGCTGGGTAACGATGTTGAGAAGGGATTGCTGCCTGATGATCGCGAGTTGCTGGGCCGCATGGTCGAGGACATCTCATACAACAACGCCAAGAACTACTTCAAGTTCTATTAAGCGAGCAACACTCTCGTTCTATTAAGCGAGCACTTAAAAAATCAGCCTCTCACCTTGCTTTTTGCAGGGTGGGAGGTATTTTTTTGCTTTTTCTGCACGTTTTATTTGAAAAAAATGCTTACTTTTGCAGCGTGATAATAAAAAGACATCAGATATGAATAGAAAGATTGCACTCTTATTCGTGAACCTGCTTTTCTGTTGTTCAGTGGCTTTTGCTCAGGAAGCACAGAAAAGCGACCTGCATAAACGTGCAGAATCCATTAACGCACAGGAGAACGTTGCCCAGGCGCGCTCAGCCTATATCCATGCTTTCAACGACTACGCCAACAAGGGCCAAATCCTGCAGGGTGTACAGTGTGCCGCCAAGGCTGCTGCGCTTTACTACAAGGAGAACTTCTATCAGGAAGCTTTCGACCTGTTGCGCCGTGCCGATCAGGTTACTGCTGCCAGCAGCCTCTCGTCATCACAGCAGGCTGCTGCCCACTATCTGACCACCAAGGAGCGTCTGCAGATGTATATCAAGATGCGCCGTGTGGAGAGTGCCAAGGAACAGCTGAGAATTCTGGAGAACCATGCTGCATTGGCCTCTGACGACGATACCGCCAACGATCTGCTTTATACCAAGGCCATCTATTTCTACACCTTCGGCATGAATGCTCAGGGTAATGCCGTTTTCAAGGAAATGGCCGACAAGCTGACAGCCAGCAAGGAGTACGACAAGGTCGACGAGGTCTACCAGACGCTGATTGCCAATGCCCGCAAATCGGGCGCTGCCGGTATGATAGCTCAGTCGTATAGCAACTACATGGCGTGGAAGGACTCTACCAATGCGTTGAAACACGCCGATGAAATCAAGGCACTGAAGCAGCAGATTGCCGACAACGAGGCCTCTATTGCCGACAAGGACGGATCGCTGACCAACCGTTGGCTCATCATCGTCGGCTTGCTCATTTTGGCTGGTGTGCTCGCTGCCGCGCTGGTGGTAGGAGCCGTCATCCTGATGCGCTTCATCCTGCTCACTCGCCGTCAGAAGAAGAACATCCAGCTGGCTAACGAGAGTAACGCCCTGAAGGCCAAGTTCATCAGCAATATCTCTGCCCAGCTCGAACCCACATTCCGCAAACTTGACAGCCGACAGCCTGAAGTGCAGGCGCTGCTCGACTTCTCAGAACATATCCAGACACTCTCCGAACTCGAGAACTCCACTGAGCCTGTTGAATTCGAGGATGTTCAGGTACAGCAGTTCTGCGAGGGCCTGATGGATCAGATTCGCGACGTGGTGAAGAGTGACGTCACGCTCACCGTCAACGCCCCGAAGATGAATGTTCCGATGAACCGCGAATATGTGGGCCACATCCTGTCTCACCTGCTGGCTAATGCTGCAGAGTACACCCCTGCCGAAGGTAAGATTACCCTTGAATACAAGAAGCGCGGACAACACAGCCACCAGTTCCTGGTGTCCGACACCGGTGCGGGAATCCCTGAGGAGCAGCGAGACGACCTGTTCAAACCATTCCTTCAGATTCGTGATCTGACTACTGGCGACGGTCTCGGACTGCCTATCTGCAAACAGATGGCACTCCGCATGAATGGCGATCTGGACCTCGATTCCGGCTACACCAAGGGTACCCGTTTCGTGCTTGAACTCCACGCATAGCTCGCGACGACGCAATTCTAAAAGTCCCTCTGCCCATGCTTCGCAGGTTGATCTCCGTTCTGTTGCTCGTGGTAGCCCTTGACGCCTATGCCCAACAGGTGGTGGTCAACAAGCAGCGCCATTTCCCGAAGACCGTTCCTGCAGGCAATTATAGCGGTATCTGCTGGCTCGGTGGCGACCGCTATGCCGTCGTCGACGACAAGTCGCAGAGTGCGGGTTTCCACTTGTTTACCATTCAGATCGATTCTCTGACGGGCGACATCCTTTCGGTGCGTGCCGACAGTTTTGTCACCAGCCACCAGCCCAACCGCGACGAAGAGGGCATCTGCTATGTTCCCCACACCAATACCGTATTCGTCAGTAGCGAGAGCGACGGACAGATCATTGAATACACCCTCGACGGACAACTCACCGGACGACGGCTCAACATCCCCGAAGTCTTTGCCGGTATTTACAGCAACCGCGGTTTTGAGGCTCTCACCTACAATGCCGCTACCCACCTGTTTTGGACCACTACCGAGAATACGCTGAAGACTGACGGAACGAAACCAAACATCCAGCGCGAACTTTCCAACCGTTTGCGGCTGCAGAGTTTTTCCGACGACCTGCAACCCCTCCATCAGTATTGGTACGTCACCGATACCCTCCGTGCCAAGAGTCCCGAGGGGAAATGCACCCTTGGCGTCAGCGGTTTGGCAGCCCTCGACAACGGGCAGCTCGTCATTCTCGAACGCCAGGTGCAGAAAACCTCCAGTGGCATCGGCTCCAGTGTCCGTGTCCGTCTCTATCTGGTTAATCCCACAGCCCATCAGCCCGGTGATGAATTGGAAAAGCAGCTGCTTACCGAATTCCGCACCTCCATCAACCTTACCCGTCGCAGCTTTGCCAATTACGAAGGACTCTGTCTCGGTCCCCGCCTGGCCGACGGCCGTCAGGTGCTCCTCCTCGTAGCCGATTCCCAAAACCAGTACAAAGGCTACCTCCACGACTGGTTCAAGACAATAGTCCTCAGCACCCCGACGCCAACTCCTTAGTTGTCTACATTACATGACCAGGGACTGGTCCCTGTCATATTATTTCCAAATTTTCAGCCATCTTTTTTGTTTTATCGTATTCGCGGATTGAAAAAGTTGTGGAAAAAGTTGGAAGTGTCATATTTAGTTCGTATCTTTGTCGTCGAAAACGACGAAGATGCTCACGCTCGGCCAATCGAACAATTTCGTTGGCACTCGCTTAATCGCATCTTTGCACGCAGAGTGTGCGAGAAGCGGCCTACGCCGTCCTTGCCAACAGATAAAAACAAACATATGGAAGCAACTGTATTAAATCCAACCCAGATGCACTTATTGAAGCTCTTTGCCTTCAATAACAGCGAGGTGTATGCTCGTGAGATACAAATGGTTCTCACCCGCCATTTCCAGGCTCAGCTCGACGCCGAGGCAGACCGTTTGTGGGATGAGGGCATCCTGAACCAAGAGAAACTTGACGCAATTCGTCAGGAGGATCTTCATGCTAAATGATGGTTGTCATCCATTTAAATAATGTATAACCCTTTAAAACCGCAGATGCCTATGGGCTGAGAGAAATATAAATAAGGACATAAGGATGAATATCCGCTTTTGATTCTTGCTATTCAAAATCTCCAAATTTTAAACTATGATTTATTAACTTAAAACATTAGTGTCCCATTTTAACGGGACACTAATGATATGCAATATTCAATAATGCAATATAACTACTCCAAGATCTTCTGGTACTTACCTTTGTCGGGACCTTTACGAATCTTTTTCGCCAGACCGTCGTCGCACAGGTGCTTCAGACGACTACACACCGAGCCTACGCTGTCGTAGCCATACTCACGCTTTACATCCTCGCTGGTGAAGGGATTGGGCAAGCGGCGGTATGCCAGCAAAGTACGCTGCTGATGATGAACGTTGGAAGCCTGCTCGGTAGCCTTGTTGTCGTAATACTTTTCGAGTATCGACTTACAATAGAACTCCTGGAATGCGAGCTGAGCCTTAGCTATGAGCAATGCCAATCGTACATCTGTCTTGTCTACCTCGAAGTCAGGGCCACACTTCCACATTCCGTCAGCATCCTGCACCATCTTATCCCAATGACGAGTTATGATATATGGCAATGCAAAGTTAGCCGAATGCCAGTTTGGACGCTTAACTAAATCCTCCTGGGCATAGTCATGGTCTTCGCCAGCGTCAGCCATACGACGTGCCGTCCACTGATGCAACGTGTCACTCAATAACTGACAGGGAATTTCACCCTTACATGAATTGAGCTTATACGCCCATTCCAGGATGTCGGCATCACGTTTCTGAGCGGCCTCGTCGTAATCGTACACCTCCATCATCTCGAAGTTCGAGTCAGCATTGGGCACAATGGTGAAGCGCGACATCAGACCATTTACATTATTGCGCTCTGTGTTGAGCTGCTTTAAGGCGTCGTCGGTGCCCGTGTAGCAGGCACAAAAGTGGACGTCAGTCTCTCCCACAGGAGCACTCGAGGTCTTCAGATAAGCACCGTGAGGTTCGTTATGGAACGACTTCAGCCAGTAGGTCTGAAAAGCATCCATGTGGCTTTTCTTCATCTGTGCAAGTGTGTTCTGAAGCTCGCTGTCGAAAATGCTGACGTGCAAGTCAAGTTCAATGCCGTCAACCATTTCATGAGCATTGGCCTCGGCTTCACGAAGGGCAGCAGTACTTGTCTCAGATGGCAAGGCACGATAGATGCCTGCAGGACGTGGTGTCTTATTCTTCGCGCCACCGTCGTTCTGTTCCTTCACCTTGTTCCAGTTATTTAGGGCGGCAATCTGTGCAGCGTCCGACTTCTTGATAGGTTCCATCATCAGTTTGTACAAGTCGACGGCAATCTGCTTGCCACCGCCCATACGTCCGATGAGCAACACCAGACTGTTCAGACGACACTGCTTGCCGGGCTTACCATACCAACGATACCAACAACGTGTCAGAAGATTAATGGCAAAGGAACCGCCCACGAAGAATGCCGCAGCATAGTACTTAAGTTTGATGCGCCAAAGCAACAACTGAAGCAGAGGATAATAAGGTGCCAGCTTCTGCAACTCCTTGCCGATACGTTCCAAGGTGTGCAGGATGTCGGTCTGCGTTGCCAATGCCTGACCTGTGGCTTTGGCACGTTCCTCACGAATCAGCACGCCATAGTCGCGACCAGTCAGTTCCTTGATGGCACGACGCATCTCTTTCGAGGGCTGCGGATCGTTGAAGTTCTCGCTCTCGCGTTTGTGCAGCAACTTACGGGCAGCTTCCACGATGCGGTCAATCTCAGCCAAGCCACGCTCGGTAATGATGTCCTGTACCCACTTCTGTTGTTCCAATACATGACGGGCACGCTCATAGTCACCATCCAAGAGGATGAGCAGATCGTAGAACAGCTTCAGTGCAAACTTGTGGCGCGAACCGTCGGGGGCTCCCTTGGGTAACATCACGTTGATGATGTCCTGCACGTCGTAGCCCCACACCTTGGTGTTCTCCAAGTCTTTGGGCTTAACTTGCGCTGCAAGCTCCTTGGCTGCTTCTGTGGTTTGTAACTTGCCACTTTCAGCCTCCGAGTTGCCGGGCAACTGGTGGTCGGGATTGGTGGCACTACTCTGACTCTCACGATACGAGTTGCCGTACTGACGGTCGAACTCGTTTTCAAACAAATCTTTTTGTTCTTCCATAATTACTTAAAAATTAAAAAGTTTATCTTCGTCGATGTATAAAATATCTTCAAAACGCGGGCAGAAGCTCAGTTTGTCAGCATTGACACACGAGTTGTCTGTCACGAATTTTCCGGTCGTTCCCTTCACATGCAGCATGCCCAGTTCCTTAGCCTGCAGGTATTGTTGGTCGGCAATGTTGCCGGCACCTGGCAGACATTCACTAACCAGACGCAGTCCTTCGCCACTGGACGTCAGGTGAGCCAATCGTGTATTCCAAGGATAGCCTGGCACACGGGTGCGTTCGTAGAGTTCCTGTGGAGGAAAAGGCAGATGGTCGTAGTCGCTCATGAAGAGTGCAGAGAGGTGAAGGATATTCTCTTGTTTACGACGGCGATATAGGATGGGCTGACCATCAGCATCCAATTTTGGATTGCCATCCTTATCCAAGCGCGGAACCAGACCGAATTCGCGTACAGCAAACACATAGTCAGGCAGCGAATCCTTTAACATATCCACCCATTGCAGCAGTTTTGCAGCAGTGGTTAGCTGGGCGAATTTCTCGCCGGCACGTGGACGGCACTCCTGTTGGATGCACCACTTCTGAAAATCACTGATACGGGTGAAAGCATCGAGGCTCTGGCCCTTGGCTACTGCCTCTCTTACTGCACGACGCATACCGATTTTCCAGTTCACTACTGCGCTACGTACCAAGTTCGAAAACACCGAGGCCGTGCACGGTTCGCACGAGCCCCAGTACATGTTGTCCTGAAAAACGAATCTATAAGCTTCCATAATACCTTATTTTTTATTATTGTTGTTGTTAACGATTTCCGAGCGATAGCGTCCCAGTGTGACGTTCATCGAGGCCTGAGCCTGCAACAGCTGACGGTCAATGTCGGGACTACAATCCAGCTCCGACAAAATACTTACCTTGCTGTTCTCCGTATCGAGCCAGATCTTCAACCCTCTGCCGTCATCCAATAGCATACGCCCTTGTTGATTTTCTGGCAGCGTTGGCAATTGTTTCTGCTGTTCAGCGGTCAAGACCATAAACTGTTCATGAAGAGCAGCCACGGGGTCTTCGCAATCTTTTGCATCCACGTTAAGGTGCAAACTATACGAACTTTCCTTCGCGCCTTCACTTTTGTAGAAGCTGCTGTTGCCCAATTGCTTCAGCATCTTACGATTTGATTCACGCGTGCCCGTGGGTACAAATTCACAATAGTCTGAATTGTCCCAACGGTTCAACTTTCCTTTCACCGAGCTATCCGGCTTCCTGCGCGGACGGCTCACCATTGCTGTGTTGTCATTAGTCTTTGCCATATCTTTTGCGATTTAAATTTTTGCAAAGATACGGACATTATAAAAGGTACAAAAACTATTTTTGTAACTCAGGGGATAAAACACAAAAATAGGGGGAAATCAAGAAAAACCCCGAGGGGGTTATAAAAAATGGTTTAAATCGAATTTGGTTTCAAGCGTTTTACAAAGGGCTTTGAGGTTTGCAAATCCCGTTGGTGTTTGGTCGCCCAACATATAATCCTCTTGGGGGACGTACGTCAAATCATTTACAAAAGAAGTATAGCTAAAAGTGGGCTTTAGGATAAAGCCGTTGCGGTAGTCATTGATTTGGTCATCTTTACAATCTATTTCACAAACCTGACCATACCAGTCTCTCATCTGTTTGGCATAAATAGTTGTTGGTGTCTTTCCACCATTGAGCTCTTTTCTTAGGAGTTGCTGGTTACCAAAAAACAACAGCCCAGCCAGCCACTCATATTTGTGGTTAATGTTGTCTACAAAATTGTCTAATGTCCAACTCCAAAGTCTTTTCAGATTTAATTCTTTATTGTATACCTTGGTGACAAATATAACATTATCCTTTTCAAAACCTTCTGGTGGTGTGCGCTCACCTAACAAATTATTCGGACCGCCTACAGACGAAACGACTGTACCTAAATCAAATCCATATCCGACATAAATCTCTTTCACACGCGTTTTCCAATACTTGCTGCCGGTTTCATCCGCATAATGGTTAAGGCGCACAAGCCAGGGCATAGCAGCACCAATGCTACCTGCATCTAAAGCATTCGCCTCTAATATCTCTGGCGTGTATTGCTTTTGTGACTTTTCTAATTTTAGTCCCGGACTTATGGACATAGTCACTTTTATGACTTATTGTTTAATGCATCCACAATATCTTGGCACTCTGGATCATCTGTCGTGAAAGTTAATTCTATTTCCTTTGGTTTAAGCAGCATTAAATAGTCAGCTATCTGGCGACGTATTTCTGTTACGATCTCTTCCATGTCATCGCCAAGACGTACACAACAGAACATAGCACCGAAACCACGCACACAAACGAGATCTTTTGCCAAATTTTTATTCATGGATACATGAGCAGGGGCTGCCGGCAGCAACTGTGACAAAAGTTCGGGCCTCTTAATACCCATATTTTCAAGATCCTTTAGCACGGTTGATAGTCTGAATTTGTATGCCCCGTTTACTGCTTCTTTTAGTCTAATGGAAGTGGTCAATACGTCAATTGCTTCATAGTTAATTTCCTTTTGTTTTGTAAAACACAAAGTAAATACATCTTTCAATTGAACATAATCCCATACAACTCCCTCAGACCACATGTTGAGTCGCCATTCATTTCGAGGTTCCGAAACATATTTATTTCCGTATGTAACTACAGGATGCGATTTGGTGGTCATTCGTGAAGTAAAAACACTTCCACGTATTCCCACCTCATTTCCTGGGCCATAGACCACAATAAGCGTGCCTGTTTGCATGGCAACGGTACCACCATAATATATAATAGGATATGGTTCCTGAAGTGGTACGTAATGTGAATTAATGATTGGCATATTATTCTTTTGTTAGTTCTTGATACATTTTGAATAGTTCGGCCACGCACTGGCTTTCAGTGAACGTGGACTTGACGGGGAAGCCGTAAGCAGCCATGACGGCGCGGTCGTTTTCTTGATGGGCCTTGCGAAGTTCTATAGGCATAGTAAGTTCGTCATAGAGGTCAGCCAATGATGAGTCGGGATATTTGGCACGGGCATCGAGAATAGCTTTTGCTGTTTGTTCTATCATTGCCTTCTGCTCGTCGGTAGGTGTAGGCCATGGGAAGTTGTTGTAGACAACATCTTTACTATAGCGGTAGTCGCTCTTTAAACGTCCACAGACAGCTCGCATCCAAGCCATGTGAACATTAGATTCGAGAACGCCAAAGTGGTATAGTTTGGCTTCTGGAATAATTAGTACGAGATTTGTAGGGATAGTATCATTTTTCAAAAATCCCATCGGCACATATCGCCTACGTTCAGAGGATACAGATGGTACAATAATATACGTTTCAGGATTATTAGTTTCTCGGAACAAATGAGGTTGATCTGCCAGTCTTCGTGTAGCGGCATCACTGCTGGCTTCTCGCATTTTACGTACACCTTCCATCCGCTCTAATACAGCAGGCATTTGTCTCAGTTCTGAAGGCGTCGCATCTTTCAACCATAAGCAATAACGGGACTTGTTGTTTATATACTCCTTAGAACCAATAAGCCGTTTTATGAACTTTTCGGCTTTGGGCTCTCGAGCAAGGAAAGTTTCAAGATCAGATGCTTCAATAATAAGATTTCCACCATCAGTTGGCTGATTCCCTTTACGAATAACGGGGACTTTACATAATGGTTTGCTACGACTCTCAACGAATACATTCGGAGCATCCATTAGATAAGCGTTAATGTTCTTGACCTCTCGTTTTGTATCATTATCAAAAATAACCTTGGAAGATTTATCGTCTTCGCAACCGAATCCAACTATGACGCAGTGAACATGAGCTTTGAGCGTAGCCTCGCTATCCCATCGGAATGTACGATGAGCAAAGTTAATGTTAATTCCGTATTGCTCGTAAATAGGTTTCCAAAGGTTAGACACTTGTTCACCTTGACATATACTATTAGTAGACACAAGGGCTGTTCTTGTATTATGGTTTATCCTCATAATTTCAGCTGCTTTCTTATACCAGCCTGAAACATAATCCATCTCTCCTATATTTTTCCATTTTGTGCCAAAAATATAACGGAGATCTGCTCGCTGTTCGTTATTCATCATATTAGCCCCAATAAACGGCGGGTTACCGATGATGTAGTCATAAAACATCATATAGGCAGGAATTCTAGGGGCTTCTGAATAGGTGACTAATTCAACTTTAGGCCGTATTTCTTCTCTCTTAATAACCTCTGGAACAAATCCTGCCTGCGGTACTGATGTTGGTAATGCTTTAGGCGGTAATGATTGCGGCACTCCATCCTTGCACTCAATTATATTCCACTCCATCCTCAGCGCATTGCCTTCACGTATATTATGGTAGGGCTTCAGCGGCAGGAAGTCAATGTCGCGACGGATAATCTTCTCGGTTTCAGCCAGCATCTGTGCTTCTGAAATCCAAAGGGCAGTAGTGGCTGTAGTAACTGCGAAGTCGTTAATCTCAATGCCATAGAACTGCTGAATGCTAACCTTGATGGGGTTCACTTCTTCGAAGCCGATGAAAGTCTGGTCGTGGTGGCGGGCACGGATGACATCGTTCTCCAGGCGACGCAACGAGAGGTAGGTCTCGGTGAGGAAATTACCACTGCCACAAGCAGGGTCGAGAAAAGTCAGCGAAGCCAGCTTATCCTGGAAGGCATCAAGGCGACGAACACGCTGTTTCTCAACCTTCTCCTCCAGAATGGTGTCGAATTCCTGTCGCAGGTCGTTCAGGAACAGCGGGTCTATCACCTTGTGGATATTCTCTATTGAGGTGTAGTGCATACCACCGCTGCGACGGGTCTCGGGATTCAGCGTACTCTCAAAGACGGCACCGAAGATGGTGGGCGAAATCTTGCTCCAGTCGAAATCCAGTGAGGCATGCTGCAACAGTGTTTGTTTCAGTTCCTCGGTAAATTGCGGAATCTCGATTTCTTCTTCAAACAATCCGCCATTGGTATAGGGGAATGCTGCCAGTTCCTCTTGCAGGTATTTGCTGCGTTTTTCCTTGGGAGTGTTCAGCACCTCGAACAGGTCGCGCAAAGCACGGCGAAGATCCTTGGCCTCGTAAATAACGAGGAAGTCATGGAACTGGTCTCTTGTAAACACACCAGCATCCTCGGCATAAAGACAGAACACGATACGAACACATAGGATGTTCAGCCAGCGCAGAGCTTCGGGGGAGTTGTCGTCATATTGTTTCAGCAGTGCTTCATATATTCTGCCAACGATTTCGCCTGCCTGCATAGACACCTCCATCTCCTTCGAGATGTGCTCACTCTGGGCATCGACGAGGAACTTCAGACGGTAGTACTCCGTAGCCAGGTCTTTCAGCAAAATCTCTTCCGGCTCGCTGTTGGGCTGGTCCATATCGTAGACCAGAAACGATTTGAAGTTACACGTCACCACCCATTTGGGATGCTGGCTCTGGGGCATGTTTACGATATAGAGTTTCGCCTGAAGGAATGGCGTGATGTAACCATCGCCACGCTTCACGGGTTTGCGCAGGTCGATATTGATGGACTTTTGTTCTATGAGTACTTTCGTCGATGGGATATGTACGTCAATGAAGTTCGTAGAGTCTACCATCGATGCCACTTGTTCTTCATAGCGAAGAAAGCCGGGCAGGTTCTCGACACCATATACATTGGTCAGCAAGTCGGCCCAGAACAACTGGCTCTCGCCCCGTTCATAGCCCTTGCCTTCCCATCGTGCTGCGAATTCCGCGGCAGCCGCAGCCATCTGTTTATCTGTCTTCATATCGTTTTAAGTCTTTCTTGGTGCAAAGATACAAAAGGTTTTCGAGATTTCCAAATGTTTCGAAACTTATATTGCAATATTGCATATTGCGTTAGTTTTTTCGGCCAAGGAGGTGAAAGTGTAGTATTATTATAGTTGTATTATTAGTTAAGTTATTGATTATTAATATATTATATTCTAATTATACTCTTTCCTGTTCTCCTTGCTCTGCTCAAACAATTAATGCAATATTCAATATTGCAATATGGCCGCCCACCCCCCTCCACTGCCGGCAATAAGAGCCAAGTATTCAGGAATAAGAGGTTAGTATTGGGAAATAAGAGGCTGTTATTGGGAAATAAGAGGTTAGTATTTTGGAATGATATTTTGGTTATTTTTATTAACATTTTTTAGGGTATTATTTTGGGTGTAATATTTGGTGTTTTTGAATTTTTTTCGTAACTTTGCAATATAAAAGAATGAGGGAAGAGGTAATCATAATTCTCAATTATCAATTGTCAATTCTCAATTTCCAACAGGCGGGAAGGGCCACCCGATGTAGCTGGTCCAACGAGTTTCTAATACCACAAAAAATTACACAAGGTATGATTGAACTTTATTTGACAAAAGTTGCCGAGGATTCGGAACGTGAGCAGGCGGGCAAGCTGTATGCCCGAGTGA
>JAEEVW010000015.1 GCA_016291085.1 Prevotella sp.
GAGGAATGAGGAATGGTCGCCTACAGCGATTGCTCAATGAATAATTGAGAATTCTACATTCAAACATCGCAGCGAAGCGAGAATCATTCAACATTCAAAACTCAACATTCAAAATTAAAATGAAATGAGAACGATTACATTGATTGTTATTCACTGCAGTGCAGTACGACCGAACCAGACGTCATCGGCAGCAGACATCAACGATTGGCATAAGGACCGAGGATTTAAGTGCATCGGCTACCACTACGTCATCCGTCGTAACGGAGAGATTGAGCTGGCCGCCCGGAATGGCAAATCGGCGCCCACTGCGTGAATCACAACGCCCACTCGATAGGCGTCTGCTACGAGGGCGGGCTCGACATCCGCGGTCAACCCGCCGACACAAGAACGGCTGAACAGAAGGCTGCCCTGCGACAGTTGCTCGAAGACCTCCATCAGCGTTACCCCCGCGCATTTATAGTCGGTCACCGCGACCTCAATCCTGCAAAGAAGTGCCCCGGTTACAAAAACGTAGTTCAGGAGTATGCCGACTTACAGCCGTAGAATCCACTGATGAACCATCCGGTAAGAAGATTCCTTATCGGATGGTTACTTTTTCTTTTTACTTTTTTAGGTGTAGAGTACCAGAAACTATCAAATATAATGGATAAAATGAAGTTTTTAGTCGTTTTTGTCTTTTATAAAAGATAAAATTATTATCTTTGCAGCCAAAAGGCTACGAAACTCGGCAGCACCTCAGCAATTAGATCAAGTTCCATTGCATTCGGTTTGCACGAGCTTTGTCAACAAGTTTCTTTTATAGAACAAAATTAGGTATATGAACGCGATTTTAAGACAAAGTTATCTTGAGAAGATTGAGCGCTACCTCAGTAAAGACACTATCATTATCCTGACTGGGCAGCGACGTATAGGCAAAAGCTACATCCTACGTTTGTTCAGGGACAAGGTAAGCAAGGATGCCGGGGCTAATGTGATCTTCATCGATAAGGAGAAGCATGAGTTTGACGACATCAAGACTTATCAGGACTTGAATGCTTATATTGACGAACGTCGCAACAAAAAAAAGACAAACTATATTCTTGTTGATGAGATTCAGGATATTGAGGAGTTCGAGAAGAGCGTGCGTAGCTATTATGAAGAGTCTGACATAGAGATAGTTGTTACAGGTTCGAATTCGAAGATGTTGAGCAGCGACCTGAGTACGCTCATCGGTGGTAGGTATAAGGAAATTTATATCCAAGCACTGAGCTACGAGGAGTTTATGCAGTTCCATCAGTTGAAGGATTCTGACGAGACTCTTGCTAAGTATATCCAGTTTGGTGGTCTGCCTGGCTTGGTGAAGATGGGACTTGACGAACAAGATGCGCGAGAATATCAGTTGGATGTCTACCACACGGTGCTATTGAAGGATGTGATTATGAGGAACAAGATTCGCAACGTGCCGTTCCTTGAAAACCTTGTGCATTTCCTGGCAGACAATACCGGTAAGATCATCTCAGCCAATAGCACCGCCAAGTATATGAAGTCGCAAGGTGAAAGTGTTACCTCTACGGTCATCATCAACTACACCAAGTTCCTTTGCGACGCTTTCCTGATTCACAAAGTGAATCGTTACGACATTCACGGCAAGAAGTTGTTTGAGAGTAATGACAAGTTCTATTTCGAGGACAACGGTCTGCGCAATGCCTTGGCTGGTGGTTCTCGTGAGGGTGACATTGAGAAAGTGATTGAGAACATCATCTACAACCACCTGATACGTCTTGGCTATGAGGTGACTGTTGGTCAACTCCAGACTGGTGAGATTGACTTTGTGTGTAAGAAGCCCGAAGGACAGCGGGTGTATGTTCAGGCATCGTACATCATTGCCGATGAAGCGACACGTGAGCGTGAGTTTGGGAATCTGCAAGCCATCAAGGACAACTATCCAAAATACGTCATCTCAATGACTCCACTGGTTGGCAGACAGGATTCTGACGGTATCACCCACCTCCACCTGAGACATTTTCTGGCTAGAGGACTTGAGTAATATTACAATATGATTGTTTTTATTTCCAAAAATCATTAAATTTGCAGAGTTTTGGAAACAAAATGAGTAAGCGAATCGGTTATATTGATGCCATGCGGGGATTTACGATGATACTCGTCGTTTATTCCCACGTCTGCAATTTTTGCCTGGGTCACTAACAATCTCTTTCGTTTCAGTCCCTTCTTGGACTGTTCTCTTTTTGGCGCAAAGTAGGGGAGTTCTTAGACTATATTCCCTCTAGTGCTTCAAAGAAATTCTTGGCATAAGTCTCTTTATCGAATAGCTTAGAGCGTTCAAGTGCTGCTACTGCCATTTGTTTGCATTTCTCTGGATGTTCGTATAAGTCTAGTATGGCTGCTGCAAGATTCTCTACAATATTCTCTCTGTCAACAATCATAGCTACTCCTTCACATATTTCTGGAATTCCTCCACTTCGTGTCGTTATTAGAGGTAGGCCCGCTGCCATAGCTTCGACGACCGTTAGACCAAAGGGTTCTTCCCACATTGAAGGGACGATGGCTATATTTGCCATTTTCAGATAAGATGGTACCTGTTTATAATCAACAAAGCCAGTATAGATAACTTTATCCTTTATGGACTCTGACTCTTTTTTGAGTTGCTCAATGAATGGGGTAGAACGTTTGTCCTTTCCATAACTGCTCATACCAATGATGAGCAATTTTAAGTTAGGAATGTTGTTGAGCTGTTTTATGGCAAAGATCAGTGAAAGTATTCCTTTTTCTTTTATTAAGCGACCGCTATAGACTAGAACAAAGTCATTGCTAGTCAATCCAAGCAATTGCCGACTAAAAGCTTGGGCTGTCTGAAAACATTTTATATCAATGGCATTGTGTACGGTTATACATTTCTCTTTGTTTTCATAAACGGCTTTCACCCTATTTGTTATATAATCGCTGACACTTATAATGCACTGGAAAGTATGGCAGATGTCTGTAATATTTTTAGCACCTTGATATATAAAGTCGTTATGTAGGTGTAACACATAGGTTGTATTGCATTTTTGATTTAGCGTCAAGGCATAGCCTGGGCGGTTCTCCACAACGATAAGGTCATAGTGGCTTTTATTAATATGATTCAACGCCTTGTGTAAATAGTATTCTATACTTTCATGATAATAGTACTTGCGGCATAATAGCCTGTTTCCAATCTTCCAAAGTTTTGCTTTAAGACTATTTCCATTTATATAGACATATCTGTTTCTATTGCTGGAAGGATTCTGTACAATGTTGGGATGCCAAATACTATAGATTGTCAATTCATGCAGATGGTATTGTTCATTATACTCGAGGTACATGTCCACCAGATTTTCAACTGCTCCGCCCAAAACGGCAGGAATAGGTAATACTCCCGATGTGAGGATAGCTATTTTCATTTGATAGTTATTGAGTTTATGTTGTCAGTATCACTAAGCCATGTGTTATAAAAATCACTTATTTTCCCATAACTATTGTCAAAAAAGTAAGTTTCTTTACCCAGTAAAGCTGCAAGAATCATACCATGAAGCCGTGTTGTATAGATTGTTCTATATCTACTGATAAATTCGATGCCTTGCTTGCTCATCTCTTTACGGTAAATGTGATAGTACATTTTGTTGTAAAGATTCGTGGCAATCTCATTCTTCGTTAATCTTCCACCTAAACGGTGTCGGTATGCATAGGCAATTTTCTCAACAGTTTTTTGTGTATAAGTAGGATAAAGCATAGTGGGCCAGTCACTTGTATCAATCTTTGCAGGCAACATGAATTCGAAGTTATCACTTTTTACTAATTCTTTGTCTCCTCTTTTTAAGAATAGACAATTCCGAATGACAGGTTTTTCCCATTTCGATAAATAGTCCATGTTCATACAAAAGGCTAAATCTGGCAGCAGGCAAACGTTATTATTGAAATGCTGGAAGGCAAAGTCATACGACCGCTTATCTCTGGCGCAGATGGTGAGGTTGGGCATCTGTGAGAGTAAGAGTTGGTCCTTTTCTAATACTTTTGGGTCATTATACCAAATGGTGTTTGGCATAATGATAATTTTGTTATTCTTATTTAAACTCAATTCATTGAGCACAAACTCCCAGCCGTGGCGCCAAACATTTCCGAAGTAGCCACCACCTTCAATTAATATGGTAAGTTCTTTTGGTAGTTTCTTCTGTGGGTAGTCACTCCATCCGCAAACGCTCCTGCATTTGTATGGAGATTTTGTCAATAACTCTATCGTCCCTTCCCATATTAGCGTGTCGCCGATGTTTGAGTAATAAGGAAGCCCATATAATACGTAGTCCTGGTCAATAAGTTGTAGCAGCTTCTGTTTTAGCAGCTGTTGTAGTTGTTTGGCTTTTTCTATTGAATTCATCTGAGATTTGACAGTTTGTTAAAAATACGTTCTTGTAAACTATGGGTATGGTTGCGCATTAAGTAAAGCCACTGACCAATAAATCCCAGTTCTTTGTTGCTATCGATTAATTTTGTGTTGAAGAAGATTTTTAGTTCGTCTTGCAACCATTCCGAACCATCTTCGCGTATACGATTTCTTATGTCACCATAGCCAGGAGTCCTCATTTGAGGTATTAGTCCTGCACTAAGTAACGCATGCCCGTTATAGCAATGGGCCACTTGACATCGTCCGATAGGCATTGATGGTAGTGGCTCTTCAGGATGGGCAAACACGTCACCTAACTTTGTGCCGCAGTAGCATTGACGGCAACTGCCTGTTGATAGGTCGATAAAGTAACTCCAAGCACCCGCGTAACAAAACTCTGTCCGTTTTACACCGAATAGCTTCTTCTTAAAATTCCAAAATTCCGAATTAAATTGTCCCCAGATTTTATCGTATTCCTCCATGTTTAGCTCTGTAAGATAATCAATGCCCTGCGTCTTGTCATCTCTTGCGATAGAAAGATGTGGTAATGCCCCGAAGTTCTTCATCGAGAATTCTTTCACTTCCTCTATGTAGGGTATCAATTCGTCAGTTGGTGTAATTTCAATGTTGGCAGATGCACCGCAGTCCCACACTTTTTTAACATTATCGGCAAAGCGTTGTAACAATCCTTTTTTCTTCAGTTCAAGATAGTGGAAAGAACACTTGAATTCCACACGTTGTAACAATTCCTTTTCCCATGCGAGAATCTTCCATAGCATATTATTAACTGTGAGGTTGGTAACTATTTCTGCGTAGTGTCCTTCTTCTACAAGTGCCTTTATATATAGGTCAATATCTTTAGTGAGCAGTGTTTCGCCATCAGCACAAAAGTTCATAAAACATGGTCCGCCTATACGATTTTGGCTCATAGCTAAGGCAACCTGTTTAGGAGTGTATTTCATTTGAGGTTGAATACCCTCATAGTGCTTATCGCGTTGGGCCAAATAGCAGTAATGACAGCGAAAGTTGCATATGGACATAGGAATTGTAAATAATAGAACTTTTTTCATATATCTCGATAATTAGTGATAAGATTATTGTTTATCTTGTAATTCGCCAGTATTTGTATCGCTCCCCTATTGTGGATGGCATATAGTAATGAAGCTCTTGGATGCATCCTCTTATATTACCCTTCTTTGCGCGTATGCGGTAAAGCCAAGTGAAACTTGTGGTCTTACGAAGTTGTAGATATGCTTTTCGAAATCCCAAACGATTTCTTTTTTCGTAGTGCAAGATCTCTTCAGTAAATTTCTGAATAATAGCATACGCTTCTGGTGAGAATATCTTTCGCTTTTTCAAGAATTGTGTCATCTCTCCAACTATTGTTAACTTTGCATCAATTTTCTTTCTCAAGTCTTTATTCGTGGTCGCAGTAATACTTTTCTCTCTTAAATAATATAGATATATGGTATGCTGTATGGCTTTGAGAGTTCTAGCTGTGCAGGCAATTTCAAAGCTCCATAGCTCGTCTTCATGGATAAGGCCTTCCTTGAAAAACAATTGCTGTTGGAATAGGTAGGATTTATTGTATAGCTTACTTGGTACAAGCATGTTCCAATGGCTCTTATAGTGGCTGATGATATCGCTGTCATGCAGCACAGTACCATCGTCAAGTTTCATACGGAGAAATTCGTGAAGGTCATGATTGCCTATGGTTTGGGTATTACCAACAACAATGTCGTATTGGCTACTATTGAGTGCTTTGACCAGTTTTTCTATACCATCAGTAGTCAGCATGTCGTCGCTATCTGCGAAGCAGATGTATTCGCCTGTCGCTTCTCTCATACCAGTGTTTCTCGCAGCCGAGAGTCCTCGGTTATGCTTGTGATGAATGATACGAAAATGGATGGGACCGTGGTAACTTTTAATAATGGCTTCAGCTATTCCGATACTGTTATCCTGTCCACAATCGTCTACCAACAAACATTCCATGGTGCCTGTATATGTTTGCGATATAATGCTATGCAAACAGTTCGTGATGTACGGTTCTACGTTGTAAATGGGGATAATAATGGAAACGCTTACCATATTTATATAAGTTTATTTATGATTTTCAAAATGGTAGACATGCGGTGTTCGGCAAGGAAGAAAAGCAATTGCTGCTTCATGCTATAGTTGTATTGTCGGTAGCAGTGACTTGACTCGGGAAAGGTGTTGATATATTTATCGATGTTGCGTATTCTTTTGTTGATTAGAAAATGCTGTTTGCTGGTGAACATCAGCTGCAGAGCCTGATCGTAGTATTTTTCATAAACACCTTTTTCTTTAAGGAAGGTAACAATTTGTTCTACAGCTAAGAGAAAATGGTTGCGGAATGACAACTCATTGTGTGTAATGCTTGTACTATTGTCAAGTCGATAATGATAGAGTGGCTTTGGTGTTTCTGCCACATTGTTAGTTGAGCAGAACAATTTGATAGTCATCATTATATCTTCTGGGCCATTAATGTCGTTCACAAAGGCAAGATGGTGGGTCGCAAACAATTGGCGGCGTATCAATAGTAGCCACATGGCATTCATCTTATTTTTACCACGCATACACTGGCCAATTAACCCGTCCTTGTCGGGCTCAGTATTTCGTAACACGGGCGTGGAGATACCATTAACATATTCAAAATAGTTACAGCGTACGATATCTGCTTTTTCTATAGTCGCCGTAGTTACAAGCGTTTCTATAGTATCTGGTTCAATAAAATCATCACTGTCCACATAGTAAATGAAATCACCAGAGGCGTTGTTTAATAATACATTGCGAGTGTATGCGACACCACGATTTCTCTCGTTTTCAATAATGACAACCTGTTTTTGACGCTGTGGATACGTCTTAACTATTTGCTGAAGAATATCCATGCTACTATCGGGGGTTGCATCATTTACAAACACATATTCGATGTTTTCATAAGTCTGAGTGAAGACAGAATGAAGGCATTGGACAAAAAATTTCTCTGCTTTATAAACAGGAATTAATATAGATACTTTAGGATTCATAGATTATTATAATATAATGGTTTTGTTTTTAGAAAATGAGTTTCCTAATATGTTCGTTCTCCTGAAGTAGGACAGAGAGAAGATAGCCACCGCTTAAAGCTATTATAGTTTCAATAATGGCTGTTGCAATTTGGGTCGTTTGATTGGCAGAATAATCTATAAACAAATAATCTGCTATAGCCCTTCCAAGTAAAATGAAAGGAATCTCAATGCAAAAAATAGTCAGAGAGTGTTTCCCTATTTGTTGGAATATGACGCGTAGTGGACATTGTTCTATCAGGCGGGCTATATAGATGGTAATCAAACAGCCAGAGATACCTGCTATAGTAAATGTAATTAGAGAAGAACCATATTCACGCACAGACAGGTTGATATTGCTACAAAAGGGAATGGATAATATATATATAATCGCAGATAGAATGATGAGAGGATGAATTTTTACTGAAAACAAATCGGGTAGCCTTTGTCTCATTTGCATACCGATATACATGAAAAGAGCCATTAAAAATGCAGTGTCAATGCTCCATGGAAGTAAAATCGGTAAATAGCTTAACAGAACTGAAATGGCTAAATATGAAACACCAATATAGTATTGGTATTTGGGTTGATATATGATGAGATAAAAAAGAAAGAATGCGATTGTCATACAGGTAAGAAACCATAAAGGATAGTTACCATTGATAAAAAAACGGTAAATATCTGGTGAACCAAAGGGGTATAGGCAATAACGTGAATAAAAAATACCAACAAGCCCTTGCAGATAAAACTGCCTAAATAATAATAATAAGATGATTGTGAAGAATAAATATGGTTTTAGTAATTTGATGGCGTGTTTAATGAAATTTTCTTTGAATGAGGTGTTTGTTGGAATAGAGGTTGTATAGCCAGAACAGAAAAAGAATATAGGAACATAAAATGCCAATGTATAGTGAACTATATCGGAATAATCTGTATGGCTAAATACCACTAAGATGATACCGATTCCTTTGGCTATGTCGATATGGTTTAAACGTTGTTCCATCGTTTTTATTTATAATGTGTAAGATGAAGACGCCAAATAATGTAGTCATGAAACTGATGATAGATAGTCATCAAAGTCCGCTTTCGGCATAAAAAACGTAATCGGAGATTTATAAAACTCTTAGGATAGTCGATGATAGTGTTGGGAGTTACGAGAAAATGATCATAATCAGTGACTTTGTCCTTCATGAATCCACGATGCTGGAAATGGGCATAGAGTGATTCTCTCTTTTCTAATTTTCCATTGATGAATCGTAACATATATAACTTGTTGCCAATATGCTCAAAAATGACCTGTTTCCAACCTCGGTTAAGGCTGTTAAAGTGATAAGCCTCTTTGGGTCTTGAAACATTGTCAAATGGCCAGTCTAACCAACAATCATCAGGAAGGCAATCCCGCCATTTGTCTCCAAAACCTTTGTGGTAAAATTCGTCAAAGAATGTGGATTCGTGTTTAGTAAAAGCTTCTTTATAGTCTTGATAACCAGAGACTCTTTTCATGAAATAGGTATTTGTATCATTATCGTTATGATATAGAGAGAAGTGTCCCCATCCGGAAATCATTTTATACTGTGAGAGAATTTCATCTGTAATGAAATGGCGGATGTCGCCATAGACTACATCTAAGTCGCCCCATCCCCAAAAGTCATATCCTTCAACAAATTGTGGTAAAGCGTATGCAAAAGCAGGACGATATTCACAAATCTTATAGGGACGATCAAGCACAATGTGAAAATCAAAAGCATCTTGTATCATTTTCTTGAAGTCCTCAAATTGCATTTTGTGGACAATGATATTATGAGCACTTTCTACATCACAATCCGTAAAGAAAACAAAATCAATGGTCGGATTTTTAAGTGCAGAAGCTCTCCATATACCATATTGTTGAGGTAATGTGCCAAAATAAGGAAAAAGGACAACGATTCGTTTCATATGCTTTTATTTTGTTAGGCGATTTAAAAATTTAATAAAATATGTGAGCCACTTTCTGCTTTTGCCATTTTCAATTAGATGCATGAGTTTATACATCGTTTCTTTGTCCAACATATATAATGTTTCATAGTCTTTAATAGCACCAGATGGTAATATTTCTTGTATCACTCTACTATGTTCCTGCATACGCTTATCATTATAAGTCCAACTAATTCCATCAGGTTCTCTTCTACAAACAATTATGTCTATAAGTTTCACACTGCATCCTTTCACACAAATTTGGTTAATATAGAATTTTAAGTCTGCAACAATTTGAAGTTTCTCGTCATACAAATTGTGATCAAACAATTCTCTTTTGAAGAAACTGCTTTGGTGGGGTAAGGTATGATGAATGAATGTAAGCATAGATAAACGAGGGGGCAGGATAGTTGCAAATCCTTTTTTTGTTTCGGCATTGTAATGGTAGTCTCTACCTACAATCAAATCTTCAGATAAATGCTGCTCAGTAATATTTGCAAGGACATTTCTGTCATAAAAGCAATCCCCGGAATTCATGAAGTTAATATAATCACCATGAGCTTTTGCTATGCCTTTATTCATGGCATTATAAACCCCATTGTCTGGTTCAGAAATCCAATAGGTTATTTTTTTATTATATTCTTTCAAGACATCAAGACTTCCATCTGTTGAACCGCCATCTATAATAATAAACTCAAAGCCTTTGAAACTTTGCTCTATTACACTCTTGATAGTCTGTCTTAGCCCATCCTTGTTGTTATAATTGATAGTAATGATAGTATATTTCATTTCTTATAGATGTTAATTATTCTTCGGAGACTATCTTTAGCCCCATTTGCAAACAAAATGGTTGTAGATAGATCATATGTTAAGAAAAATGCCATTCCGATTGAGGCATATTTTATTAATTCAAAGAAACTGTCATATGGATTTATATTGATGATTTGGAGTGTATAATAGGCTGCAGTAAATGAGAATAATGAAATAAGGTAATTCTTAAAAACTCCTTTCCAATACAACATAATGGAAATCTTAAAACCTGAATGAAATAAGAAACAAGGTTTCCAAATGACGATGATAGGAATAAGGCTAAATAATTTACCTAAAAGGATGCCAATTATTCCCCATTTCATACCACAGACAATAGTTACGCTTACATTAATAATTAATTCAGCCCATGCAGACCATACATCAGAATATAGACCATATGCATAATTGAAACTATCAATTGAATTTCGAGAATTTGATATATATACAAATATGATTAATAAAATGAGTATTCGATTATCAAGAATATAATCGGCACCTAACCAATGAGCAATGAATGGTTCAAGAAAACAGTACAATGAAAAGCAAATGGTTGTTGCAATAGTATGTTGAATGGTTGTATATTCCCAAAATACTTTTATCATTTTAGTCTTGTCACCTTCTGCCACAAGATTTCCTACGCTAGCTCCAACACTTCCTGTTAGTGCAGAAAAAAGAGAAATAATTTTAAAGATAATCATCATATAATTGCCGTAGTAAGCAACCATCTTGAGGGATACAAACATAAAAATGAACAATTCATCGCTATTAACTAAAACGAAATCCTTTATCTTATGGATAAAGACTTGTTTGGTTTTAGAAATAACTTCTGGATATTGTTTGAGGAGATGTCTACCTTGTTTTTTGTTTACCCTCAGCCATGGATATTCCTTATTGATTTTCCTATTAAGAATGATACATCCTATGATGCTAAATATAAATTCTATAGCAACCCAGATATACAAGTTCTTATATTGATAGGCCAAGAATATTTGGAGGCTTAACTTAATCAAATTGGCAGATTGGTAAATTAAAGTGACCAAATAGTTCTTTTGGTCAGCGCTAAGTAAAATTTGTCTGTAGTTAATAAAGTAGCCAATTAGAGAGGAGCCTAAAAAAGCGTAAAATGCAAAATAAATAATACCATAATTGAGGGAGTCTTCTGAGAAAATAAGTGGAAAGAAGAGACTTATAACAAAAGCACTACCAAGAATAATACCTCCAATCCAATTATATAAATAACCTAGCAGTGAAAGAATTTTATTTATTTCTTCATGATTGTTTGTCTGAATAGGCTTAAATAGAAAGTAAGAAATACAGGCAGAAATACCTAATTCCGATAAGTTTAAATAGCCTAGAATATTGCCTAGTGTACCTGTGAGACCTATAAATTCAGCACCGAGGCAGTCTAAAAAAATTTTACGTGAAAAAAAAGTAAAGAAGAGGGAAAGGAAGTAAAAGATAATATTTACTTCCGCATTTAAAATGCTTTTATGTACTCTCTCTCCCATGGGTTATTTGTCATGTGAAGTATGAATAAAATCTGTGTCCTTGCGATTAATCTTGGGAATATTTTGAAACATTCTCCAAACGAGTGTGGGTACAGACAACATCTTTCCAAAGACAGTATGACTGCGGAGCTGCTTGGGTATTGCCAAATATAGGGAAGCACAGACGGCAAAGAACAAACACCACCATTTAATATACCAATTGAGTGAAAAAATGAGTGAAAAAAATGTTATGAAAATACATACAACGAAAGCGCCCACCACCAACATGGAGCGAGGTATCAGTGCTTGTTGTATGGTCTTGTTGATGTAATCGATATTTCCTGTCCTAATAGCATAGGGCAGATGGGGAAGTTGCATGAAAAGGCTTTGAATCTGAGCAGTCATCCAACGAAGGCGTTGTTTCTGAAAATTGTCTTTGTTGGATACTTTCTCATCAAAAACATGAATGTCAGGTTCATACTTAATAAAAACCTTCTGAAGCAAAAGATGTGCTTCCAATTCTTTGTCTTCTCCGACAGAAGATAATTTAAAAACATTTTCCTTGAATAATTCATAATCGAAACACATGCCAGAACCAATCAGAGCAGACGATAGCCCCAGGCGATTATGGGCTTTGCGGAAAATAGTGTTGTTAATTTCTTCGCTGATACCATCCAATACGGCTACATCATTGTTACTGTTTTTTGCACAACGGTGGCATTGGATAGCCTTGTAGCCTTTGGCGCATTCAGTATTCAACTGCTCCAAGAAGTGAGGCTCTACCACGTTGTCGGCATCGAGAATGACAATGAAATCATAATCGTCTTTGATCTGATCCATGGCATACTGCATGGCTTTAGCCTTACTACTCTTTTCAAAGACGGGTTGGAGTAGGGTGATGGGGAGCTCACTCAGCTTATGGTTGGTCTCAGGTTGCATGTGGTCGGAGATGACTGCCACATGGAAACAACTATAAGGATAATATTGTTCTAGGAATTTCTGGACCGAATTGACAATCACCCGGTCTTCGTTATAGGCAGGGTAGAGAATTAGGTAGGAGAAAAAATCCTTCTTACGCATAGCCAAAACCTGTCCTGTCAGATAACTGGTCAGTCTGGAAACTCGCTTTTTCCAAAGGATTGATACCAATGCAAAGAACAGAATATAGACTGTTGATGCAGCCATGAACAACCAAAGCGCTATATCGATGATATGAATGATTTGCCAAATCATAGTGCAGACTTATTTATGTAGGTTAATCTTACTAAGGAGTTTCCTTCCTAAGGAGAATTTATTAAGTATAGGGCTTAATAGAACAACCGGAACCAAGAAGAAAGTGCGATCCCACTTTTCATCAACCAGATAATTGGGCGTGGCAATGGCAAAAATCAGCACTACAATGGCGAACAAAGCCCACCACTTCAGGGCGGCAGACATATAAATGAAGGGTATGATGAGGCTCATAGCCATAATAAATAGCATCATAATCATACGTGGAATCAGCATCCACTGTAAGAGTTTGTCTAATAGATAATAATGACGATTCATGATAGCGGCAGGGAGATAACGGGCATTGCGGAGAAATGTTTTAAATTGTGCCCAAATCCATCCACGATGCTGACGGTTGAAGTCGTCAGCCTCACGTGATTTCTCTCCATATACATAGATGTTATCAAAATAGTCTATATAAATATGCTGACGTGTTAATACTGCTTCCAGTTCCTTATCCGTCCAATAAGGCTTCGCATATTGTAAATAGTCTTTCAACCAGTTGAATTCGAAGGCATTACCTGAGCTTTGCATGGAAGTCGGAAGCCCCACGCTGATATGACCGCGGCGGAAGATAGAATTGTTGATCTCTTCAAATACTGCACTGAGACGAGCGGTTACCGTATCTCGATTGAGTGACAGTTTGTGTGTCTGAATGGCCTTGGTTCCAGCAGACTCATAAGCATCATTGATTTGGGTAAGGAATTCTGGTTCTACCACATCGCCTGCTTCTAAGATAACTGCTACATCATAAATTTTAAATTGAGGCAGATTGTTGATGGCTAATTGGAGAGATTTGATACGGGAACTCTTATCAAAGTTTGGCGTTAGCAGGGTAATAGGCTGCTGGGCGAGATGGAATAAAGTCATTTCTTCTTCATGGTCAGCAATGACAGTCACGTCAAATTGCCGCATGGGATAGGACTGGCCCAATATGGAGTTGATGGTCATCATGACACTCTTCCCGTTATGATAAGTTGGAATCAATACAATGAATCGATTCATTGTTTTTGCTTTGGGTGTTTCACTATGTCTAGCAAAAAGTGATGTTATAGCGAATACACCTAAATATAATACTGTTAGAGTAACCCAGATAAATAGGATCCAGTCGATATATGTGAATATGTCCCAGAGAGTCATAATATAGAGTGTTGAGTGTTGAGTGTTGAGTGTTGAGTGAATATGAAATCGCAGATGCCTTTGAGGGTGGCTTGGGCCAGGTCGGGGCGGCGCTGGAGAGTATATTTGATCATGTCACGAAGAGCAACGATGCCAGTCAAGTAAAGATAGGTTAAATACTGTTGGGGGCTGTTGATATTGCGTTTAGCAAATAAGAGCCGGTTACGGGTGATGTAGTAAGTCCGAAGCGGACTGCTTTGACCAGTAGTCTGGCTTTCCTTATGATAAATGGTGCAAGTGGGTTCGTACCAGATGACATAGCCAGCACGGCGAATTATCATGGACCAGTCTAATTCCTCATAATAGAGGAAATAGCATTCGGGCATCAGACCAGCTTTGTCAATCATCTCCCGTTTTATCATCATGGCTGCGCCGTGGGCATAGGGAGTGGGGTGCGCTGTATCGTATTGGCCACTATCGGCCTCTCCAAATCCAATGGAATGATTGCGAAGGGTAATCTTCGACAAAGGAGTGTAGCCAGCATATTGAATAGGATTATCACCCCAGGAGAATTTAATTTTGGGGCTTACCATGCCTATTTTTGGAGAACTTTCCAGTCGATTGATAAGATGGCTGATGGCTGATGGCTGATGGCTGAGGAGAGTGTCATTATTCAGAAAGAAGAGATATTTGCCGTGGGCGGCTTGGATGCCGAGGTTGTTGCCGCCAGCAAAACCGAGGTTTTCTTTGGAGCGGATAACCTTGACTTGGGGGTAGCGTAGCTCTATCTGGGTGGCTTCGTCTTCTTTTGAGGCATTATCTACCACAATTACCTCTATGGTTTCATCCTCTAAAGGTAATGTGTCTATCAATTCACAGGTGTCTTTCAATCCATTGTAATTGATTGTTATTATCGATAATATCTTCCCAATGTTCATTGCAAGGCCACACTTTATAACTTTAGGTTAAAGAATTTTCAATTTTCAACTTTCAATTTTCAATTCGTTAAACTCTTGATTGACGCTTTTTCTCTAACTTCAGTCGTTTCTTTTCTTCTTGTATAGTGAGTTCCTTAGATTCCCATTCAATCCATTCTTTTTCCATAAAAGGTAAAATATAAACGATGCTTAGCCCTCCGTAATATAGAAAACAATTAGGGAATTGCATTAGAATTTGATTACCATATCCTCCTAATTGGATTGAAACAAATGCACAGCAGAAGCCAGCTCCGATTCCTTGTAGAGAAGGGCTCTTAATTCGAAACATTACAATCCAACATGCTCCAACAAACATTAAAAAAGTTGTGATAAGAAAGATCGTGATTCCAATAATTCCTGTATGAACCCATATCCATACATATTCGGAATCTGGCGGGATGGTTGATAGTTTACGAAATTTATTATTAGCTGGTACATTCTCAAATGTGTTGCCAATGCCCATCCCCCAAGGAGCATCTTGCAAATATTTTCTCATTGCTTCTTGGTTAATGGTACGAACGTTGGCAGACGCATCGCTTCTGTCAAAAGTCGTTCTCATTCTTCGTATTTGTCCATTTTCATTGCCAATGGTAGTAAAGGCAAGAAAAATATAGGCAAAAATGGAAAAAAGTATTACTGGTACAGCTAATTTTACGGATTTAGATAGAAAGACATATACAAAAATGCCGGCAAACAAACAGGCCATTGCCGTTCGCGTTCCAGAAGGGAACATAGCCCAAACACTTAACAAGCCAACTACTCCAAAGAAAAGTTTATACTTCCATATTTTAGATGTCAAAGCAAAAATTAAAAAAGCAACAGCCGTAGATGCCATTCCAATACCAAAAGCTGCTGCATCACTGTAAATGGAAAAGTATCTGATGAGTGTTCCTCCTTGGAGAATATGTGTGCTTCTATGTCGTTCAAGAAAAATATTTTCTTCAATGGTAAAACCAAATGTTTTTTGTTTCCAAAGCCATGCTACGGCAAATAAAGTTAATCCTCCCCATAGAATTATGTATTTCGAAAGGATTTTTGGTGTTGTTATGTATAAGGAGAATACCAAAAAAGCATACATGACTTGGAATCCTATTTTTCGTGCTCCAGCATACCATGATGCCCATTGTATCCCCATGCCACTAGTATCATTAAGAATTTCTAATGTACAAAAGCCACACCATATAATAAGGGTGAAAAACATAAAATTACCGATTCTTTCGAATTGAGTGTCTTTCACATCAATAATGGCAATTGCTAACAAGATAATTTCAAGTAGTTCATTATAGATAGACTGAGGAAGTGGTGGTAAAGGAAGTTCTCTGAAGAAAATAAAATAGTTGGTGATACAAAGTATCCAAAATACAAACATTCGATACTTGAATGCTACGTATACAAATATAATAAGTGCGGGTATTAAACAGACAAGCGCCAAACCAGAAATTCCAGCTGTAATTAGTTGGTAAAGAGCTACCGAAAACAAGAGAAAGAGTAGCAATACTCTTCCTCCGTTTTCTTGCGCAAAAGTCTTAAACGCTGTACTTGCCATTATTTTCCGTGTTCGTTTTCTGTAGCAGTCAGACCTAATTGTGATATGCGATAGACAAAATTGTTGAACCTTGTGTAAGGCGGCAATTGACCCACAAACTCTTCCACTGCATAGCGGCTGGCTTCGGTGAGATACATAAAGAGTGAATCCTTGTGGCTCTCGTCCAACATCGATTGAACTTCTTTGAGTGCCTTTTGGTCAACATCTTTCCAGGTACGATTGGCACGGGTTACCATCATATTCACGGTGCCCATATTGAGCAGAGCAGGCGAGATGGAGTTCTCGTTTAGATTTGGATATTCAATAATAGCAATCTCATCGGGCAGAATATCTGGGCATAAGTCCTTAATTCCTTTGGCCAAGATAAAGCGGCTGTCTTCTGCCAAGAAGTCCTCATCGTAGGTGAGACGGCGGACCTGTAAGCCAATGGATATCCAATAATTTTCCAATTCCTGAGCTAGGTAGCTCTTGCCATTGCCTGAGTCGGTAGATATCAGATTGAGTACATTCTGCTGGCCTTCCTGGAAATGGGGGAGGAGGGCCTTGCTGAGCTGTTTCATCGCCATGTCACCAATTGTCTTGTTGAATCGGCGGTAGCGTAGATTGCTTTCCTTGGGATAACAGCCCATGACTGGAACCTTCGTGATATGCTCGGAACGCATGCGGTCACGCAACGTACGGTCGAGCAATTCGATGATGAAGAACCAAAGGGCTGTCAACATAAAGGTCAATAGGAAGGCACCTAATAAAATCATCATACGGTTAGTGGGCTGAGCATTCAATGGGAACATGGGCGGATTCAATACGCGCAAAGCAGCCGTTGACATCTGCAAGTTACGCTGACGAAGACGGGCAGCATTGAGCGCTCTCAACATTTCCATATAGTTCCCCTCAATAAAGCCTATATGACGAGCCTTACGATCTAAGGTGGCGCCGATTGGAGCGTAGAAAAGATATTGGCGGTCCAAATTTTGCTTCATAATATCCGTTGCAGTCATTTCTGCCTTAGTTTTTTCTAATATAAGCAATTGTTCTAACCACCTACTGAGCAAGCTGTTCGCTTTAACACCAGTTTCTGTACTATATGTAGAAGCTTCAATGTCTTTGGTCAATTCAGTAACACGTCCAGTCGCTGCTTGTAAATCTCGTTGTGCTTTTGCTAATTCTTCTTGGGACTCCGTATCACGACCACCGCCTTCACTACTCATTAAACGAAGGTTTGAAATGCGAGACTGAATACGAGAGATATCTTTAACCTGATTTGTAAATTCTTGATTGGCACGAATCACTTGAGCACGATTACCTAACTGACGTTCCAAATAATCTAATAATGCTTTTGATGTTGTATAATTCATCAACTGGTCGTTACGGAAATTCTGTTGTTGAGCTTCCAATCCTGTTAATGCTTTTGTTTGTTCGCCATAGTTAATAATCTTCTTGGATATGTTGTAGCGAATCAGATCATCTTCTGCGTTGGACAAAATACGATAGAGACGAGCGACCTCTTTTTCAAAAAACTTAATCACATTGCTGGTTTCACCAAAGCGTAGTTGCTGATATTGACGGGCAAAAACCTCGTTGAGAATGTCCAATGTGTTATAAGCAATACCTGCATCATTGGCTGAATAACCGATATCAATAATATCAGTTCCGTTCATTTGTAGAACTTTTAGTTTGGCAGTTATATTGTCAATACCGAAATAGGGGTGATAATTTAATAAACCAAAGAGGAAATTGCCTTGGTTGGGCTTTTCGTACGCTTTTAAATTGGCATAGGTTTGAGATTCGTTGTTGTGATTAATCAACGCTTTTACATCAGCTGGCACCATAGCGCTTAACTGACGGAAATGTTCGGCTGAGATATAATTATTGTCTTTGTTGGCATTGCCATACATCATACAACGGCCAAACAAACGCAATGCCACTTCGTGAATGGTGTTGTCAGTAGTGATAATCAAAATCAAATTTTTGATATTCGTTTGGGAATTACCACCAGCCGTTCCTACGCCACCTTCCAAATTATAGGCCGTAATCATACCTGTATAAATGGTCGTGTTGGTGTCGTAGACACGCTCCATGTGGCGAGTCATAAACCATGCCACAATCAAAGCGATCATCGGTAAAATGACCAAATACCAACGAATTTTGTATAAGAAACGGACGATGTATCTGAATAAATCCATATTGTTATGACTTTTGCGTTTTACTTATTCTTTTTTTCTGCTTTCTTAGCTAACTTTTCAGCCTTTTCCTGGGCTTTCTGTTCAGCTTTTTCCATTTCAGCGTATCTTTTCTCTTCAGCAGCGGCCGTTTTGCGAATCTGCTTGTCAATTGCCTTGTTTTCCTTGCGAATCTGCTTCTCCGTCTTTTGATTGCCACTATCCAAGGTGATTTCTGTAGTCGTATTGGTTAGGATTGGAGTATGAGATAATAACTCTAAAGTGATAATGTCGGTAGTTATTGCCGTTTGCATGTTTTGGTATGAACTTACAACTCCCAATTCATGCTCTTTAACCCATGCAAAACTTTCAATATCCATATTCCCTTGGTGAAAATCTTCCATATTCAAAGCACCAGCTCCTTGATAGATGGCGGCAGACTCACCAGCAGTTTTTAAGGTAACTAATTGATTGGTAATTTTAATAAACAGAGTAGCTATTTCTCTTTTTAAATCTTCATAAGCTTGGTCTTTGTTATACATAGCCATGTCTGCTTCTATTCTTTTGCGCTTCACTGCAGCCGTCAAGTCCAGAATGTCTTCCAAGGGAACCGCCAAATTAACTCCCACATTCCAATAGCTTTGCTCACTACCTTGATATTGTTGGAGGACTAAGTTATAAGAACTCGAGTTTTGTCCCCACATGTCGGTCTTACCATAGCTATAGCTAGCATGACCGTGTACATAAGAAAATATATGACGCTTCTGTTTGGCCACTTCAGCTACGGCTAATTCATGGGCTTTTTCCAAAGTGAGAATACGAGGACTCTGTTTGGCATTCTCGAAAAGTACCGCCAACGGGGGGAGGTGAAAATTCGAGAAATTAATGGTGCTTTCCTCACTGGAGTCGAAGAAGCCAGCGCTGATTCCACTATTATTATATTGGGCTACAGCCATTAAAGGTAAAAAGGTGAAAAGGTAAAAAGGCAAAAACCTCTTTACGCACCTGGTTACCATGTGATTGACATTGATTTTCATACTTTCCTTTTTTCTATCCTTTCTTATACGTTTTCTTTCTGAATAAATGCAGTGAGTGTGCGGAAGATAATCTTCATGTCGAGGGCGAAATTGTAAGTCTGGCCATAACGGATGTCCAGTTGTTTGCGCTCCTCGGCACTCATCATGCCACCCTTGCCGCGCTCTTCGACCTGCCAGAGACCTGTCAAGCCGGCGGGAGCCATGAAACGGTCGATATTGGCATCGGCAGTGAGCTTCTCGGCCTCGTAGAGTGGGAGAGGACGGTTGCCGACAATCGACATGTCGCCTTTGAGGATGTTGAAGAGCTGAGGAAGCTCGTCGATGCTGTATTTGCGGATGAACTGACCCACCTTTGTGATACGCGGGTCGTTCTCGATCTTGACAAAGGCGTTGTTGATGTCTTCCTCTTTCTTCTTGGTATAGTCGCTTTCGGCCATCACGAAGTCATCGCCGACGAGCATGATCTCGTCGTCGTCGATCATCATGATAGACTCCATGCCCATGTCGAGCATGTCTTGCTCGGCCTCTTCGCCCAACGGTGCCGTCACTGTAGTCTTATGCTCCTCCGGCTCTTCCTCGTGCTCCGCATACTGGTTATGCTCCTTGCTCAACTCCTTCAGGCGGTCCTCAGCATCGATATACATGCTGCGGAACTTCAGGAAGTCGAAGATGGTGTAGTTGGTACCCACACGCTTGGACTTAAAGAGTACGGGACCCGGACTTTCCAGACGGATGGCAATAGCCGTAATGATAAAGATGGGCGAGAGCAGGATGATGGCCAGACCAGAGAAGACAATGTCGAACAGGCGCTTCCAAACGGGAATCTTGAATTTCAAGATATGGTACTTGGGGGCCTGGTCGTCGAAAAGGACGTTCTCGCGGTCGGAGATAAACTGAATCTTCTTGTTCAGCTCCGTGACAGATGCCTCGGCCACAATGGTGTCGTTGATGCCACACTGCATGTAAAGCTTGCGTTCCTCTTCCGACATATTGTTGGTGATGAGGATGATGTAGACATTATGACACTTCTTGCGCAGATAGGTGATGGCTGTGATGTCCTCGCTACGCACATTCCGTTCGAAGAAGACGATGAAATGCTCGTTAGAGACGTGCGGGGTACATATCTGAGCGGCATCCTTGTAGGTCGTGGTCATTCGGACCAGCTGACCTGGGATGTACCGCAGACGTTCTTGGGTCTTCGGATTGTTGCCTAAATATACAACACCTATCATATAATATAATAATGTATAATACTATATATTAATTAGGAAGGATTTTCTTGACGCGAATCTTCAGCTCCATCGGATTGAAGGGCTTGACAATGTAGTCCTCGGCACCGATTTCCAACAAACGGATGCGCTCGCTGGTGGAGTCTTCGCTGGACAGCATGATTACGGGAATGTGGCGGAACAGCTCGTTCTGCTTGATCCACTCCAGAAAATCGTCACCACGCATGCCCGGCATACGGATGTCGGAAATGATGAGATCTGGGGTGTTGCCAGCCTGAAGCCACTTGACTCCCTGTAGTCCGTCGGGAAGCCACTGAACGTCATAATCACTCATCAAATAAATCGAGAGCACCTTGGCGATGGTCTCTTTGTCATCAAGTATTAGTATCTTCTTTTTCATATATGAAATAATTCTTTAGCCAATAGAATTGTCACACTTTTCGTTGCAAAGGTAAAAAAATATTTTTAATTGTAGTCAATAAATGATAAAAAAATGATGAAAAAGTGCAAAAAACTTGTTTTTTAAAAGTATTTTAGGGAATTTTGTAGAGTAAAACGTATTAATATTAGATATAACTCTTCAAATTATGGCAAACAGATATCTATTAGGATTCGATGTCGGTAGCTCTTCAGTGAAGGCATCATTGGTTAATGCCGATAGTGGCAAGTGTGTGGCAACAGCGTTCTTCCCCGAGAAGGAGGCTCCGATTACGGCTGTTAAGGCCGGATGGGCTGAGCAGGACCCGCAGATGTGGTGGGACAATGCGAAGCTGAGTCTTCAGAAAATCATGAAGGAGGCTGGAGCCACCGGTGAGGAAATCAAGGCCATCGGTATCTCTTATCAGATGCATGGTCTGGTGTGTGTAGATAAAAACCTGAAGGCGCTGCGCCCGTCGATTATCTGGTGCGACTCACGTGCCGTACCCTATGGCGAGAAGGCCTTTAAGGAGCTGGGCGGTGACCTGTGTCTGAGTCATCTGCTGAACTCACCGGGTAACTTCACGGCAGCCAAACTGGCCTGGGTGAAGGAGAACGAACCTGAGCTGTACAGCAAAATCTATAAGATTATGTTGCCGGGCGACTATATCGCCATGCGACTGAGCGGAGTGGCCAACACCACCGTCAGCGGTCTGTCGGAGGGTATGTTCTGGGATTTCAAGAATAACCAGGTGGCTGACTTCCTGATGAAGTACTATGGCTTTGACGCTTCGCTAATCGCTGATATCGTTCCCACCTTCGCCGAACAGAGTGTGGTGAGTGCCGAGGCTGCTGCTGAATTGGGACTGAAGGCAGGAACGCCGATTACCTATCGTGGCGGTGACCAGCCGAACAATGCCCTGTCGCTGAACGTGCTGAATCCCGGTGAAATTGCCGCCACAGCCGGTACATCGGGTGTCGTCTATGGTGTGCTGGGTGATGTGAACTACGATCCGAAGAGTCGTGTGAACACCTTTGCCCACGTGAACCATACTGCCGACCAGACCCGTCTGGGTGTGTTGCTGTGTATCAATGGTACGGGAATTCTGAATGCATGGACACATCGTAACATCACTCCGGAGATAGGCTATGCCGAGATGAACGACTTGGCAGCAACGGCTCCTATCGGCAGCGAGGGCGTGACGGTGATTCCGTTCGGTAACGGTGCTGAGCGTGTGTTGGAGAACCGCGAGATTGGTTGCTCGATTAACGGCGTGAACTTCAACAAGCACTCGAAGGCTCATCTGGTGCGTGCAGCCCAGGAGGGTATCGTATTCTCGTTCTGCTATGGTATGGAAATCATGCAGCAGATGGGTATGGACATCCAGAAGATCCATGCCGGCAAGGCCAATATGTTCCTGAGTCCGCTGTTCCGCGACACACTGGCTGGCGTGAGCGGTGCTACCATCGAACTGTATGACACCGACGGTTCTGTAGGTGCTGCCAAGGGTGCTGGTATCGGCGCTGGCATCTACAAGAATGCCGACGAGGCCTTCGCTTCGCTGGAGAAGTTGCAGGTGATAGAACCTAAGGCTGCCGACCGTGCGGCTTATGCTGAAGCATATGCCCGTTGGAAGGAGGTACTTCTGAAGAAGTAGTTAAGGAGTTAACGGAGTTAGCGAAGTTAAAGAAGATAGACAATCGGGGCGGATTCAAATCCGTCCCGATTATTTGTTTAGTCATAAATTTTGGCTTCGCGGCGCCCGGTCAATACGGCCAGGGCGTTGAGTGCCAGGGCTTCCATTTCGTCTTCACCAGCAAAGGTGTAGACGGGAGCCAGGAAACCGACTCGTCGACGCAGTTCACTGATGATATACTCTGAATGGGCCATGCCGCCCGTAAAGAGAATGGCGTCGATGTTGCCGCAGAGTACGGCAGCCTCGGCAGCGACATTCTTGGCGACATGATAAATCATAGCATCGATAATGAGTTTGGCATGTTCATCACCATTTTTGATGCGTTTCTGAATCTCGCGCAAGTCGTTGGTGCCCAGATGGGCATTCAGTCCGGCCTTACCGGCAATACGTTTCAGCAATTGTTTCTCGTTGTATTTGCCGCTGAAACAGAGACGAATCAAGTCCGCAGCAGGCAGAGAACCGGCACGTTCGGGTGAGAACGGACCTTCGCCGTCCAATGCGTTATTGGCATCGATGGCCTTGCCATGTTCGTGGGCTGCCACACTGATGCCACCGCCCAGGTGACAGATAATCAGGTTCAAGTCTTCGTACTCCTTACCGATGCCTCGGGCAAAGCGACGGGCAATGGCGCGCTGGTTCAAGGCGTGCCAGATGCAGATACGAGGCATGAGCGGCGAACCGCTGATGCGAGCCAGGGGAGACAGTTCGTCGACGACGCCCGGATCGGCAATGAACGAGCGGCATCGTGGCGTTTCGCCATTGGCGTTGGGCTGCTGACGATTGATTTCCTCGGCTATCTCATAGGCTATCAGACAACCTAGGTTGCAGGCGTGGTTATGCATCACACAGCCATGTAGGGTGTCGTCGAGCATGCGTCGGTTAATTTCATAAACACCACCGCTGATGGGTTTGACCAGGCCACCGCGTCCGATGACAGCATCGAAGTCGAGCGGAATGTCGGCAGCGTGTAGCTCGTCGATGACTAACTGGCGGCGCAGGTCCTGCTGTTCGATGACGTCACTGAAACCAGCCAGCTCTTCCGGCGTATGGGTGATGTTACGAAGCAAAATGGGCGTCTCGTCTTCGTAGACGGCCATTTTGGTAGAGGTAGAACCGGGATTGATGACAAGAATTTTCATATAGCTGCCAAAGCAAGTGAGTAATACTTCGAGTCGGGGCTGTCGGCACGCGACGGAAGCACGCAACAGCACTGGGTTCCCTGTAGCACACCGGCAGTCTTGGCATAGCCGAAGAGCGTAATGGTCTTATAAAACACGTTGCCAGCCACGATGTCGGGGAAGATCAGCGCGTCGGCCTGACCGTCGATGACGCTCTTGATGCCCTTCTCTCGCAGGGAGACGCTGTCGAGCGATGTCTTCAGGTCGAGGGGACCATCGATGATGCAGCGTCCGAACTTACCTGTCTGTGCCTCGGCAATGATGTCGAGGTAGTCGGCGGTATAGGGGAATGCCTTGGCACTGACCTTCTCAGCACAGTGGATGAGTGAGATGCGGGGTTCCTCAATGCCAAGAGCATGACACACATAGTTCATGTAGTGAATCTGCTGGCGCCGTTGGGCGGACGTTGGTACGGGGATAACGGCGGCATCGGTAAAGAACAGCAGTTTCTCGTACTTGGGAATTTCGGCCATAGCCACATGGGTCAGTACATGGCCGGGACGGAGGATGCCCTTCTCCTTGTCCAGAATGGCACGCAGAATGACATCGGTATTGATGAGACCCTTCATCAGGATGTCTGCTTCGCCATTCTTACACAGCGCTACAGCCCGGCGGGCGCATTCATCCTTGTCGTCGCCATCAACGTAGATGGGTTCGATGAATCCCATCTCCTTGCCTTTTTCTACTGCATAGCGGGTACTGGCATCGTTGGCACATACCACAGCTACACGTTTACGGTCGCCCCGCTCCTGCAGGAAAACGATCATGTCGTTCAGTGTTCTAATAGATTGCATAGTAGAAGTTTAAAAGTTTCAAGTTTTCAAGTTTAAAGTCAGCGCTCGGCACGCATGGGATTGTGGAGGAAGTCCTCGTAGGCCAGTCGGATGCCGTCCTCAAGTTCGGTCTTGTACGTCCAGCCTAACTTGGTTGCCTTGCTGACATCGAGCAGCTTGCGAGGGGTGCCATTGGGACGGGTAGTGTCCCACTCAATGCGCCCCTGATAGCCTACCACTTTGGCAACCAACTCCGTCAGCGCCTTGATGGTCAGCTCCTTACCGGTACCGGCATTCACCGTTTCGCTACCGGAGTAGTTGTTCATCAGGAACACGCATAGGTTAGCGAGGTCGTCGACATACAGGAACTCGCGAAGGGGACTGCCGTCGCCCCAACAAGTGACAGACTGCAATCCAGCCACCTTGGCTTCGTGGAAACGCCGGATCAGCGCTGGCAGCACGTGGCTGTGCTCCGGGTGGTAGTTGTCGTTAGGACCATACAGGTTTGTCGGCATCACGGAGATATAATCCGTGCCGTACTGGCGGTTCAGAAACTCGCAGTATTTCAAACCGCTGATCTTCGCCAAGGCATACGCCTCGTTGGTCTTTTCCAACTCTGACGTCAACAGACAACTCTCCGGCATCGGCTGAGGTGCCATGCGGGGGTAGATGCAACTACTGCCCAAGAACTCCAGTTTCTTGCAACCATTCTTCCAGGCAGCATGGATGACGTTCATTTCGAGTATCATGTTGTCATACATGAAGTCAGCCAGCGCACTCTGGTTGGCCACGATGCCTCCCACCTTGGCGGCAGCGAGGAATACGTACTCGGGCTGCTCCTCCTTAAAGAAGGCATCCACTGCAGCTTGACACGTGAGGTCAAGCTCAGCATGAGTCCGCGTGATGATATTGGTGTAGCCTTGCCGTTGTAACTCACGGACAATGGCAGAACCCACCATGCCCCGGTGGCCTGCAACATATATCTTACTATTACTCTGCATCTTCTTTGTCCATCTGTGCTTTTAAGAAAAGCTTCTTAACGAACTTCATATCGTGACGGACCATAATCTTGACGAGGTCTTCGAAAGAGGTCTTCTGAGGATTCCATCCCAACTTGCTCTTGGCCTTTGATGGATCACCCAACAGCTGGTCGACCTCAGCAGGACGGAAATACTTAGGATCAACCTCGACGAGGGCCTTGCCCGTTGCCTTGTCATAACCCTTCTCGTCGACACCGTCACCGCGCCATTCGAGTTCGATACCCACCTCCTTGAAAGCGAGGGTAGCAAACTCGCGAACGGTATGGTATTCGCCTGTGGCAATCACAAAGTCGTCGGGTTCAGGCTGCTGGAGGATGAGCCACATGCACTCGATATAGTCCTTGGCATAGCCCCAGTCGCGCAGCGAGTTCAGGTTACCCAGATAGAGCTTGTCCTGATAACCCTGTGCAATACGAGCGGCAGCCAGTGTAATCTTACGGGTCACGAAGGTCTCACCGCGGCGCTCACTCTCATGGTTGAAGAGAATACCGTTGCAGCAGAACATATTGTATGACTCGCGATAGTTCTTCATAATCCAGAAGCCATAGAGCTTGGCAACAGCATACGGACTGCGGGGGTAGAAGGGGGTAGTCTCACTCTGAGGAACCTCCTGCACCTTACCATATAGTTCGGAGGTCGAGGCCTGATAGATGCGGCAGGTCTTCTCCAGTCCACAGATGCGGACGGCCTCCAACAGACGCAACACGCCATTGGCATCGGTGTCAGCAGTATATTCCGGTACGTCGAACGATACCTTCACGTGACTCTGTGCAGCGAGGTTATAGATCTCGTCTGGGCGAATCTTTGAAATGATGCGAATGAGCGACGATGAGTCGGTCATATCAGCCCAATGCAGATTCACCAGACGTTTTTTCTTCATGTCGCGTACCCACTCGTCGAGGTACAGGTGTTCGATACGACCGGTGTTGAAACTGGACGAGCGGCGCATGAGGCCGTGAACTTCGTAGCCTTTCTCAATGAGGAATTCGGCCAGATAACTGCCGTCCTGACCGGTGATACCAGTAATAAGAGCAACTTTACTCATACTCTTGTCGATATTTTGTTCGTTATTTGTCCTGACCGGAGAACTGCTTGATACGCTGTTCTTCAGAGAGTTTGCATATTAATAAGGTGTCGTCGTTTTCTGCGACAATATAGCCGTTAAGGCCCTGAATAACCACCTTCTTCTCCTGCGTGGTGTGAATGATGCAGTCGTTGGACTCAAAAAGCGTGATGTCGGGACCGATGCTGGCATTGCCGTACAGGTCTTTCTTGCTTTGTTGCAATAGTGAACCCCACGTGCCCAGGTCGCTCCAACCGAAGTCGGCAGGACAGACGAAAATCTCCTCGGCCTTCTCCATGATGGCATAGTCGACAGAGATATTCTCGCATTCGGGGAACAAACGGTCAATTTCCTGCTGTTCCTGCTCGGTACCATAGATTGGAAGCATGGACTCAAAGATCTTAGCCATAGCGGGCTGGTAGATGCGGAAAGCATTGACAATGGTCGACACGTTCCAAATGAAGATGCCGGCATTCCAATAGTAGTTCTTTTCGCTGATGTACTGCTTGGCGGTCTCCAAGTCGGGTTTCTCGCGGAAACTGTCGACACGGAAAATCTCCTTATTACGCAACGACTTGCTCGACAGGTCGGCCTGGATGTAGCCATAGCCGGTCTCAGGACGCGTCGGTTTCATGCCCAGCGTCACAATGGCATCTGTGTCGGAGGTGAATTTCAGGCTCTCGGTGATGACCCGGCGGAACTCCGTCGTGTCCATCACGACATGGTCGCTGGGAGATACCACAATATTGGCTTTCGGGTCAGACGACTTGATACGCCACGAGACGTAGGCAATGCAGGGTGCCGTATTCCTGCGACAGGGCTCGCAGAGGATATGGTCAGCGGGCATGTCGGGCAACTGGCTGCTGACAGTCGCGGCATATTTCTGGTTAGTGACGACCCATACATTCTCTGCGGGAACGATGCCACTGAAACGTTCAACAGTTAACTGGAGCAGAGACTTTCCAATACCTAAGACATCGATAAACTGCTTGGGCTTGTCGGCTGTGCTCATAGGCCAGAAACGGCTTCCTACGCCGCCGGCCATAATGACGAGATGGTTGTTTATTCTTGCCATAACATTCCTTGTAGTTGATAATTTCCTGCAAAAATACAAATATATTTTGATACTACCAAAAAAATCGTACCTTTAATTGCATTGAAGGTAGGCTACACCTCGAAAATGAAAATAAATCCTAATTTATTTTGCATTTCGCTCGGTTTGCACTACCTTTGTCACCGATATGAACGACAATTTACTCAATGAATTGAATGAAGGGCAGCGTGCTGCGGTGGAATACTGTGACGGACCGCAACTGGTGATTGCCGGTGCCGGATCGGGAAAAACCCGTGTGCTGACCTATAAGATAGCCTATCTGCTGGAGCAGGGCATGGCCCCGTGGAACATTCTGGCACTGACTTTTACCAATAAGGCGGCACGTGAGATGAAAGAACGTATTGGCCGATTGGTAGGGCAGGAGAGGGCTATATATCTGCAGATGGGTACGTTTCATTCTGTTTTTGCCCGCATTCTGAGGGCTGAAGCGGAACGAATCGGCTTTAATTCTAATTTCACTATTTACGATCAGGCTGATGCCCGGTCGCTGGTGAAAAGCATCATCAAAGAGATGCAACTAGACGACAAGACGTATAAGCCCAATAGTGTGGCTGATCGCATCTCGATGGCCAAGAACCACCTGCTGTTGCCACAACAGTATGCCACCAGTTCGTGGGCTGCTGACGATGCTCAACACAAGCGTCCAGTGATGTCGCAAATCTATCAACGCTATGTGGAACGTTGTCATCAGGCGAATGCGATGGACTTTGATGATTTGCTTGTCAAGACCTTTGTCTTGTTGCGTGACCATGAGGATGTCCGGCAAAAATATATCGAGCGTTTCCAATATGTACTGGTCGATGAGTATCAGGACACCAACTATGCCCAGCAAGAGATTGTCCTGTTGTTGGCGCATGAACATGGACGAGTCTGTGTGGTGGGCGACGATGCCCAAAGCATCTATAGTTTCCGAGGGGCTAATATTGACAATATCCTGAATTTCCAAAAACAGTATCAAGGTGCCAGGTTGTTTAAACTGGAGCAGAACTACCGGTCGACGCAACTTATCGTGCATGCTGCGAACAGCTTGATTAAAAAGAACGAGCGACAAATCCATAAGGATGTGTTTAGCAGAAACGAGGTCGGCGAGCGTCTGACGCTCAAACCTGCCTATAGCGATAAGGAGGAGGCGATGATTGTGTGTAATGATATCAAACGATTACGTCGACAGGACCGTTGTGAGTTCTCGGATTTTGCTATTCTCTATCGTACCAATGCCCAGAGCCGTTCGTTCGAAGAGCAGATGCGTAAGGACGGCATTCCTTATAGGATATATGGCGGATTGAGTTTTTATCAGCGCAAGGAGATCAAGGACGTCATTGCCTATTTCCGTGTGGTGGTCAATCCCAATGATGAGGAAGCGCTGCGACGCATCATCAACTATCCGGCACGTGGTATCGGTGACACAACGGTAGGCAAGATTACGGAAACAGCAACCAGACATCAGGTCAGTTTGTGGCAGGTCATCCAGCAACCCATTGTGTTCGATTTGAATCTGGCTAAGGGGACGTTGACGAAACTGGAAGCATTCAAAACCTTGATAGAAGGGTGGTCGGACCGCTTGGATCAGGAAGATACCTATGAGTTGGGACACTCCATTATCATGGAAAGCGGTATCAGCAAGGAGATCTATGGTTCCTCTAATCCGGAAGACTTGTCGAGACAGGAGAATCTGGAAGAATTCCTGGGCGGTATGCAGGATTTTGTGGAGACACGGAAAGAGGAAGACCGGGAGAATGAGACCGGACTGAGCGATTTCCTGCAGGAAGTGGCCCTATTGACCGATTTGGACAGTGACGACGACAAGGAACAGCCCAAGGTGTCGCTGATGACTATCCATGCTGCCAAAGGACTGGAATTCCCGACGGTTTTCGTTGTCGGCCTGGAAGAGAATATCTTCCCTTCGCCGATGTGTGTTAATACGATGCGGGAACTGGAAGAGGAGCGTCGCTTGTTGTATGTGGCTATTACCCGGGCAGAAAAACATTGTATCCTGACCTGTGCGCAGAATCGTTTCCGATATGGACGTATGGAGTTTGACACACCATCGCGTTTCATCAAGGATTTCGATCCTAGCCTGTTGAAGGTGGAAGGGAATTCGGGTTTAGCCGGTGTTTCTGGTGTCTCTAGTCATACTAGTCGTACTAGTCAATATGGCTTTAGCCGCCCGGTACAAAATCCCCGACCGGTGGCAACGCAGTTTATGGCAGACCCGAAGGCTCGATTAGTGCCTGTGCGGCATGAGACGCCTCGTCCGCAGTCGGCCATTGGCAATATCGGCTTGAAGGAGGGAAATGTCATTGAACATCAGCGCTTTGGCGTGGGTACTGTCCTCAAGGTGGAGGGTACTGGAGAGAATACCAAGGCAACAGTCGAGTTTAAGAATGCCGGTATCAAACAGTTGTTGCTGAAGTTCGCAAAATATACAATTATTTCGTAATAACGTTATTACGTTATATCGCCATTATAATTATTATAGAGCCTCGTCTTCCGGACGTTCCGGAAGACGAGACTTTTGTTTGGGTAAATGTTTCTTCTTGCGAAGATAGGCGGCCTTGCGGGCTTCGTATTCTTCGTAATGCTTCTCAAGAAAATTGTCAGCCATTATTCGTTTTGGTTATAGACAATACTGATGCGTACCGGGTCATAGGGATTATCACTGCCACCGACCAATCGTACGCTGACCACCTTAAGTTCATTGCTGACGCTGGCAACAGAAGTGGTAGAACTGGAAGTGCTGGCTGTAACAACCTGTACGGGTACGATGACCGCTTTATTCCAGTTTTCGGATTGGTTGCGTTTGGCATACATCCTATTGATCAATCCTGAGATGTTGTTGAATGTGTAGGTGTTCTTGCTGCTATTGTAAACAGCCAGGTACGATGCCATGTTGTTGGGCAGGTCTCCATTTTCAAAGAATGAATACAAACTATCCTTTTCAAGAATCAGCAGATTCTGCGGCTCCATCAAAAGATCATCACTAAGCTCGCTGATGTCGTTCATGCGGCGGAAGACAATTTTGGCTGAGGTGATAGTGTCGTTTTCATGTCCTCGTTTGATGTCGTCAACAGGCAGGGTTACTTCAGTAAAGATGCCGTCGGGGGCCTTCAGATAAGTATAATGAGTGTCTGCTGCCAGTCGCTTGATGACGTCTTTGTCGCTAATGAAATGCGTGGTCTGTAAAACCTCCTCGTTACCATTAAACGTTTTTGAACCACTGACAATCTTTCCGTTCATCATATAGTGGGTATGAACGATGAGCTGTGTCTGGTAGATTTCAGTCATCAGTCCCAAACCATCGGTCGTCTTAAAATAGAATCCGGGACATACCTTTTGGATAAAGGTCTGCGAATTCTTGAAATACTCAGGATGGTCATAATAGGTGCGCATCAAATAAGAGCCATAGTTGTTGTAGGTAACTCCATTCTTATCCGTATAAGGTTCGTTGAGAGAAATACTGATACGGAAAAAATTTGAACCACTTTGGTTTAATTGGCGTAAACTATCGCTCTGTGTCAAGTCGGACAAAGAGTAGAGCGTGTTTTTGCGGATACCACCAGCACGCAGGAAACCATTTTTCTCCAAGTCGTAGTTGGTGTAGTATTGGCGATTCTCCTTGACGGGCTTGTCAAGCTCGCAGACGGTCATCTTCATGGCTGCTAACGAGTCTCCCATAAAGTCGTTGACGATAATGTGGATGAAACATGAATCTGCTAGTGCCAGATCAGTGTGATCATCAATTTCATCACGTAATATAGATAAAGGGGGGAATACTGACGATGCCTCGCTCTCTAAGGTACCGAACTGCGACATATAGTTTGCCGTGATATAAGAACCGGTTTCTGGATCCTTAATTTTACCCAAATAGCTGTATGAGCTACGGGCCAATACAGAGTCGGCAATGAATGATCGTGTTGAAATATCGAACGTATCCGATACGATAGTGAACTGGTCAGAACTGCTGACGAGTGTGTTACCCACCGTCGTAGTATCTTCTGTACACGAAGAGATTGCAATTGTAATCATTGCAATCCCCATCAATAGTATTTTCTTTATCATGTTATATCTTCTCGTAGAAGTTTTCATAAGCATCGGCAAAGTCCTCACCCGGATAGGACAGGATGGGGACATTGTTGTCTTTCGCATATTTTATCAACTCCTTGTTTACATTCTTGTGGGCAGCAATAACTCCATCGCTATAATCAATAGCCAGCTTGCCTAATTCATTAAAGTCAAAAATGTCGTTGTATTTTGTCAGCGTATCAGCTGTTGCCTCACGGAACTCAATGCAGTTCTTGAAGTTGCTGCCTAAATCTGACTTGAGATTATTCGGGAATAATGATGTCACTACCTTGGTATTAGCGAATGAGGGCTCATCGTGATAGGCAGTCTTGATATATAGAGGAACGACGGCACCCATCCAGCCTTGAACGTGGATGATGTCAGGTACCCAACGGAGTTTCTTAACAGTTTCAAGAACACCACGTGCAAAGAATATGGCTCGCTCCCCGTTGTCGGTATAATCCTCTCCCTGCTCATTTTGTGCCATCTGGCGCTTCGAGAAGTAATCTTCATTGTCAATGAAATAGACTTGGATGCGTGTCTGGACTATTGTCGCCACCTTGATAATCAACGGATGGTCGGTATCATCGATAATCAGATTCATTCCAGAGAGACGAATCACCTCATGCAACTGACCGCGGCGCTCATTGATGTTGCCCCACTTAGGCATGAACGTACGGATTTCGTGGCCCTTCTCAAGGATAGCCTGAGGAAGTGCCTTACCCATCAGCGAGAGGTCGCTGTCGGGAACATAAGGAACAATCTCTTGGTTGATGAATAATATCTTCTTTGCCATGCGATCTAGTTTAAACCATGTGCAAAGTTACGAAAAATAATTCACAAAAACGCAAAAACGTGCATATTTAAGGATTTTTAGCCTCAAATTTGGCATATTTTTACGTTATTTTTTCCTTATTTGGTAAAAATGTTGTTATTTTGCACCCGATTTCAGAGATAAGTATAGAAAAGACAATGAAAGTATTCTATAAAATTGTGGATCTTCAGAACCAGCTTTTTGAGGATCGCAAGCAAGGAAAAGAGATTGGACTCGTCCCGACCATGGGAGCACTCCATGAGGGACATGCCTCGTTGGTACGTCGTAGTGTGAAGGAGAATGCCGTCACCGTTGTGTCGGTGTTTGTGAATCCCACGCAGTTTAATGACAAAAACGACCTGAAGAACTATCCCAGAACGTTGGAGGCTGACTGCCTGTTGCTGGAGGAGTGTGGTGCCGACTATGTGCTGGCTCCTTCGGTAGAGGAGATGTATCCCACTCCTGACACACGCCAGTTTGAGTATCCGCCCGTCTCGACCGTGATGGAAGGAGCTCACCGCTCCGGTCATTTCAATGGTGTCTGTCAGGTAGTAAGCCGACTGTTCTATATTGTAAAACCGCAGCGCGCGTATTTTGGTGAAAAAGACTGGCAGCAGATTGCCGTCGTGAAGGCGATGGTTCGCCATCTGGGTATCAACGTACAGATTGTAGAATGTGACATTGTCCGTGATGCTGACGGACTGGCTCGCAGTTCTCGTAACACCCTGCTGTCAAAAGAGGAACGTGCCATTGCTCCAAACATCTACAAGGCTTTGAAGAGTAGTCTGACGTATGCCAAAAAGCATACTGTGAAGGAAACCCACGACAAGGTGGTTGCCGACATCAATGCTGTTGACGGTCTTGACGTGGAGTATTTCAGCATTGTTGACGGCAATACGCTGCAAGATATCGAGAATTGGGATGATACACCATATGTCGTAGGCTGTATTACTGTTTATTGTGGTAAGACACCTATCAGACTTATTGATCATATAAAATATAAGGAAGTATGATGATAGAAGTCATGAAGTCTAAGTTGCACTGTGTGACGGTGACAGAAGCCAACCTGAACTATATGGGCAGTATTACGATTGATGAGGATCTGATGGATGCTGCCAACATGATAGCCGGTGAGAAGGTCCAGGTGCTTGACAATAATAACGGCGAACGCTTTGAGACTTACATTATTAAAGGTGAGCGCGGATCGGGATGCATCTGTCTGAATGGTGCTGCAGCGCGTAGGGTACAAGTGGGTGATGTGGTTATCATCATCTCCTATGCACTGATGGATTTTGAGGAGGCCAAGACCTTTAAACCCACAGTGGTCTTTCCGCAAGAAGGAAATAAGGTGTTATAGCTATTCAACCTATAGAAAACAACAAAGCCGCTCATTGCTGGGCGGCTTTATTGTTGAATATAGATAAGGTTACTCAATCACAACCAATGCGTCATCTTCCATGACACTCTGACCGGCCTGTACGCAGATGGCAGTTACCTTACCGTCCTTTTCTGCTTCAATATTGTTGGCCATCTTCATAGCCTCCAATACCAGCAGCGTGTCGCCGGCTTTCACCTCGTCGCCGACAGCCACCTCAATAGAGGTGATGACACCGGGAAGTGGAGCCTTTACGGCATTGTTGGTGTTGACGTTGGCTGAAGCGCCCTCTGAGGGCTCGGCAGCAGCTGCAGCCTGTGCTGCGGGACGTACCACGACTTTTTTCTCCTCTTCGGGTTCCGGCTCCATCTCAACCTTGTACTCTTCACCATTGACGGTGATGGTCACTTCGTTCTCTACGATATCACCAATAGCAACCTCATACTTGTTGCCATTAATGGTGTACTTATATTCTTTCTTCATGCTAAGTCTGTTTTAGGGGTGTTCTGTCATAGTGAGGGCATAGCCGTTCCACTGAGTCTGCTTCTCGGCAATCGTAATGATGCCGGGCTCCTTGTCGTGAACATTATTGCCCTTGAACTCGTAAAGTGCCATAGCGATGGCGGCATAAACTTCGTTCTTCATAACTATCAACTATCAACTTTCAACTCTAAACTTTACATAGGTATGTTACCATGCTTCTTGGCAGGCAGAGCGTCACGCTTGGTAGCGAGCTGTGCCAGAGCACGACAGATGCGGAAACGCGTATTGCGCGGCTCAATCACATCGTCGATGTAGCCATATTTAGCAGCCTGATAAGGATTAGCGAAGAGATCGTTGTACTCCTCTTCCTTCTCGGCGATGAAGGCCTTTACATCCTCTCCAGCTTCCTTCTTTGCCTTAGCTTCCTTGGCGTAGAGCACTGCAGCAGCACCAGAGGCACCCATCACGGCAATCTCAGCAGAAGGCCATGCGTAGTTCAGGTCGGTATGGAGCTGCTTCGAGCCCATCACGATGTGTGAACCACCATACGACTTACGCAGGGTAACGGTAATCTTGGGCACGGTAGCCTCGCCGTATGCATACAGCAGCTGTGCACCGTGCAGGATGACGGCATTATACTCCTGACCGGTACCAGGAAGGAATCCGGGAACGTCAACGAGCGACACGATAGGAATGTTGAAGGCGTCGCAGAAACGAACGAAACGGGCACCCTTACGAGAAGCATTCACGTCGAGCACACCAGCGTAGCAAGAAGGCTGGTTGGCAACGATACCTACGCTCTGGCCATTGAAGCGTGCGAAACCGACAATGATGTTTTTGGCGAACTTGGGCTGTACCTCGAAGAACTCGTTGTCATCAGTGATAGCTGTGATGACCTTGTACATATCATAAGCCTCGTTGGGGTTCTCGGGGATGATTTCGTTCAAACTGTCCTCCAGACGGTCGATGGGGTCGTCGCACTTCTTGCGAGGAGCCAGCTCCATATTGTTTGAAGGAATATAGCTCAGCAGGGTCTTCAGCATTTCTACAGCCTCTTCCTCTGTCTTGGCAGTGAAGTGGGTTACACCCGACTTCGAAGCGTGTACCGATGCACCACCCAGGTGTTCCTGGTCGATATCCTCACCCGTCACAGTCTTTACCACCTTCGGACCTGTCAGGAACATGTACGATGTGCCTTCCATCATCAGCGTGAAGTCGGTGAGGGCAGGGGAGTACACAGCACCACCGGCGCAAGGACCGAAGATGCCTGAAATCTGAGGAATCACACCTGAGGCTAGGATGTTACGCTCGAAAATTTCAGCATAACCAGCCAAAGCGTTGATACCCTCTTGGATACGAGCACCACCCGAGTCGTTGATACCAATGACGGGGGCACCCATCTTCATGGCCATATCCATCACCTTGCAGATCTTCTGTGACATCGTCTCAGAAAGAGAACCGGCATGTACGGTGAAGTCCTGTGCGAAGATAAATACCAGACGCCCGTCGATGGTACCACTACCTGCAACCACGCCGTCGCCCAAGAACTGCTTCTTCTCCATACCGAAGTTGTGACAACGGTGCTCCTTAAACATATCGTATTCCTCGAAAGAACCCTTGTCAAGCAGCATCTCTACGCGTTCACGGGCAGTATACTTGCCCTTTTCGTGCTGCTTCTGTATGGCCTTCTCACCACCACCGAGACGAGCCTGTTCGCGCTTCTCGATGAGCTGTTTGATTTTCTCTAATTGCTTGCTCATTGTTATATTTTACTTTTTAACCTTTTTACTTTTTTACTTTTACTCAGGGTGCTCACAGAGCTCTGTCAGAATTCCACAAGTAGATTTCGGATGCAGGAAGGCAATGTTCAGACCTTCAGCGCCCTTACGAGGCTTCTCGTCAATCAGACGCACACCCTTCTCGCTGACCTCAGCCAGTCCTTTGGCCACACCGTCTTCCACACAGAAGGCTACATGGTGAACGCCCTTGTTGCCCTTGTCGAGCCACTTCTGAATGGTGCTCTCGGGGGATGTGGGCTCCAGCAACTCTAACTTCACCTCACCGCAGCGCAGGAAGGCAGTCTTTACTTTCTGGTCTTCTACGACTTCTGTAGCATAACACTCTAAGCCCAGCACGTCAGTGAAATACGGCAGGCTCTCCTCGATGCTCTGGACGGCAATGCCCAGATGTTCAATGTGGGAAATCTTCATATTGTTACTCTTTTAATTAGTATATTACAAATAATAATGTGCAAAGATACATAATTCTTTGCACATTATCATCAAAATCCCGAAATATTTAGTATTTCTTATCAAATGATTTAGAAACCAGCTAATTTGTCGATGGGATAAACGGTATTCTCTTCGACATGGTTATACCAATCGTTGTGTCCTGTAGCATCTTGAGCCCACTGGAGGAATTCCGTATAAGCTCCAGTAATCATTTGCCTCTCCTTAGGATATTTAAAGTCGAAAGGCATGATAATTGCCAAAGGCGCTGCACCGGTTGTTGGAACTGTAATGACATCGCCGGTGGTTTGATTCTCAATATAAATTTTAGCCAAGAACTGCGGAATAGTCATACCTGCCGGTAATTTGTAAGTACAGGGGCGCGGCTGTTCTGTTTTTTGACCATCCACCGTGTTGATGAAACGATCATATCCCGTAGCATCGGCCTTCCTAAAGATATCATGAACTTCTCTATCTTTAAGTGAATAACCTTCAACATATTCACCTTCAATTCCCCGAATGATAACGTTGTCTAAACCACCAGCAGCAACAAGGGTAAGAACCACTTGGTCCTTATAGCTTCCTGTGAGGCGCTCACAGCGAAGCACAACGTCATTCATGTCGTAGTCAGCTGAAGAAGAACGGTCTTCGAAAAGGAGCATGTATGTACTACCTGGGATTTCCTTTTCCTCGTAGAGGATTCTGGTGGCAGTACTCTGTCCACTTCCACTGTTACCGGTAGGATCAGATTCGTACACATCGGTATCATAACCGCCCAGCTCGACGATGACGTCACTGAATTGTGCATCAGCACCTTCCTCAAAGCAGAGATAGGTCTTGCCGTTGGCTGTAAATGTTGCCATACGTGGAGAGTTTTCAGCCATCTTAAACTTGGTGACAGCTGTCTTAAACTGACCATAGGTGTTGATTTCTTTGTTCAGTTCACCATATCCGTACAAGCAACCACGCTTGTCACCTCCCATTTCTTCGGTTTTCTTACCATTATCTTTTCTTATCATAAAGCCGATACGGTAGCCTTCAGGGATGATTGCTGAGATTGATTCATGTGGTGTCTCTATATATGTAGTAGAGAAGTATTTAAGCGGCAAATCAAAGTCGGTAATGGCTTCAGCTGGATAGCTTTCAGCTTTATATTCCTCGAAAGTCCATTCTCTTGCAATTTTATAGTCTTTACTTACATTTGTTCCACCTCTATAAAGATATTCGCGACCAGTATCAATCAACGCCTTTATACAATTGTTTTTGTAAGCGCTGTAGATATAGACATTCTGCTTCGTAATATCATCGATGGCATATGGATTCCATTTCTCGTCTGTAAGATAGACAGTATAGTTTTTCAAACTATTTTCTGCGATGTCCTTAAACTCTACGTATTCTCCATTATTATTCCACCACATGAATTTTTTGCTTCCAACGTTATAAAGCATCATAGTGTTATCATTGGCGTTCGTAAAAATTTGCCACAGCTGATATTCAATATTATCAGTGTATTCAGCCTTCAAATTTTCCGTTTTGGTACCATAGGTAATATAATGTTTTGATTCTGGTATTGGATCTGGTTTTGCTTTAGAATTACCAGAATAGTTGTAGATGCGATAGAATTTTTTATTTGTGGTATAGCCATAACTATTCAGTGTGGGCGGTATTTCGGTAGGTTCTTCTGCGAACTCTGAGGCATTGCCATAGAAGGGTAGTAGATACTCATGTTGTCTACAGAAGTTCGTGTCTGGTTCATTTACTGCGACTCCTGTAACAGCGCTGAATGCCTTTCGCTCATCATTCAGGTCAATAGCCTTGAATTTTGGTAATGTCTTGATATAGTCAGCCTCAGTAGTTCCTGCTGGAATATCCTCTGTTCTGTAGTAATAGTAATAAATGTCGCACCAATAGGCTTCGGTAGAAGCCAACTGAACAGGACAAAGTGTGAGAGGAGCTTTGCCGTTGCTCACCAGATGGTTGCCGTATAGTTTAACGGCACTACTTTCATTTATTAATTTAAGATTATTTCTAGGGTCTTTGTCGCCATTGGTTTTGTAGTCATATCGACCGAGCGAAGCACTGAATATTTCATTAAGGGTTGTTGTGTCCTCATCGGATAAAGGTGTTGCGTCTCTATAGATAGTAGAATTGGACATGGTCCATCCGTTAGATACAGAACCGGAAGCCCACCACAATCGGTCTTTTTCCCAATTCTTTCCTTTCCAGCTGCTATATTTATTATCATCAGATAATGTACGCAGGGCATTGTACGACAAAAAAGAATTATCGTATTTAAGCTCTATAGCTGAGAGGTCAATATCTGATGATGCTCTACGGGCAGCAGCACGAGTGGTAGCACCGCTCTTGAAACTGACCTTCTCATCACCTATATTGAATCCTTTGATGTGGTAATGTCCCTCGTTGTCAATACATGCTGCAATCAAGCGTGTATAGCTGTTGAGTACGTCATAGTCCAGCGTAACGGTCTGACCCTTTTGGGCTTCGGTCTCCGCTATGACTTTGGCATCGGGATTCATGAATGGCGACTCTGTCAGAATCTGCACACGGGCAATTGTCTTCAGTGGAGCATCAGCCGTAATGGTGATAGTGCCCGAAACAGACGAATTCCAGTCCTGATTGGGATCTATTTTGCCAAAGATATTCTCTGCATTCTGACGAATCGCTTCTTGATGCGCTTCCTCAAAATCGAACCTTTGACAACCGATGAACATAGACATTCCAACTAACGTTGCAATGAATAGTATTTTCTTTTTCATGTTTACTTATTAGTTTAGTACTAAATGAATTTGATATATCGTTTGCAAAGATACGTAGTTTTTCTGATACTTTGGGTATAAACGAGGTAAAAATATTGATAACTTTCTAAAAATTAACAATATTTAATTATGTGTACGTACAAAATCAGAACTCGATAATCACTTTTCCGTTGATTTGTCTGCCAGTGAGGTAGTTTGGAACAGCATACTGCTTATTCGTCACATCAGTTACCCAATAGTAGCTGTTGACGTTGCTGATGCCGAAAATGTTAAGACCGTCAAGACCGAGCCAGATCCTTTGGATTTTGAACTTCGAACTTTGAACTTTTTGATGACCTTCTGGGTTGCCTAATAGCAGATAGCTCAAACCGATGTCGGCACGTTTGTAGGCAGGTGCCCGAAACTGCTGATATTCAATTCCTCTATGCGGTGCACCGAAGGGCAGGCCATCGGCAAAGGCCAGTTTCAGGGTCATCTTCCATCGTTCCGTTCCTGGAAAATAGTCGGTGAAATGGAAATTGATTCCCCAGCGTTGGTCTGTGGGCATCGGCACAGTGACGCCGTTGATTTTCTGTTGGGCCGACATGACGCTGAACGTCAGCCATGAGTCGGTACCGGGAACGAATTCACCGTACAACTTCAGATCGAGTCCGAAGGCGTAACCTGTGGCTATGTTCTCACCGTAGTAGACTACCTTCATGTTCTGTACGTTATACGGAATGAGGTTGTCCATCAGTTTATAGTAGGCCTCTGCCGAGAAACGGAAAGGACGATTGACCAAACGGAACTTATAGTCAAAGGCACCGACGATATGTATGCTTTGCTGACTCTTAATCTTTTCGTTCAGCCTGACAATAGTTTGTCCGTTAATGGTGGTTGTATCGCGAAACTCTTTGTAGAATGGTGCCTGATAATAGAGACCTGCAGCCAGTCGGAAGGTGATGTCCTGATTCCAGGAAGGTATCATGGCCAGCGAGGCTCGTGGCGACACGATAGTCTCCTTGTTGTAGCTCCAATTAGCCAAACGAAGACCGTAGTTCAGTGTCCAAAGTGTGGGCTGCCGTTCTTCGCTGCCTCCGGTCTGCCAGCGATAGGTGTCTTGGACATAAGCTTCTATGCGATGTGAGGAAATCTCATTTTTCGAACGCAACGAATAGATGAGGTCCAACCGCTCGGCACTGTGGGGGATGGAATAGCCGCTGGAGTCGCGCATCTCGTACTCACGGGCGTTCTCCTCTATCTTTTCCCATTTCATAGTCACTCCCGTCTCCCAGTCGTGACGAGCTGTCTTGTGGTTCAGCATCAGTTTCACGCTGCCCACATTGGCTGTCAGGTAGTTACGGGCATGTTCCATATAGGTGCCGACACCTAATTGCTCTTGTGTCTGAGCGTCGTCCAGCCAGTACTGTCCCATAATGTCGTAGGTCTCCTGTTCCTTCGTGTGGAATGCTGAGCCCAATAGACTTACCTTTGTGTTTTTAGAGAAGTGGCGTTGCAGGCGCAACGTACCGAATAAGGTACGGAATATATCCTTCTCCTGTCCGTCGAAATAGACCTTGAACGATTTCACGTTCTGCATCGTTCCAAAAGAAGTCTCACGGTCTGAAGGAATGAAGTTATAGTGGTTTTCCGAGATGTTGCCGATGAAGTCAACGCTCCAGCGTTCGTTGGGCTTATAGGTGATATATGTCTGGTAGTCCAAGAAGTTCGGCTTGTATTCACCTTTGGTTTCCAGGGAGCCTAACAAATAGCGGTTCGTCTTATAGCGAACACCGTGACTCATCGAGAACTTCTTATTGCCGTAACCGACGAATACCGAACCACCAAGCAATGAGGCTTGTAAATTACCCTCCCAGTGTGTGGGCTTCCGGTACTGAATGTCGAGAGCGCTGGACATCTTATCACCGTATTTGGCCTCAAAGCCACCCGACGAGAAGGCAACCTTCTCGACCATGTCCGGATTGATGACCGACAAGCCTTCCTGTTGTCCGCTACGGATGAGCAGCGGACGATAGACCTCCACATTATTTATATATACAGAGTTCTCGTCGAATGAACCGCCGCGAACATTGTACTGGCTGCTGAGCTCGTTATGACTGCTGACGCCAGCCTGCTGTTGTACCAACTCCTCGACGGCATTACCGCTGGTCGACGGCGTTACTCGTAAGTCTTTGGTGTCCAGTTCTGCTGTCGTTGTCGTCTGTCGGCGACGTTCCGTAATCACCACCTCGTCCAATTCTTTCATTGGGTGCAGGGTAATCATCAGCTTCTGATTGCCTTTCGGCTTGCGTAGCACACGGGTTCTTGTCTGGTAGCCCACCATCGAGAATTTCACCACCACCGAATCAGCAGAATGTAACTTCATCGAGAACTCACCTTTCAGATTGGCCATCGTGACAGCACCCTGATCCAGACACGAAATGGTGGCCAGCTCAATGGCGTTACCCTCCTCGTCGGATACCTTTCCGCTGAGGGTAAACTGCTGTGCAGCTGCTGTCAGAACCGACAGTAGGAACAACATTGATAATATGCTTCTTTTGAAGTCCATCGTTATAATAACGACTTTTTTCGCTTCTTATTGCATATTCTTAAGAATTAGATGGCTTCTTTTTGTGATTATGGTGGGGATTCCTGCGTCCTTTGCCATTTCCTTTACCCTTGCTGTTACGACTTCTTCCGCCGCGTCCCCTCGTTGATTTGCGGGGGGCTGCAGTCTTGTATTCTGGACCCTCGCCGAGTCCCTCGGGTAGGGGATTCTTCAGGATCTCACGTTCCAAGAAACGCTCAATATCGCCAAAGTAGCGCATGTCGTTATCGGAAACAAGGGTAATGGCTACGCCGTCGCGCTGTGCACGGGCAGTACGTCCGATGCGGTGTACATAGTCTTCTGCGTCACGCGGCACATCGTAGTTGATGACACACAGGATGTCGTCAATGTCAATACCTCGTGCCACAATGTCTGTTGCTACCAACACACTTACTTGTCCGGCTTTGAAACGATACATCACATCGTCGCGTTCTGCCTGCGACAAGTCGGAATGCATAGCGGCACAGTTGATCTTCATGTGTTTCAGTTCGCGGGTAATGTCCTTTACCTTGTCTTTCTTTCCCGAGAAGATGATGACGCGCTCCAGTTCACCGGCCTTGAACAATGAGCGGATGATGCCCAACTTCTGCGGCTCGTAGCAAACGTAGGCTGACTGCTGGATTTTCTCAGCAGGTTTCGAAACAGCAATCTTTACCTCCACAGGGTCGGTGAGCAGGGTATGAGCCAATTGTTGGATCTTTTGCGGCATCGTGGCCGAGAACATAATGGTCTGATGCGCCTTTGGCAATAGTTTGGCTATCGACAGAATGTCATCGGAGAAACCCATGTCGAGCATGCGGTCGGCTTCATCGAGCACAAAGAAACTCAATCGGCTGAGGTCCAAGTGTCCCATGCGAATATGTGAGAGCAGTCGGCCGGGTGTAGCGATGATGACGTCAGCACCCATCTTGAGTCCTTTTGTCTCTACGTCGAAGCGACTGCCGTCGTTGCCTCCGTAGACAGCCACACTACTGATGCCGTCCAGATAGTAACCGAAGCCCTGCATGGCCTGATCGATTTGTTGCGCCAACTCACGGGTTGGAGCCATCACGATACAGTTGACTGCATCTTTCGGATAGCCTCCGTCGTCGAGCATACTTAATATGGGCAACAGATAGGCAGCAGTCTTTCCCGTTCCTGTCTGAGCGATACCAATGAGGTCGCGCTCGTCTAATATTTCTGGGATGCACTTTTCCTGAATGGGAGTCATCTCCTCAAAATGCATGTCGTAAAGTGCATCCAGTATATTGTCGTTTAGATATGTTTCTTCAAATGTCATTTAACTATCAACTTTCAACTATCAACTAGTTTAATTCGGTGCTTGCCTATAGCAGAAATAGGCAATAATAGCATATAATATGTTTGGAATCCAGGCAGCCAACATCGGTGGCGTGCCTGCATTGATGGCAAACGTAGCACTGATGGTCTGTAGCAGGATATAGGTAAACGACAGCGCCAGTCCGATACCCAGATAGAGTCCCATGCCGCCCTTGCGTTTGCGCGACGACAGCGAGACACCGATAATGGTCAGGATGAACGAAGCGAACGAAGATGCTATTCGCTTGTGGTATTCAACCTCATACTGCACCACATTCGACGAGCCGCGTTCCTGCTGTTTCGAAATATAACGCTTCAGTTCAGGCGAAGTGAATGTCTCCTGCTGCCCCCTCGAGAATACAAGATCCATCGGCTCCATCTGGATCAGCGTGTCTATCTCGTTACCGCTGGTAATCTGTTCACGCATGCCTTTCAGCGTACGGATCTTGTAGTTGCGGGCCTTCCAGTGGTAGCGCTCTTCGGCAATGGTGTCGTACTGAATGACGCTGGCATTCATCTGACTCACCATCTTCTTGTTCTCAAACTTATACAGCGCAAAGCCGTAGCCCGTCTTGCGAATATCGTCGTACTGCGACATATAGGCCACGACACCTTTGTCTACCATCAGCTGGATGTTCGATGCCGAGGTATTCTTCTTGTTGTTCTTGTATAGCGACTCAAAATCGTGACGTACGACAGTGCCGCGCGGGATGATATAAGCGCCCAGAAAGAAGTTCAGCGTGGCGATGAGTGCTGCCGAGATGATGTAAGGTCGCAGCAGTCGCTTGAAACTCATGCCGCATGCCAGCATGGCGATAATCTCGGAGTTGCCCGCCAGTTTCGAAGTAAAGAAGATGACGGCAATGAAGACGAACAGTGGTGAGAATAGATTGGCGAAATAGGGCACGAAATTGGCGTAGTAGTCAAAGACGATAGCCCGCAGCGGTGCGTGGTAGTTGGTGAATTTCGCCAGATTCTCGTTGACGTCGAAGACAATGGATATCGAGATAATCAGCAGGATGGAGTATATGTACGTTCCGATAAACTTCTTGATGATGTACCAGTCCATCCGCTTCAGGAAACGGAAGACGTTCAGTTTCTTCATCCACGCCAGCTTCTGCCAGGGGATTTTCCGCCATAGTCGGACCATCTTCCGCCATAGCAGGTACACCTTCCGTTGCCAGAGTCCCCAATCCTGTTTCTTTAACTTCATCTTCTGCGTCCTAAATTATCAATGACAGAACGTTTCCATTGTGTGAAATCACCCTGTTCTATGTGCTGACGGGCATCGGTGACCAGTCGCAGATAGAAGGCCAGATTGTGTATCGAGGCAATCTGCAAGGCCAGGAGTTCCTGCGCTTTGAACAGATGGTGCAGGTAGGCTTTGGTATGAATGCGGTCAATGTCGCAGCCGTCAGGGTCGATGGGCGAGAAGTCGTCTTCCCACTTCTTGTTCCTCATGTTCATCGTACCTTCGTAGGTGAACAGCATAGCGTTACGGCCATTTCTGGTGGGCATCACGCAGTCGAACATGTCGACGCCGCGTTCAATGGCTTCGAGGATGTTCTGCGGTGTACCAACCCCCATCAGGTAACGGGGACGGTCCTTGGGTAAGATGTCGTTCACCACCTCAATCATTTCGTACATCACCTCAGTAGGTTCACCTACAGCCAGTCCGCCAATCGATGCTCCGCCTCCGTCGTTCAGCTTGCCCAGTGTGTCTACGACGTGTTTGGCGGCATCCTGACGCAGGTCTTTGTAGGTACAGCCCTGCACAATGGGGAACAGCGTTTGGTTGTGGCCGTACAAAGGCTCCGTCTCGTTAAATCGCTTCACGCAGCGTTCCAGCCAGCGCTGGGTCAGTCGCAGCGAGTTCTTGGCATACTGGTAGTCGCTCTGGCCAGGAGGACATTCATCGAAGGCCATCATGATGTCGGCCCCGATGACACGCTCGGTGTCCATCACGTTCTCGGGAGTGAAGATATGCTTCGACCCGTCGATGTGACTGCGGAACTCACACCCTTCCTCCTTCAGTTTACGGATGCCCGTCAAGGAAAAAACCTGAAAACCACCAGAGTCCGTTAGGATAGGACGGTCCCACGTGTTAAACTTGTGCAGACCGCCTGCCTTGCGCAGAATCTCCAATCCCGGTCGCAGATAGAGGTGATAGGTGTTGCCCAGAATAATCTGCGCCTTCACCTGTTCGCGCAATTCTGCAAAGTGCACGCCCTTCACTGAACCCACCGTGCCTACTGGCATGAAGATGGGCGTCTTGATCTCACCGTGATCGGTCTGAATCAGTCCGGAACGGGCACTGCTATACGGGTCGGTATGTTGAACCTCAAATTTCATCTTCCTATAGCGGTAGCAAATCCATTACTATTCACTTTTCCCTTTATCGTCTTTCTCCTCAGGGATTTCAAACTTCAGCGGATTCTCCACGACTTCGTCTGTCAGAGCGAATTTCCAAACGTCCTGCACGTTCTCTACATAGTGGAACTTCACACCCTTCAGGTACATCTCGGGAATCTCGTTGATGTCCTTCTCGTTCTCCTGACACATTACGATATCAGTAATGCCGGCACGCTTGGCTGCCAGAATCTTCTCCTTGATGCCGCCTACGGGCAATACCTTGCCGCGCAGCGTAATCTCACCGGTCATCGCCGTATTCTTGCGGACCTTGCGCTGGGTCAGCGCTGAGGCTATCGAGGTGGCAATGGTGATACCTGCCGAGGGGCCGTCCTTCGGGGTAGCTCCCTCGGGTACGTGGATATGGATATTCCAATGGTCGAATATGCGGTAGTCGATGCCCAGCACGTCGACGTGGGCCTTGACATATTCGAGTGCAATGACGGCACTCTCCTTCATGACGTCGCCCAGATTACCCGTCAGCGTCAGCTTGCCGGCCTTGCCTTTCGACAGCGATGTCTCGATGAACAGAATCTCACCGCCGACACTGGTCCACGCCAGACCTGTTACGACACCGGCATAGCTGTTGCCTTGATAGATATCGCGGTAGAAGGGTGGCTTGCCCAATAAATCCTCAATCTCCGTAGGTGTAATCTTCTCGTAGGGCAGCTCACCGCTTTCAGCCTTCTTGAATGCCAGCTTGCGCAGCGACTTGTTGATTTGCTTCTCCAACTGGCGCACACCGCTCTCACGGGTGTACTGCTCGATGATTTTCTCGATGGCCGCCTTGTTGAAGGTCAGATGCTTATCGTTCAGGCCGGTATTCTCCTTCTCCTTCGGAATGAGATGGCGCTTGGCAATCTCGTATTTCTCCTCAGTGATATAACCGCTGACCTCGATGATTTCCATACGGTCGAGCAGGGGACGGGGAATGGTACCCAGATTGTTGGCAGTAGCGATGAACATTACCTTCGATAGGTCGTAATCCACGTCCAGATAATTGTCATGGAAAGCATTGTTCTGCTCAGGGTCAAGCACCTCGAGGAGGGCTGATGCAGGGTCACCGTTGTGGGTATTCTGTGTTACCTTGTCAATCTCGTCGAGAATGAAAACGGGGTTACTGGAACCGGCCTTCTGGATGTTTTTGATGATACGGCCCGGCATAGCGCCAATGTAGGTGCGACGGTGTCCGCGAATCTCGGCCTCGTCGTGCAGACCGCCCAGCGACACACGGACGTACTTACGTTTCAGGGCGTCGGCAATCGACTTACCCAGCGAGGTCTTACCGACTCCCGGAGGACCGTATAGGCACAGGATGGGCGACTTCAGGTCACCGCGCAGCGACAATACTGCGATATATTCCAGAATACGCTCCTTGACCTTCTCCATACCGTAGTGGTCGCGATCCAGAATCTTCTGGGCACGCTTCAGGTCCAAGTCGTCGGTGGTATATTCGTTCCAGGGCAGATTGACCAGCGTCTGCAGATAGGTCAGCTGTACGTTGAAGTCGGGCGAATTGGGATTCACCTGGTCCAGCTTCTCTGCTTCCTTGTAGAAGTACTTCTCGATATCCTCGGGCCATTTCTTCTTACGGGCCTTCTCCAGCAGGTCTTTCTTCTCGGGCGTACTCTCGTTGCCCATTTCAGCCTGCAGGTTCTTGATCTGCTGCTGCAGGAAATAGTTACGCTGCTGCTCGTCAATGTCGTCACGCGTCTTGTTGCGGATGTCGAGCTTCAGGTTCTGCAGATTAATCTCGCGGTTGATGATACGCATGGTGTTGAACAGGCGCTCCTTGACGGAGTCCATCATCAGTAACTTCATCTTTTCCTTCGTCGAGAACGGCATATTCGAGCAGATGAAGTTCAGCGCCATGATATTGTTGGTCACATTCTTCAGGGCAAACGTAGCCTCGTCGGGAATATCCTCCATCAGGTTGATGTATTGCGTCACCGACTGGCGCAGGTCGTCCATAGCGGTCTGAAACTCGACGTCGCGCTTTTCGGGCTCCTCCTCAGGGACACTGCTGACGTGTCCTTCCAGATAGGGGTGATACTTGCTGATGTCCTCCAACTTGACGCGTCCCAAGCCTTGCACAATGGTTGTGATATTGCCATTGGGCAGCGTCAGCGTCTTCAGTATCTTGCCGATGACGCCATAGTCGTAGAGATCAGAACGGATTGGCATTTCAACATCAGGGTCACGTTGGGTGAAGACACCGATGAGCAGATTGTTTTTCTCGGCCTTGCGAATAAGCGCCATGCTGGCTTCGCGGCCGATGAGAATGGGAGATACTACACCAGGAAACAGTACCAGATTGCGTACGGCCAGAATGGGCAGCGAATCGGGAATCTCTGTTTCCGTCAGGTCGTGAAAGTCGCCTTCTACATCGGCAATCATTGAGAACGACCTGTTCTTGTTATCCATGTACATTGTTATATTGTCTATCATATCTTTTTTTGCATTTAAGCCGCAAAGGTACAACTTTTTATCGAAAAACCGCATGTATGATAAGATATTTTAATATCTTTCTTGCAGAATATTGCTTTTTTTCGTACTTTTGCACTCTAAATGACAGCATTTCGATTCAAAAAGTTTGTTGTTGAGCAGGATTTGTGCGCCATGAAGGTGGGTACCGATGGTGTGCTGTTGGGTGCGTGGGCTACGGGAGGAACACGTGTTTTGGACATTGGCACGGGGACAGGTATTATTGCCTTGATGCTGGCTCAGCGCTGTCCGCAGGCGCAGGTTACTGCCATTGATATCGACGAAGGTGCCGTCCGTCAGGCATCGCACAACGTGGCGCAGTCGCCGTTTGCTGATCGCATCGAGGTGTTGCACGAAAGTGTGCAGGATTTCGATGGGGGTGATGGGTGTTTTGATGCCATAATGAGCAATCCGCCTTTCTTTATTGACTCGCTGAATGCCCCTGACCGTCAGCGCAACATCGCACGTCATGCGGAGACGCTGACCTATGGTCAGTTGATGCAGGCCGCCTGGCGACTGCTGGCCGATGGGGGAGAGTTCAGCGTGGTGGTGCCTTTCGACTACCGTCAGCGCATGGAGGACGAGGCGACGTTTGTGGGTTTCTTTCCCAGTCGTGTGTATGCCGTCCGTACGTCAGCGCGAAAGCCTGCCAAACGCTTCCTGCTGGCTTTCCGCAAACATCCTTGCCCCTGCGAACGGACGGAGATAACCCTCGGCGACGAGGCGTACACCCTGCTGACAAAAGATTTTTATCTTTGATTTTCGGAATACCGTTATTCCGTTATACCGTTATTCCGTCATTACGACAATTACTGATGAAATCCCGTCCTTAGGAATTCGTCCCATTGTCCCTGATAACCGTTGAACACATTGATATCCACTGGTCCGGTGATGCCGCTGACGCGTCCTTCGGGCGACAGTTGCCAATACACCAGTTTCACGTCGGGCTTGTATTCACCGTAGCGGGCTATCCATACGTTGTAGTTCTGCTTGATGTCTGCGGCATTCTGCATGTGTTTGTTGATGAACATCTGATTGACATACAGAATGGGTCGCATGTGGGTACGCTTCTCCACGTATTCCATAAAGATGCGTATGCGCTGCATCAGCACTTCGTCGCCGCCAATGGCATTGATCTGAGCGTCCGTGGGCTCTACGTCGAGCACGGGGGGGAAATCACCCTTGCGGAATAGTGTGCTGTTGACGAAATAGGTGGCCTGTGCCAGTGCGGGCGTCTTCAGTGAGAAGAAATGGTAGGCACCGACGTGCAGCCCCTGTTTTTTCGCTTTGGCGTAGTCGCTCATGAAGTAACGGTTGCGGATGGTGGTACCCTCGGTGCTCTTGATATAGATGAATGACACGGGGAAGGTCTGGCCGTCTGTGGGATGACGATGGCCAAGGGACGTGATGCGCAACTGTTTCCAGTTGATGCCGAAGCGTTTACGGCCCTTTTCGTGTTGGTGACGCGAGATGTCGATACCATAGATGCGCTCAGCTGTGTAGCGCAGCCTTTCGCCCAGGAAACGCCCTTTCTTCCAGATGCCCACGCGGACCTGGTGGTGGGGCGACGACTCGAAACCGAATCCGTTGCGCTGGTCGTCCTCCCAGAAGCCTTCGTAGTGCGAACCGTCGAGGGCATCATAGATGCCTTGTCCCCAGGCTTGCATGTGGCGGTCCATCTGTCCGCGATAGGTGCCCAGTGAGTCGGTGCGTACGGCTTTGACGATGGTGTCGGCATCATATTCTGCACAGACGATGCGTCCGAGACTGTCGCGCAGCACGACGGGGCCATTGATGCGGCCCAGGTGGAAATGTCCTGCCTTCCAATAGCCACCGGCTATCTTCACTGCGGGCAACAGGCGGTTCTTGGCGGCAACGCGTACGACGACGGTCTTGGTGATCTGTCCGGATTTTCCGGAGGTATTGGCCATTTTGGCCAGCAGGGTGTGGTATTCGGCGATGAGGTTATAGCCTTCGTCGGTGACGTCGTGGGTGCGCAGATAGTAGTCCATCTCGCGCAACTGGTTGGCTACTTGCTGCGAGTCTTTTTGGGGACGTTGGTAGACGCGGACTTCAACCTTGTCGGGGATGTGTGGTGGCTGTGTGTTGCAGGCGTAGAGCAGGCCAAGGGCGACGATGATGGCCGCGGTCAGCAGAATCAGCGTGTTTCTTCTTTTTCTTCCAGCCATGAGTCAAGCAGTTGTCGCGCAATGGAGAGTTTCTCGGGAATGTGGGGCAGGTGGTTGCGGTCGAACCACGAACCCTTCGAGATTTCAGAACGTTGCAGGTGGATCTTGCCGAAGTCGTAGTCGGCAGTAAAGCCTACCATCAGTCCACAGGGGTAGGGCCAGGGCTGTGAACCGAAGTAGCGCAGGTTGGTGATGTGCAGCCCTGTCTCTTCGAGCACTTCGCGGTGTACGGCTTCCTCCAGCGTCTCGCCGGTCTCGACGAATCCTGCCACCAGTCCGTAGTGGTCGTCGCGGAAGTTGTTGGCGTGCACCAGCAGCACCTCATCGCTGACGGGGGAACCGTCAGCAGCGGGGACTTTGCGCCTGACGAGCACGATGACGGCTGTGGCCAGCAGGGGCCATATCTCCTTGCCGCAGTGCTCGCACTTCTTCGAGATGGCGGTGTCGAAGCGCATGGGTCCTCCACAGACGCCGCAGAACTTGGTGTTCTGATCCCAATAGAGCAGTTCGTGACACTTGCCGGCCGTGAGATAGTCCTCGTGGAGCAATTTGTAGTACGACTGGCGCAAGGGACACATCTCGTAGCGGTCAGAGCCCGTCAGCGGCTGGTCGATACGGTAGGCCTTGTGTCCGTCGATATCCATCACTGTCGTCCAGGGCTTCCGTTCGGTGGGCTCTTCGGTGGGTATCTGGTAGGTGTCACCGACTTTCTCGAGAACCAGGTCGGACTGACAGAAGACGAAGTATTTCATGCTTTTTTGTAGGGTTGTTAGGTGGGGTAGGGTCGTTAGGGACTATTTACCGAACAGTGCCTTGCGGTCGCGCTCGAGGGCGGGCTTGGCCCATGCGTCGGGGATGAAGCGCCAGTTGTTCAGGGCCCGTGGGGTGACGGTGCCTTCGCGCTCAATCTTCTGGGTCAGATAGTGACGCTGGTCGCGCTCGCTCATGTATTCGATGCGCTGGGGGATGGAGTCCCAGGGGATGCCTGCGCCGCGTACCAGCAACTCACCGCCGCCATTGCCGCGATAGCTGTTCATGGCCACGCGGTACCACGTATTCTCGTCGAACGGACGACCGTCGCTGAACTGCAGGATCTGGACCTTCTGTCCGTCGGGCTTGGTGACGTCGACGACGTAGTCAATGCCTGCTGCCGAGTCGAAGTTGAACGTGAAGTTCTTGAATCCCTCGCGCTGGTTGTCGCCGGCTACCTTCGGGGCCAGCAGCATGATGTGGTCGTCGGGGCTCTGCATGGTGTTCACCCACTGGTCGTACGACAGCTCCAGGTGATTGCGGATTTCCTTGCCCGTCATGCGCAGCACGTAGATGCCGTTCTCGAAGCGGTAGAGCTTGAACATGTCGCTCATGTACACCGGACCGGCCTTGATTTCGCTGTTGAAGATCAGCGGGGCGGTGAACGACACGTCGGCTTTCGTATGCTCCAACTGCAGGTCGTGGATGAGGTCTACGAAGGCTGCTGAACCGAAGAAGGCGTCGCGGGAGTACATGGTCTCGCTGAACGTGCCGATCTTGCGCTCCACGAAGGCCTTGATGGCGTCTGTCTGTGGCTTGAAGTGCTGCATAAAATCTTCGTCAATGTCCTCCTGGGTGATGTCGATGAGCTCACCCTGCTTCTTGCTGATGGTCCAGCCCTTGCCGGTCTTTTTCAGCGTGATGGTGGCCTGTGACACCTTCTTGGCGTTTGCTGAGGCGTTCAGACAGAGCACGCCGTTGACGGTCTGGTTGAACTCCCGGTGGTCATGGCCGAACAGCAGGACGTCGATGCCTTTTATCTGCTCAGCGACCATGCGTGAGGCGTCCTCGTGGTATTCGGGGGTGACGATGCCGCCTTCCCAGCCGCTGTGGTAGAGTGCGATGATGACGTCGGCCTTCTCCTGTTCACGCAGGATTTTCACCCAGCGGCGTGTCGACTCAAGGATTTCCTCGAAGCGCATGCCCGACCACAGGTTCTGGTGCAGCCAGTTGGGGATGGCCGGTGTCAGCATGCCGAGCACGGCAATGCGCACGCCTTCGCGTTCCATTATCAGATAGGGCTCAACGTAGGGCTTCTGCGACTTCAGGTCGATGATATTGGCACCAAGGGTGGGGCAGTTCAACTCCTTGATCCATTTGTCGTACACCTTGTGGCCGACCTCTACGTCGTGGTTGCCGAAGGCTTCGGCGTCGTATTTCATGTAGTTCAGCACCTCGGCGGCGATGTTGGGCTTGTCGGTGGCCACGAAGTTGGTGTAGTAGCAGGTGGGCTGGCCCTGCAGGATGTCGCCGTTGTCGAGGAGGATCAGGCGGTTGCCCATCTCCTGGCGCTGGCGCTTGACATAACTGCTCACGCGGGCCATCGTGCCAGACATAGGACGGCGCTCGGTGAAGTCATAAGGGAAGAAGGCACCATGGACGTCGGTGGTCTCCACGATGCGCAGCGTGACGCTCTTCGGCGACTTGGCCATCAGGGTGGTCATGCTCATAATTCCGAGTATAAATACAATTAACTTTTTCATACTGCAAAGGTACAAATTTTATTTGTAACCGCCAAATGTTTTCGGGGCTTTTATGTGTTAAAATGTGGAAGGTGTCATAAGTGTCATTAGTCATTAGTGTCATTAAGGTTTTTTGATTGTGTGAAGTTGATTTTATGCACCAATATAATAAAAATATATTTTTATTATATTAGTGTGATTGTTTTGCATTCGAAATTCTTAATGACACTAATGACTAATGACACTTATGACCATGCTCCTATGTGTAAAATTGCCTGTTGGAATTGTGGAATTATGGGAGCGAAAAATATTTACAGTCATTTTAATTGTAGAAAATGTGAAAATGGTGTGCAGGGCGGCGTGGAATATGTTTCAGGCCTACAAAAATTTGCGCCCTGCCCAGGGCGCAAATTTTAGAAGCCTATGTCGGAGAAAATCGTGAGTTTGGAGAGTTTTTAGTAATGCTATAATTATTTACAAAACAGATATTGTTTCTTTCAGAAATTCCTCGGCGCGTTGGAGGTCTTCGGGGGTGTCAATGCCTACCGTTTCGACGTCGGTAAGACCCACACGGATGCGAAAACCGTTCTCCAGCCAGCGCAATTGTTCCAGACTTTCGGCAATTTCGAGCGGTGATTGAGGCAGTTTAGTGACCTCGCGCAGCACTTCGCGACGGTATGCATAGAGGCCCAAATGTTTCAAAAATGGGTATTTTTCGAGCCAAACGGTCTGTTCCTGACCGCGAACGAAGGGGATGATGGAGCGGCTGAAATAGAGTGCAAAACCCTGCAGGTCGGTGACGATTTTCGGGGAATTCGGGTTCTGTGCAGCCTCGATAGTTTCGAATTGTTTACCAAGCGTACCTATTTGAGTCCCAGCGTGTTCAAACAGTTGCATTAGAGTTTCTATTTGGGACTTCTGGATGAATGGTTCGTCACCCTGAATGTTGATGATGACATCGGCATCGGTGCCGATTTTTTCGGCTGCTTCCTCAATACGGTCCGTGCCGCTTTTGTGGTCGGCACGTGTCATCACCGCACGACCGCCAAACGCCTCGACGCATGCAAAAATGCGTTCGTCGTCGGTGGCGACATAAGCCTCGGGGAGCACGGAGGAAGCTTGTTCGTATACTCGCTGGATAACGGTTTTTCCGCCCAGGACGGCCAGCGGTTTGCCTGGAAAGCGCGTCGATGCATAGCGCGCAGGGATGATGCCGATGAATTTCATATCGTTTGTATTTCTTAATGTGCTTGCAAAATTACAAAATAAAAATAAAAAAACGGATAAGATTCCATAAAATATTTGGCAGTCTCGAAAAAAATTCGTACCTTTGTAAAGTTTTTAATGGTTGCACGAATATGACAAGACTGAGATATATCATCATTACGATAATGGTTATGGGCGCAGGGGCGGTCTCTGCGCAGAAAATCACGCTGGGCTCGTGTAAGATGAAGGACGGCGGCAGCTACCAGGGCGAGATGCAGGCCGGCAAGCCCCATGGCAAGGGGCGTACTGCATGGAAGGATGGCGACGTGTTCGAGGGCGAATACGTCAAGGGCAAGCGTCAGGGGTTCGGTATTTACACCTTTGCCGACGGCGAGAAGTACGAGGGCGAATGGATGCAGGACCATCAGCACGGCAAGGGCATCTACTACTACGCCAATAATAATAGGTATGACGGCCTCTGGTACCGCGACGACCGCGAGGGTCACGGGGTGATGTACTATTTCAACGGCGACAAGTACGACGGCAGCTGGAAGGCCGATATGCGTCATGGACAGGGGCGCTACACGTTCAAGGCCGGTGCCTATTACGACGGCGAATGGCGCCAGGACAAGAAGAGTGGGCGAGGTCGCTTCGACTGGGGCGACGGCTCGGTGTACGATGGTCAGTGGGCGAACGACCACCAGAACGGCAAAGGCACCTACCATTATGCCAACGGCGACGTCTATATCGGACAGTTTGCCAACGACGTCCAGCACGGCAAGGGCATCTACAAGTTCCAGAACGGCGATATCTACGAGGGCGACTATGTCGAGGGCTCGCGCACTGGTCAGGGCGTGTTCCGCTATGCCAACGGCGACAAGTATACCGGTCAGTTTCTGAATGGCGACAAGTCGGGTCAGGGCATGCTCGTCTGGAAGCACGGCGACACCTATCAGGGTGAGTGGAAACTGGACAAGCCCAACGGTCGCGGCAAGCTGACCACGAAAGCAGGCGACGTCTTTGAGGGACAGTTCAAGGACGGCAAGATACACGGCGAGGGCATTGCCCGCTATGCCGACGGCTCGAAGTTCAAGGGCCACTTCAGACAAGGCAAGCGCAATGGTCCGGCCATCGAGGAAGACAAGGATGGCAAGCGTTTTGAGGGTACCTACGTCGACGACAAGCGCGACGGTGCCTTCATCGAAAAAGACCGCAACGGCAACATTGTCGCACGAGGCAGTTACGTTCGCGGCCGTAGACAGGCGGAAAGGTAAAAAAGTAAAAAGGTAAAAAGTGTTCAACTACTTAAAAATAAGACAGTTATGATTATCGACAAGATTGAGAACCTGAAGAATTACGCCTCGGTGAACCCGCTGTTCCCGAAGGTGGTAGAGTTTATCGAACAGCACGACCTCGACAAGTTGGAACTTGGTAAGCACGAGATTGTTGGCAAGGACCTCTTTGTCAACATCCAGATGGCCAAAGGACGTTCGCCCGAGGAGGCCGTCATTGAGACCCACGACAAGATGATCGACATCCAGATTCCGCTGTCTGCCGAAGAGACGTTCGGCTACACCCAGCGCGACCTGCTGCCCAAGGCAGACTATAATGCCGAGAAGGATATCACGAAGATTCCCGACCTGGCCGCAGAGAGCTACATCACCTGCCAGCCCGGTATGATGGCCATCTTCTTCCCACAGGACGGTCACGCCCCCTGCATCGCCGGCGTTCCCGAAATCAAAAAGGCAATATTCAAAGTGAAGGCCTGACATCCCTAATATTCCTAACAACCCTATATTACTATGGCAACAACAAAGAAAGCAACAACGGCAAAGCCCGCCGCAAAGAAGACCACAACGGCAAAGAAGGCCGCTCCGAAGAAAGTCAAGAAGGTTGAAGAGCCTCAGCACATCGGTCTGGTAAGAGATGACGGCTGGCTCGAGCCTTTCGAGCAGGCCATTCGCGGCCGTCACGATCATGCCCTGTGGAAGATTGGTCAGCTGACCCGTAACGGCAAGACAACACTGTCGCAGTTTGCCTCCGGTCACCTCTATTTCGGCCTGCACAAGCTCGCCAAGGGCTGGGTGTTCCGCGAGTGGGCACCGAATGCCACCGAGATCTACCTGATTGGTGACTTTAACAACTGGCAGGAGTCGGACAAATACAAATGCAAGCGTGTGGAAGGTACTGGCAATTGGGAACTGAAACTCTCGGAAAAGGCCATCAAGCACGGCGACCTTTATAAAATGAAGGTGAAGTGGAACGGTGGCGAGGGCGAGCGTATTCCTGCCTGGTGCCGTCGCGTCGTTCAGGACGACCAGACGAAGATATTCTCCGCTCAGGTGTGGAATCCCGAAAAGCCCTATGAGTGGAAGAAAAAGACCTTCAAGCCCAATAAGTCTCCGCTGTTGATCTATGAGTGCCACGTGGGTATGGGGCAGGATGCCGAAAAGGTGGGTACCTATAAGGAATTCACTCAGAACGTGCTGCCGCGCGTCAAGAAGGACGGCTACAACGCCATTCAGGTGATGGCCATCCAGGAGCACCCGTATTATGGCTCGTTCGGCTATCATGTATCGTCATTCTTCGCGCCATCCAGCCGTTTCGGAACACCTGAGGACCTGAAGGAGATGATTGATACCGCCCACAAGATGGGTATCGCCGTCATCATGGATATCGTGCACTCGCATGCTGTAAAGAACGAGGTCGAGGGCTTGGGTAACCTCGCTGGCGACCCCAACCAGTTCTTCTATCCCGGCGATCGCCACGAGCATCCGGCATGGGACTCGCTGTGCTTCGACTACGGTAAGGACGACGTGCTGCACTTCCTGCTCTCGAACTGCAAATACTGGCTCGAGGAGTTTAAGTTCGACGGCTTCCGATTCGACGGCGTGACCTCGATGCTGTACTATTCACATGGCCTGGGCGAGGCCTTCGGAGGCTATGGCGACTATTTCAACGGCCATGAGGACGACAACGCCATCTGCTACCTGACGCTGGCCAACTGCCTGATCCACGAAGTCAACAAGAACGCCATCACCATTGCCGAGGAAGTATCGGGTATGCCCGGTCTGGCAGCAAAGTTCGAGGATGGCGGCTACGGCTTCGACTACCGCATGGCGATGAATATCCCCGACTACTGGATCAAGACCATCAAGGAGGTACGCGACGAGGATATCAATGTCTGCTCGATTTTCTGGGAAGTCAAGAACCGTCGTCCTGACGAGAAGACCATCTCGTACTGCGAGTCGCACGACCAGGCACTGGTGGGTGACAAGACCATCATCTTCCGTCTCATCGATGCCGACATGTACTGGCACTTTGCCAAGAAGGATGTCAACGACCTGGCCCAGCGTGGTATTGCCCTGCACAAGATGATCCGTCTGGTGACAGCCGGTGCCATCAATGGCGGCTACCTGAACTTCATGGGCAACGAGTTCGGACATCCTGAATGGATTGACTTCCCACGCGAGGGTAACGGCTGGAGCTACAAGTATGCCCGTCGTCAGTGGAACCTGGTGGACAACAAGGACCTCTGCTACCACTGGCTCGGCGACTTCGACCAGAAGATGCTCGAGGTCATCAAGTCGCAGAAGAACTTCCAGGCTACACCCGTTCAGGAAATCTGGCACGACGACGGCGACCAGGTGCTGTGCTACATGCGTGGCGACTTGGTGTTCGTCTTCAACTTCTCGCCGACACGCTCGTATACCGACTACGGATTCCTCGTACCCACGGGCTCTTACGAGGTGGTGCTCAACACCGATGCCAAGGAGTTTGGTGGCAACGGATTTGCCGACGATACGGTGACACACATCACCAATTACGACCCGCTGTATGTGCAGGACCGCAAGGAGTGGCTCAAACTCTACATTCCTGCCCGTTCGGCTGTCGTCCTGAAGAAGCAGTAGTCTTTTTTACTACGAATTTTTACGAATTTGTTTATTCGATAATAATCCATAGAACCCGCCGTTTTGGTGGGTTTTATGGTATTTATATACATATTTGCAGACAAAAATGATATTTTTTTTGCAAAATAGTGTCCGTTTACAATAAAAATTAGTAATTTTGCACACAAATAGTAAGAATTCTTATTTTTTTATGGTACGTAACATATTCAAAGGACTTGGTATCGCACTGGTCACGCCCTTCAATGCGGACGGATCGGTGGACTACAAGTCGCTCATCCGATTGGTCGAATATCAGCTCGACAACGGAGCTGATTTCCTCTGCATTCTGGCGACAACGGGTGAGACACCCACACTGACTGCCGACGAGAAGCAACGCATCAAAGAGACGATAGTGAGTCTGGTAGGCGGTCGCGTACCCATCCTGATGGGATGTGGAGGCAACAACACAGCGGCCATTATCGAAGAGCTGCAGACACGCGATTTTCAGGGTATCGACGGCATACTGAGCGTATGTCCCTATTACAACAAACCTTCGCAGGAAGGACTCTACCAGCATTTCAAGGCCATCGCAAACGCCACGAAATTGCCGGTAGTGCTCTATAATGTCCCTGGTCGTACCGGTGTCAATATGACGGCTGCTACAACGGTCCGTCTGGCCACCGACTGCAAGAACATCGTGGCCATCAAGGAGGCTTCAGGCAATCTGGAGCAGGTCGACGAGATTATCAAGAACAAGCCGAACACCTTCGACGTCATCAGTGGCGACGACGCCCTGACGTTCCCGATGGTCAGCTGCGGTGCTGTGGGCGTCATCAGCGTTATAGGTAACGCCCTGCCCAAGGAGTTCTCGAAGATGATCCGTCTGCAGATGCGTGGCGAGTACGATGCTGCACGCAAGATTCACCACCGCTTCATCGACCTCTTCTCGCTGCTCTTCGTCGACGGAAACCCTGCCGGTGTGAAGGCCATGCTCAGCGAGATGGGCTATATCGAGAATGTACTGCGCCTGCCCCTGGTGCCGATGCGCGTCAAGAATGTGCAGCGCATGAGTGAGATTTTAAAGGAGTTAAAAATATAAACCGAAAATCCGGACATCCGGAATATCCGGTCAAACTATGGAAGAGTCGAGAGTCATTCACGAAATCACCCCGCTGATGGGTAAGGACGCCCTCTATATTGCCGATCGCAGGAAGAAGGAGTTCACCTATCCCATTCACAACCACGAGGTGTTCGAGCTCAATTTCGTTGAGCATGCGCCTGGTGTGCGCCGTATCGTGGGCGACTCCAACGAGGTCATTGACGACTACGACCTCGTACTCATCACCAGTCCCGATCTGGAGCACGTCTGGGAACAGAACACGTGCACCAGCGACGATATCCGCGAGATTACCATACAGTTCTATCTGGACATGAGCGACGATGGATTCCTGTCGCGCAACCCCTTCTATAGCGTTCGCAAGATGCTGAAGGAGGCCCGAAAAGGACTGGCATTCCCCATGTCGGCCATTATGCGCGTCTACCAGCAGCTCGACACGTTGAGCTCGGTGAAGGACGGCTTCTATGCGGTAATGCAGTTTATGACCATTCTCTACGAACTGTCGCGCTGTGATGGAGTCCGTACGCTGGCTACGTCGAGCTATGCAAAAGTCGAGGTGGAGAGCGACTCGCGCCGTGTGCTGAAAGTGAAGAACTACATCGCCAAGAACTACATGGACGAAATCCGACTGAACACGCTGGCCGATATTGCCGGCATGAGTCCGTCGGCATTCAGTCGCTTCTTCAAGCTCCACACGGGGCGTAACCTCAGCGAATACATCATCGAGATGCGACTGGGCTATGCCAGCCGAATGCTCGTTGATACGGCCAAGAGTGTGGCGGAAATCAGTTTCCAGAGCGGATTCAACAACCTGAGCAACTTCAACCGCATCTTCAAGAAGAAGAAAGGTTGTTCGCCCTCAGAGTTCCGCGAGAATTATCATAAGACAAGAATCATAGTCTGAGCAGCGTATGAGAAGAGCGATTCTGACCATAGTAATTTGTCTGATGGGAAGCATCCTGATGCCTCTTAGCGCTGTTGCGGCCCCAAAATATCATTTCGACGAGGAGATTGCGGAGGCAAAGAAAAACCACGACAACAAAAAACTTGGCACGGTGCTGCTGGCTCGTGCAACAGTATTCTTCAATAATGGGATGGCCGATTCCATCCTGCTCCACGTACCTGAGGACTTGCAAACTCTGGGCGAGATTGAACAGTGGGATGCCTACTATGATATTTGGTCCCATCTGATTAACACCTTAATATATTATAGCAACAGCAAAAATAAGGCGTTGCGTGAGGTGCAGGCGATGTTTGAGGATGCGAAGAAACGCAATAACGAGAAGGGAATGGGCATTGCCTACTATATGATGGGTAATGTCTATTTGAATATGAACGAGCTCGACGAGAGTGCTAACGCATACAAAAAGGGTTTGGAGAACATGCGGAAGATTTCACCGCTGCCTATAATCATAACGGAGCTCTACTCCTATTATGGTGACGTGCTCAACGAGCAGAAGCGTTTCAAGGAACTCGACGAATTGACGGTAGGGTGGAAGGAAGATGTCCAGAAACTAATAATGGAGAATATGAACCGATCGGAAGCACAGCGAGAGATCATGTGGTTCTACTACAATATCGCCTGTATACAGGCTGCTATCGGACTGGAGGATTTCTCCCGTGCCCAGAGATTTTTGGACGACGCCTACCGTTTTGTTCACTCAGAAGACGACTATCTGTCGGCCACATGGCTGACGACTGCTGCTCAGTTGCGACTGAAGCAGGGACGCTATATGGAAGCGCTTTACCTGAACACGCGAAGAATGTCGCTGGTGACTCCCGATGAGGACAAGGCCATCTACCTGTCGGTAGCCCTGCAGCGTACTGACATCTTGTCGGGTCTGCATCGCTATGAGGAATTGTCGAACTTGTATCAGCGGATGTATTTCCTGAAAGACTCGCTGAATAGTGCCGACACAAAGAACCAGTTGGCCGAGATGAATTCTATTCTGCATGTCGACGAACTAGAGCGTGAGCAGGAGCGCTTGAAAATGGAACAGGAGCGTGAGCAGTTCCGTAGTATGTTGATTATTGGCGGACTGATTCTGGTGGCAATGGTGGCGTTTATCGTGTTCCGCACAATAGCTGCACGCCGTTTGAAGAAGGCTCACGACCAGTTGCAGGAAACCCACGAGGAACTGCTGACGGCCTACGACCAGCTGGAGGAGACAACGACGGCGAAGGAGCGTATTGAGAGCGACCTGCGTATTGCACGTAACATCCAGATGGGTATGGTGCCTCGACACTTCCCCGAGCGTCCCGATTTGGACCTCTATGGCTCGATGACGCCAGCGAAGGAAGTGGGTGGCGACCTGTATGGATACTATCTGGCCGAACATCCTGGTGAGGAGGGAAAGAGCGACAAGCTATACTTCTGTTTGGGCGACGTATCGGGTAAGGGTGTGCCTGCCTCACTGTTTATGGCACAGGCCACACGTTTGTTCTGTACGTTGGCTGCACAGGAGATGATGCCCGCCGAGATAGCTACCCGTATCAACAATGCCCTTTCGGGTGAAGACAACGAGACGGGTATGTTCGTGACGATGTTCTTGGGGCTGCTCGACCTCGAGACGGGTCACCTCGATTTCTGTAATGCCGGTCACAACCCGCCAGTACTTTTGCGCGACGGCAAGCCGGAATTTGTCGAGATGATACCCAATGCACCCGTGGGAATCATTCCCGAACTGGACTATGAGGGCGAGGAGATTGCCGACATCACGAACTGTCCGCTGTTCGTCTATACCGACGGTCTGAACGAGGCCGAGAACCGTCAGCAGGAGCAATTTAGCGATGAGCGCCTGCTGGAACTGATGGAACAGGTGCCCTTCGAGAGTTGTCAGCAGACTGTCGAGATGTTGCGTGAGGAAGTGGAGAAGCACCGCGACGGAGCCGAGCCGAACGACGACCTCACCATGCTGTGTGTGAAATTTATCAAGGAAAATCATAACTGAACTTAAACTATAGGACTATGAGAAAGGAACTAGTACTAAAGAACCAGATGAGCGAGATGGAGCGCGTCAACCAGTTCGTCGAGGAAATCAGCGAGGAACTGGGGCTTGACATGGAACTCCAGATGAATCTCAATCTGGTGATGGAGGAGATGGTGGTCAACGTCATTTCCTATGCTTATCCTGAAGGCAAGACGGCAGAGATCGAACTGCTGGCGGAGTCGGACGGAAAGGAACTTACCTTCGTCCTCAGTGATTGTGGCAAGGAATTTGACCCTACCATGAAGGAGAGTGCTGATATGGATGTGAATCCTGCTGAGCGCGATCTGGGTGGTATGGGTATCTTCATTGTCAAGAACATCATGAACGAAGTGACCTATCAGCGTCTGGAGGGCAAGAACTTGCTCACCATGAAGAAAGACATTTTAAATCAGTAAACAAAAAAAGTAATAACAATTAAATAACTAAAAGATTATGACACAGATTATCAAAGAAGGTGGTAAGACCATCATTAAGACCGGTGAGCGTATTGACACAATGAATGCTCCACAGTTTGAACAAGACATCCAGCCCGCTCTGGCCGACGGAGGCGTCGAGCTCGAGATGGACTGCTCTGACCTTAACTATATGGCATCTTCAGGTCTGCGTATCATTCAGAAGACCATGCGTACCGTCATGCAACAGAAAGGTCAGTTCAAAATGACCAACGTTAGTCCCGAAATTTACAAGGTATTGGCTATGACAGGCTTCACCAAGTTTATGAAGGTGGAAAAGAAGGCTTAATACGGGCGTAGGCCTAAATTGAAAATAAATAATAGTAAGCCTTATGATATACGTTATAGTTGTTTTGGTCGTCATTATTCTTGTGCTGGGTTTTGCACTGCACACACAGAGCAAAAACAACTCCCGCCAGGCTGAAGAGCAGCAACGGCTGCTGGACGACTACCAGCAGCGCGTCAACGAACAGCAGAAACTGTTGGAGGACTACCGTGCACTGGAGAAGAATTTTGACAATGTTGGCGAGGGCTATGAGCAGGCGCTGCTGGCTTTCGACAAGATGAACGAGGAGCAGGATAAGGCCCGTGCTGCCAACGAGGCCCTGCAGCAGACGGTGACGAACCTGCAGCAGACGAATAACCAGATGCAGGAAGAGGCACAGAAAAAGGCTGAGGTGATGCAGGATGTGATTGCTGCACTGCAGGCTTCTGGCGATCCAAAGCTGACAGCGCTGGCAGGTAAGATTTCCGATATGGACGACCTGAAAGCTGATTTGCCTCCCTTTGAGCGTACTGACAACGTGATGGTGGCTCAAGTGGCTGAAGAGGCTGCCCGTCAGGCTGGTGCCGATAAGGTGCAGTACATCAAGTTCGAACAGACTGTCGATCCTTCAGCAGCTGCTACGATGCTGTCGACAAATTTAAAGAAGGCAGTCCGTGCACTGACCCACTTGATTGATAATGCCCTGAAGTTCACTACCGAGGGTAGTGTGACGCTTGGCGTGAATGTCGATATGGACAAGATGCAGGCTATCTACTGCGTCGAGGACACCGGAGCAGGTATTGATGCTGCTGAGGCTGAACACATTTTCGAGCCGTACGTGAAGCTGAACCAGTTCTTCGACGGACAGGGTGTTGGTCTCACTGTAGCCCGCAACATTGCCCGTCGTCTGGGTGGCGATGTGGTGCTCGACACCACGAAGGAGACACCAGGAACTCGATTTGTACTATCATTACCTATTTAATATGTAGAGAAAAGAGGCGGATTTTAAAGAATCTGCCTCTTTTTTTGAAAAAAGTCTCCAAAAAGTTTGGCAGTTTCGCAAAAAGTGATTACCTTTGCACCCGCAAATCAGAAATAGGAACTTTTTTGCAGGTCGATTAAGGTCGACAACGAATCATGGAGGTTCCGTAGCTCAACTGAATAGAGCATCTGACTACGGATCAGAAGGTTGTGGGTTTGAATCCCGCCGGAATCACAAAAGACGCCATCGAGAGAGATGTGACGGACAAAATTGCGGAAATAGCTCAGTTGGTAGAGCACAACCTTGCCAAGGTTGGGGTCGCGGGTCCGAGTCCCGTTTTCCGCTCAACATGTTGAACAAAAAAGAGCATTAGGACGTTGGGTCTTAATGGTAAATGCCCAGGTGGCGGAATTGGTAGACGCGCACGTTTCAGGTGCGTGTGCCGCGAGGCGTGCAGGTTCGAGTCCTGTTCTGGGCACTCTTTTTTATTCACTAGTTATTAGTGTTGGAGAGGTGGCGGAATTGGTAGACGCGCTACTTTGAGGGGGTAGTGTCAATTGCGACGTGGGAGTTCGAGTCTCCTCCTCTTCACTGAAAAAATAGCGGAATTTCCGTGCAAGTGAGCGCAGAAAGTTTACTTTATGCCGAACGCCGCCGGAAATAGCGATTGTTCGAAGAACAAGCGGAAATAGCTCAGTTGGTAGAGCACAACCTTGCCAAGGTTGGGGTCGCGGGTCCGAGTCCCGTTTTCCGCTCTTTTTTACGGAAAAACAAAACCAACCACTTTAAATGAATTTATACATACGATACTTTGATCAGGAAGTATTAGTGAAAGATGTTGATGAGGCTATCGCATTTCTCGCTGATATCGATGAAATAGGAATGAATCCCATGCTTGAGCGCGATGTACGTGAATACGTGGAAAGCAACGTGATGTACCCCAAGCGTTATAAGATTCGTCCACGTGTATACTTTATTATTATTAAGACAGAAGCAGAAACGATGGAAGACTTCAAAGAAAAGAAGGCTGTTCGTCCTGTTAGTGCTATTGTCAAGCCTGAGGCTCCTGTATTGGTTCGTCTCAATGAGGAGCGCTTTGGATGGTATGAGGGTTCGCTTGACTTCAAGCGTGTCTCTATTGTTCCAGGAACAGGCAAGTTCCAATATCGCGATACTCATTTTGTGGCTTGCTGTAAGGCTGTTTCTGGCATGGACTGTTACAATCGTATCGTTGACCATTTGAGTCAGCGTGTTGATCCGCGCAGTCAGTTTCCTTCAGCCAAGGGCAAGAATTTTAAGTTCACTTATCTGGGAGAGTGCAAGTAAAGGAACGCGTATATGAATAAGGTGATGTTGATTGGCAATGTAGGTCAAGAACCTGAAATCCGTTATGTAGAACAGGGTGTAGCGGTAGCACGTGTGCGACTGGCTACAACAGAACGTGGCTATACGTTACAGAATGGTACTCAGGTGCCTGACCATACTGATTGGCACAACGTTATTCTTTGGCGAAAGTTGGCTGAAATCGTTGAGAAGTATGTCCACAAGGGCGATAAGTTGTATATAGAAGGGCGCATTCGCTATTCTACGTACGACGACAAGCAGGGACAGCGTCGTAGTATGACAGAGATTTGGGCAGACAACATTGAGTTGCTATCGCCCCGTCCTGCTACATCGCTGACAGAGCCTGACTCAACGGCTACAGAGTAATCATGGACGAGTATATACAACAGATTTTCAATGAGGTGACATGGATGTCGCCTTCTTTAGGTGCTATTATAGCAGGAGTGTTGGCCTGCGTGTTGTTATTGGTGTCGGGTTTTGCATCGGGTTCCGAGATTGCTTTTTTTTCATTGACACCCAGCGATCTGAGTGAACTGGACGAGGAACGTACGCCTGTTGACGTGAAAATCAAGGAGTTGCGTGAGGATTCGGAACGTACGCTGGCCACTATTCTGATTACTAATAACCTGGTGAATGTGACCATCATCATGTTGCTGAACTATTTCTTTGCCCATGTGGTGGACTTTGGCGGAGCCTATTGGCTGCAATTCCTGTGTATTACGGTATTGCTGACGTTCCTGTTGCTGCTTTTCGGTGAGATTATGCCGAAGGTCTATACGGGTCAGCATCCGCTTAGATTTTGTCGACGTGCTGTTGGAGGAATACTGTTCTGCCGTAAACTGTTCTATCCTTTTGCTACCATTCTCATCAAGTCGGGTATTTTGGCTGACAAGGTGGTAGGTAAGAAGAGTCACGTGCTGAGCGTGGACGATCTGGAGCAGGCTTTGGAACTGACTGATAAGGAAGATATCAAAGAGGAACAGCGTATGCTGGAGGGCATTGTCCGTTTTGGCGACGAGACAGCTAAGGAGATTATGACGTCGCGCCAGGATGTGGTGGATCTCGACTTTAAGTCTTCCTTCGCAGAGGTGCTGCGCTGTATTGTGGCGAACAATTACTCGCGCATTCCCGTCTATCAGGACAATAGCGACAATGTGCGCGGAATCCTTTATATCAAGGACTTGCTGCCGCATCTGTCGAAGGGTGCTGCCTTCCGTTGGCAGTCGCTCATCCGTCCTCCTTATTTCGTTCCTGAGACGAAGAAGATTGACGATTTGTTGCGCGAATTCCAGGAGAATAAGGTTCACATTGCTATTGTAGTCGATGAATTCGGAGGTACCAGCGGTATTGTGACGCTGGAGGATATCCTAGAGGAGATAGTCGGTGAGATTAACGACGAATACGATGAGGACGAGAAATCATATGCACGCATTAATGCCAATACTTTTGTTTTCGAAGGTAAGACGTCGCTGTCGGACTTCTATAAGATTATGAAGCTCGACGATGATGTCTTTGAGGAAGTAGAAGGTGATGCCGATAGCATTGCTGGCTTGTTGCTTGAAATCAAGGGCGACTTCCCTAAACTTCACGAGAAGATAGACTATCAGAACTTTACCTTCGAGATACTTGATATGGAAGAACGCCGTATCTCAAAGGTTAAGGTTGTACTTCACGAAAAGCCAACGGAAGAGTAGGGGGTTATTCCCATCCGAAACGTTTCCAGTCCATCACTTGGTTCCAGCCGAAGTTGATGGACGTTTTGTTGTACGCCATATTACCATAGCTATAGTATGAATTCTGTTGGGGGATAAACATACTGATACAACCGTATTTCAGATTAGAATCAAAGGTATCGAAGGTTCTTGCCAAAGAACCCCATATCGTCATCCATTTCATCGACATCCGGTAGTAGGGTACAGCCAACTGATAGGTTTCTTCCCATAACTTGAAGTCGGCTTCCGACAGCAGACGTTCCATCACGGCTCTCATATCGTACATCATGGGAACGTCACCATACCAATAGAAAGCAATAGAAGTTAAGTCTGGACTATTAGGGTATTGCGGATAGCCGCCAGTGGCGCGTTCCAGCATATCGTGAGTCCTGTAGGCCAACTCACCGATATACTTGGTGTCAATGACAGCAAGAGGAACGCTATAGCCGTCTTCCATATAGGGCCAGCTGCTTTTTTCGCTGTAATTCAGATGACTGTAATCAGCGTAGTAGTCGTAATAGGTATCGATAATGCCTTTGTATAGGGCACTACCGCTATTGAACAGGTGAGGCACTACTAACTGATAGGGGGCGCCATAACCTGGAATCTCGGCGGGAGAGCCAATCAGATAGTCTGTCACATCGCGCAGTTCATAGCCATTTTCTGCACAGAGCATATTGCAACAGTCTGCAAAGATGAAACTCAGCTTGGGCAAAACGTTCTGGTCCTTCAGACCTTTCAACGCTTTGGCCATCTGGGTGATATTCATCCATTTGTTGTTGTCAATGCCGTATGCACGCTTCTGGGCTATCGTATCAGACTCGACAACCCATCCGGAAGCGTGTCCCCAGAGCACCAAACCATATTCCTTTGCAGGGCAAAGCTGTGTGATTTGTTTCAGTACCTCGCTGAGCTTTTCAGGGTCGGAGGCATAGAAATCATTGGTGTATTTATAGAGGGTGTCCAGCTTGGATTCCTTGGTGATTCTGGCAATAAAGGGTTTCTCGCTGCTTATGCTCCTGTCTATAAAGACCACCAGGTTGCAGTTCAAGGGAATGCCGGAAGCTCCTTGCAACATTTCCTGGATGTCTTCAGACACAACAGGCGAAAGACTGTTGTCGCCCGACATATATACCATCACAGTGCGCTGGGCATTGGTTGGTATTTTCTTTTCTTCGTCTTTCTTACAGGCTGTTATCAGGACAGCGCAACACATGAAAAAAAGTATCTGTTTCATAGTTCTTGTTCATTGATGGGTGTATTTGCGCGTTTGCGCAGACGTTCTTGATACCACCATAGGCCGTATAGCATTCCGATAGCCAACAACACCATATATATCCATACGGCAGTGGGCGAGAACAGAAAGCTGGGTGGAATGACCACCTCGATGGTACGAACGTCGTATGCTTCTGGTGATTCCAGCAGGAAGGCCTTCACTTGGAAACGGTAGGTTCCTGCCGGCACGCCACGATAGTGGGCCATACGGCTCTTATCGGCATTGACCCATTCACGGTCGTAGCCATCGAGTTTGTATTGGTAAACGATGCGGTGTTGCAATTGGTAGTTCAGTGCGGCAAAACGGAAGGCAAACTCGTCGCCGTGTGAAGGGAGAACGACACGTCGATTCTCTGGCACGTAATAGTCGAAGGTCTGATTCAGTCGCGGGCTCTGCAATTCGTCGTTCAGGTAGAAGTCGGTAATGCGCAATTTCAGCAGCGAACCTCTTTCGTTCTTCAGTTTCTTGCGGTCGATGGTATAATATCCGTTCAGTGTTCCTATAAGTATGCTGCCTCCTTCGGCCATAATGGCAGAACCTTCAGAGCACATGGTCTCGTCAACACCGTCGAGCTGGGAATAAGTAGTGAAAATCTGCTTCTTGACATCAAACGAGCTGAGCATGTGGTCAGTGGAAAACCAGACGTTGTTCTTTTCGTCGAACGTAATGCTGCGAATCTCCTCCGAAGGCAGTCCGTCGGCAATACCATAGTTTTTGAACATCCACGCTCCCTTTTCGTCGCGTTTGGTAGCATAGCTGAGTCCTCCGCTGTTGGTGCCAATCCACATGGTGCCCTTAGCGTCGCTGGCCAGGCAGACAATATCGTAACTCATCAGACCGTCTTCCAGACGCTCGGTCATCTTCATCTGCTCGATAGACACATTGTTATTATGCATCGACATGATGAGAATACCGTCAGTCGTTCCTGCCCACACCTTCCCGTCTTTAGCTAGTGCCAGCGTACGCACTTTCTGATGGGCGTTGAGCGGATAGCGTTTCAAGGCGTTCTTGGAGTGAAGGGCGATATAGTTGCCGGCTTTGTTCTTGCGCAGAATGTTGACACCACCGCCATAGGTGGCTATCCAGATGTTGCCTTCACGATCCTCTACAGCTTGGTAGGCTGCATTGGAACTGAGTGACCAAAGGTTGTTGTCGTCGTGACGGAAGTTCTGAATATTGTATCCTCCGCCTGTTGGGGTAATTTTGTATACACCGTTGTCCTTGTCGCAAACCCAGTAATTGCCTTTCGAATCCATCGACATTCCATAGGGACGACTGATGGGATTGCCTTTGGAATCGTGGGTAATCGTTCCCGTATGATTCCCGTGGGCATCATAGATGAAAATCTTTCCTCGTTTGTTGCAGAGGAAGGTCAGATGGCGCTTGGGGTCGTAGCACATGGCGCGAACCTCGTTGTCCATAGGATCCTCGGAATCAGGAGTCAACAAGGTACGCGTAATGGTTCTTTTCAGCACCTCCAGTTTTTCCAGTCCTCTGCGGATGGTTGACTCCCAGACAACACCGTCGTTCATCTCCAGACGGGCATTGACAGAGTTCGACAGGTTCCAGGGGTTGCTGGGGTCGTTATGGAAATATTCTACCTCATCGCTCTCGCGGTTATAGTATCCGTAGCCTCCGTGATTCATGCGGACCCACACCACGCCCATCGCTTCGGCAAACTCGGCTCCGCGACTGGTATATTCAGGAATCAGCACGCGCTGGGTAAAACGCTTGACGTCGCCGTTCTCGGGATTCAGACGATAGGCTCCGTCCTTCAGGTCCGAGTACCAGATGGTGCCGTGACTGTCGACAAAGAGTCCTGTCACTTCCTCTCCGATGTCCTTGACCAGTGTGGGCTCCTGACCGTAGGAGAATTGCATGATTTTTCCCGACTTGGTGCCGGCAAAGATGTTGTATCCGTTAGTGGCCAGACAGCTGATGTTCTCGTCCAGGAAGTAACCGTTCTTTTCGAGTGACAGATTCGACATGTTGATGCGGTGAACGCCTTGATTGGTACCTACCCAGAGGTCGTTGCGATAGCCTTCCACCAGGCATGTCACCGTCAGGTTGCCCGTCATAATCTGGTCGTGCTTCTTTCCGTTGCGGTCGAGGCGTAGCTTGTAGAATCCTGTCTCGCCAAACGAGAAATACACGTCGCCAACGCTGGAGACGTAGGGGACGAAGAAATAATCGACGCCAAACTCATCGTGTCCGCTGATGCCTTCCAGAGGGTCTTCAATACGGTCGGTCTGTCGGTTCAGCACAAAGATGCGCCCGTCGTACATCTTGAGCCAGATGTTTTGCGACTGGTCGATAGTCATGCGGTCTATTCGGTTGTGCAGTCCCTTGACACCACTCATGATACCAGTTCTGTAGTTGTAGAAATTGTAGCCGTCGAATCGCGAGACGCCATTCCAGGTGGCTATCCACAGGTATCCGTAGTCGTCGTTCAGCAGCACACCAATGGTGTTGCTGGGCAGACCGTTGTCTGTTGAGTAATGAGATAAAGAAGCCTGCAATTGCTGGGCTCTCAAGTTCGTGGGAACCCAGAGCGCCAGCATTGCAAGCAATGTTAGTAGACTTGTCTTGTAGTTTGTAATGATCATTCTGTGTATTAATAGGCGAAGAGCGGGTAGCCCTTCATGGTCTCGTTGACCTCGCCGCGGACTTTGGCGATGACCTGCTCGTTCTCGGGATCGTTCAGCACTTCCTCAATCCAGGCGGCAATCTTAATCATCAGGTCTTCCTTCGCACCACGAGTGGTGATGGCGGGAGTACCCAGACGGATACCGCTGGTCTGGAAGGCCGAGCGGCTGTCGAACGGTACCATATTCTTGTTCACAGTAATGTCAGCAGCAACCAGTGCGTTCTCGGCTACCTTACCGGTCAGCTCGGGATACTTCGAACGCAGGTCAACCAGCATTGAGTGGTTGTCGGTACCACCGCTGACGATGCCGAAGCCGCGCTTCACGAGTTCCTCGGCCAGCACGGCAGCATTCTTCTTTACCTGCTTGGCCCACTCCTTGAACTCCGGCTTCAGAGCCTCACCGAAGGCAACGGCCTTAGCAGCGATAACGTGCTCCAGCGGACCGCCCTGCTGTCCAGGGAATACGGCCGAGTTCAGCAGTGCTGACATTTTCTTCACGACGCCCTTCGGAGTGGTGTAACCCCAAGGATTGTCGAAGTCCTTGCCCACCAGGATGATACCACCACGCGGACCACGCAGGGTCTTATGAGTGGTAGAAGTCACGATGTGAGCCCATTTCACGGGATTCTCCAGCAGACCGGCAGCAATCAGACCAGCGGGGTGGGCCATATCGATCATCAACAGGGCACCTACCTTATCGGCAATCTCGCGCATGCGCTTGTAGTCCCACTCACGGCTATAAGCAGAGCCACCGCCGATAATCAGCTTGGGCTTGTGCTCCAGGGCCAGGCGCTCCATCTCGTCGTAGTCGACGCGGCCCGTCTCCTTATTCAGATTATAGCCCACGGGCTTATACAGGATACCCGAGGTGTTGACGAGCGAGCCATGCGACAGGTGACCGCCGTGATCCAGGTTCAAACCCATGAAGCAGTCGCCGGGCTTCAACACTGCCAGCAGAACGGCAGCATTAGCCTGTGCACCAGAGTGGGGCTGCACGTTGGCATATTCAGCACCGAACAGCTCGCAAACGCGGTCGATGGCCAGCTGCTCAACCTTGTCAACCACCTGGCAACCGCCATAGTAGCGATGGCCGGGATAGCCCTCGGCATATTTGTTAGTAAGGTAGGAGCCCATGGCCTCCATCACCTGGTCACTTACAAAGTTCTCACTGGCAATGAGCTCAATGCCCTTCAACTGGCGCTGATGCTCCTGCTCAATCAACTCGAAAATCTGATTGTCTCTTTCCATTGTTTTTTTCTATCTAATGTAAATATGAATCTTTCGGACTGCAAAGTTAGTGCAAATTGAGCGAAATACCAAAGAAAATAGAATATATTGCATTCTTTTTCTCAAAATAATTTGCATTTTACTTGCTTTTCAGCGATTATTTTTGTATCTTTGCATCTAGAAAGGCAATCGTTGCATCTGTTTAGGCCAACGCCAACCCCCCAAAGGTTTAAGTCTTTTGGCGGCCGCGGCAAGATATTCGCACGCACGCCACAAGATATTGCCCCGCCCGCCGCAACAATTTGCCACGGGCGGGGCAAATTAGTAACATGCCGTCTCGCTCCCTGCAAACCCTAGTCTTGCTCCCTGTAACTACGGGGACTTTCCCCCTTTCTCCCCTAGTATTTATTGCGAACGTCACTTACGACTTGTTAATTTTGCTGCCATGCTACCACACTTGCTGCCACTACTGGAACCCATTTAAACAAAGGCATCTCGAAAGATTTGTGGCAGCATGGTAGCAAAATCACGAAAAAAAATTTTTTTTTCAATTAATGGCTGGAGTGTCAATAACCCTGCCTTTAATGTTGCAAACTACCAAACATCGACGCAGTTTTATCATCCATCGACGCAGTTTTATCATCCATTGACGCAGTTTTAACGTCCATCGACGCAGTTTTAACTTTACACGGCACCTCCAAACCCTTTAGAACGTACCTTCCAACCCTTTAGAACGTACCGCACGACCTTTATTTGCGTGGTTTGAGTATGAGAGGGTGTGAAATCCCTGATCATCCCAGGTGCAAATATTTTCTTAGAATAAAGAGATCTGATCTAAAAAAGTCATGTCAACACTTGAGCGTTATCAACCCATACATCGACATAGTGAGTTTGTCTATATTGATTAAGAATCTCAATTTTCTCGTTAATTATATCTTCGTTACGCTGAAAGTCTGGGCATTTATATGCATCTTTGTTAAGGATACGACTGCCTCGCTCCTTCAATAATTTGCAAATTGTAAATCCATCAGAATTAGTCTGATTTGTACAGAGCCAACAATGCTTTAGCGACTTATCGTATTGACTCGCATAGGCCAGACCCATGACTTCCATTCCACCTTCGTTATGTATCTGTGCATCATATTCATTACGATAAGTCATCTCGAAGAAGCCTCTTCGTAAAGTATAACTTTTATATAAATCCGAGAGTGATGGAACGTAACGGCAAGTGATGTGAAAATCAAGAAAAGTCTTGTGTGATGGGAAAATAGTGTATTTATGTAAATAAACGGGGCCGCACGGTTTGTCGCCAACTACATCTTCTAATGGTTTGAAATTGTATAAGCGGACTCTTTCACTCTCTTGAATAGTTGAGCCTATAATCCTATCTATATCGTTTTCTGATTTGATGCAAAATTCAATGATATGTGCTCCTGATTCTATCTTTTCTTTTTCACAGGGGTGGGTAACAAATATTTCTATAAACAAAGGTTTGCTCTCATTTATTTTACAATGCCACAATATATCTGGAACAAAAGATTTCTCACCAATTCTAATTTCCTTCTCTTTTTCGCATTGCCCAAAGAAATCTTTCAAATTGAAATCATTGTTATCATCAATTGCACATGTTTCTCTTTTATAGAAGCCACATCTTACAGATTCAGAACACGCACTCTTATATGGAAGGGAAAGGCTAATAGTTTCCGACTCCCTAATCCATTTGAGGATTTTCAATTCTGCCAGCGAATGCAAGTACTTATCATAGCTACATTCACTCCGCTTGTGTGCAAAATGCCATTCATTGTGCTTGCCACACCTTGGAATCATTTCTCCCTTGCAATACGGACAATAAAATACCTTGCCTAAACCTTTGGCATCATTAATATCAATAATCTCTTCGCTATCGATATTTCTTAAAGCACTATGACATTGAATGGGAGATTTCATTATTTACAAATCAGCCTCCTCTGCCTTTTTTATTGGCTCATAATTTTGTGAATCTAAATAGATTATCATAACATAATCTCGATAATCACTTTCCACGTCATATCTATATTCTGATGAAACATTAATAATCCCGATATTTGCCTTGCATAACAAGTACACATATCCAAAACAAGGGACTAAATCATCGGAAAGTTCAGGTATGATAGGCTTTGTTATATTAATAACGGTAGACTCCCTTCCGTTTATGCCAGTCTCAGAAGATGATGTATTTATTCGGTTAAGTTTCCCTGTTTCTACATCTTCCTTAAATAGTTCTTTATGGTCTAAATAGTAATCGTTATATATGTCAAATTTGTCTGTCTCGTATTTTTTTATAAGGTCTTTTTTGAAGTTCTGATATGTCAGTTCTGATGAATTCTTAAATCCACAAGGAATACATACTGAGACACTATAAACAACATCTGTATTGGTATTAAACGAAACGAGAAGTTTGCATTTGTGCCCGGAGAATGAACCATTATAAAACCTTATGCCTTTAGAACGTTCTGAAGTGCGGCTAAATCCCTTATTCTTAAGCTCTTTCTGAAAATTCTTTATTTTCCCGTCTATAGGAATTCCCATGAAAGTAAGATGCTCTTTTTGCGCTTGGCTTATTACTGTAAATAATACAGCAATTATTAATGATATTAATCTTTGCATATCTATACTTTTTGTCTTTTACTACTTCAATAGATCGTTGAGTTATGGGGACGATTCTGAATGAACCACTTTTTAGATGAAATAATAATATGAAGAAGTGCCCTCCAAAACAAAAATCACATACATGATTCGTACCCTTTAATCACATTTGTCACTATTTCTCTCAGCCCATAGGCATCTGCGATTTTAAGAGTTATACATTATATGTTATTGATTGTCGTTTTCGAACAGTTCTTGCTTGAAGAAGTCGATAGCTTTTTTCAAGGGTTCCAGATCTTTCTTCACGATACTGAAAATGGCATCTGCATCAACCTCAAAGTAGTGGTGTGCCATAATGTCTCTTGCTCCCATAACTTTTTTCCACTCTACAGCAGGGTATGTGAGAAGCAACTTCTTGTCAGTAAGTTTGTCCAGTGTTTTTACTGCCTCACCCAAAGCAATAATCACCATGCAGGCAGCATCGAGTTTCTCCATACCAAAAGGCGAGAGGAGAAAGTCATCGACAGTATGTATTTGGACGGTGCGCTCCTGTAGCCGAGTGATGGCTGTCTCGATATTCTTCAGGGTCTCATAGACCATTGCCTGTTTCTCAGAAGACTCGAATTCCATATTTCAAGATTTGCTGTTTAAAAACTGGGTTCATACGTTCTCGCATCCGCACCACATCAACGTCGCATCCAAGCAGCTCCTGGAGATAGATCTTCACACCAGCCTGGTTAAACAAATTGGGTACCATCTCCACACAAATGTCCACATCGCTGTCTTCTCGCTGTTCGTTGCGTGCCAGCGATCCAAAGAGCGTCATGGAGTGTACGCCATAGTGCTCGTCAAGATACTGACGAGTAGTCTTCAGCTTCTCTATGGTCTCTGTTCTGTCAAGCATAAGCGAATATTATTGATGTTTCACGCTGCAAATATACGAATTAGTGAGCACAATACAAAACAAAAAAGCAAAATATTTAGAAAAAAAAATCCATGCGGCTCGTCCGCTGTGTTGCGGACGGAAATGTTAATGTTATATAACGATGGCCATTCGAATTGAACTTTTCTAGGTGAGTTACGTCAAAATAAGCAAAAGTAATATCAATCTATTCAAATAAACATTAACTTATTTATGAAAAAAACGATTCTTTCATTGCTGGCTCTCTCATGCCTGACAGCGTCAGCTCAGTTTGGTGCTCCCAGAGAGAACCCCAAAGTTCCATCAGTAACGGAAAACGTCACCGAAGACTTCAAACCGGCTTCGACCAATCAGGACAACAAGCAGTACCCGATGGTCAACTCACAACGCATGGTTCGTGCACAGATCAAGGCTCCCGATGCTACTTTCGTAGGCCTCGACATTGCCGGTAAAATCTACATCATGACTAAGGACGAGAATGGTGTTTGGACTGGTACCTCTGAACCTCAGGACGAGGGCTTCCACTACTATCAGCTGAACATCGACGGTGCCTCTGTGCCCGATCCGGGTAGCCTCTACTATTATGGTGCCAGCCGTTGGGGAAGCGGTATTGAGATTCCTTCAGACGACCAGGATTTCTGGCAGGTAAAGAATGTGCCTCAGGGTTCCATGAGCGAGGTTTTCTACTGGTCGACCTACACGGAGAAGATGCGCCGCTGCCATGTATATCTTCCCGCTGAGTATTTTACCAATCCCACCAAGAAATTCCCCGTTCTGTATCTGCAGCACGGCATGGGTGAGAACGAGTATGGATGGGCTGAGCAGGGTCATACCGCTCAGATTATGGATAATCTGATTGCTGAGGGCAAGGCTGTTCCTTGCATCATTGTGATGGACAATGGCTTGAACACACGCCGTCCTGGTGAACAAGGTGGTTTCGGAGGCTTCGGTGGCCCCCGTCCTGCTGGTGGTCAGCGTCCGCAGGGTGCTCCCGGTCAGGGTGGTCCGCGTCGTGGCCGTTTTGGTGGCTTCTCGGAGGGCTTCAAGAATGTGCTCTTCAACGATATCATCCCAATGGTAGAGAAAAACTATCGCGTCATTGCCGATCCTCAGCATCGTGCCTATGCCGGTCTGTCAATGGGTGGAATGCAGGCTCGTGAAATTACACTTGCCAATCCGGATAAGTTCGCTTATGTTGGTTCTTTCAGCAGTGGTCCTTGGAGTGTTGATCAGGTGAGGGAATCAGAAGGTTTCGCCAAGAACGTCAAGTTGCTCTTCATGAGCGGTGGCGGCAAGGAGAATATGGGGTGTGTTGAGGCAGCCAAGAACATCAAGGAACAACTCGGCATGAATGCCGTTGGTTACGAATCGCCTGGAACGGCCCACGAATGGCATACCTGGCGTCGCAGCCTCTACCAGTTTGCCCAGCTAATGTTCAAATAATATTGAATACAAATCGTGCAGTCCGAAAAGAACTGCACGATTTTTTTTGTTTACAATGCGGTGGAAAGGGTAATTATACCAGCTCGACCTTATTAATATCCTGTTCCTTTTCGCAGTAGTGGCAGGTCAGGATGCCGTCAGCCACATGGAAATGGGTGGCCATCGGCTCGTTGTTGGTAATGCACTTGGGGTTGTTGCACTTCACAATACCTTTAATCTCATCGGGTGTCTCGACAGTTTTTTTCTCCACCACCTCGTAGTCGCGGATGATGTTGAGAATGACCTTTGGGGCCACGACGGAAAGTCGTGAAATTTCATCGTCAGTGAAGAACTTGTCGGACACCTTGATGATGCCCTTCATACCCACCTTCTGCGAGGGGTAGTTGAATCCGATGGTGACGGGTGTCTTCAGGTCGAAGAGTCCCAGAAGACTGGCCACCTGATAGGTCTTGGCGGCGGGTATGTGGTCGATAACGGTGCCGTGCTCAATGGCGGCAACAAGGCGTTCTTTCTTGTTCATAATTCTAATCCGTTTAATCCGTGTAATCCGTTGTTTGGTCTACTCAATAATCGTTTTGTCGTTCCTGACGTCGTCGAGGCTGATGCCCAGCACGTCGCAGAAAATAGCCTCGCGGGCAAAGAGCCCGTTGCCGGCCTGCTGGATGTAGTAGGCGTGAGGGTTCTCGTCGACGTCGTAGGCAATCTCGTTGACACGGGGTAGGGGGTGCAGAATCTTCATATTGGGTTTGGCCAAACGGAGCATGTCATTATTTAATATGTACACGTTCTTGACGCGCTCGTATTCCATCAGATCTGAGAAGCGCTCCTTCTGCACACGCGTCATGTAGAGAATGTCGGCATCGGCAATCACCTTCTCGTTGAAGGCGGTATGTTCCTGATACTGAATGCCGTGCTCCTTGCAATAAATCTTGTATTCCTGGGGCATGGCCAGTTCCTTGGGAGCCACGAAATGGAATGTGGGATTGAAGTGGCGCATGGCCATGATGAGCGAGTGGACGGTGCGGCCGTACTTCAGGTCACCAACCAGATAGATGTTCAGATTCTCCAGCGTGCCCTGCGTCTTGTAGATGGAGTAAAGGTCGAGCATACATTGTGAGGGATGCTGGTGGGCACCGTCGCCGGCATTGACAATGGGGATTGGGGCCACCTCGCAGGCATATTGGGCCGCGCCCTCAATGTAGTGGCGCATTACAATCACGTCGGCATAGTTGGAAACCATCAGAATGGTGTCCTTCAGCGTTTCTCCCTTGGTGCCACTGGTAATCTTGGGGTCTGCAAAGCCAATGACGCGCGCTCCCAGACGATTGGCTGCCGTCTCGAAAGAGAGACGAGTTCGCGTGGAAGGCTCAAAGAAAAGAGTCGCCACAACCTTGCCCTTCAGCAACTCGCGGTTGGGGTGACGTTCAAACTCTTGTGCCATCTCAATCATATAGAGAATCTTCTCTCTCGTGAGGTCGGCAATCGTTACAAAATCATGCTTTTCCATCTATTTGGGTTTTTATCGGGCACAAAGTTACGAAAAGTTGAGTGAAGAACAAAACAAATTTCTGAATTTTGCATGATTATTCGGAAGATTTTTTGTAATTTTGCACGCAAACTAAAGAATTTTCAGTCATGAGAAAGTGGATAATACGTACTTTATGGGCACTTTTGGTCGCTTCTGTACTGACTGCAGGAGCAGCATTCTACGCCATCAACGAGGGATGGATAGGTTATATGCCGCCCATTGAGGACCTCCAGAATCCCATCAACCGTTTTGCCACGCAGGTGATTTCGGCCGACGGTAAGGTGATGGGTACATGGAACTATAATCGCGAAAACCGTATTATTGTCGACTATACCCAGTTGTCGCCTTCGTTGGTGCAGGCGTTGGTCGCTACGGAGGATGTCCGTTTCTACGACCATTCGGGCATTGACTTCTATGCCTTGGGCCGTGCAGTTGTCAAGCGTGGATTCTTAAGGCAAAAGAGTGCCGGAGGCGGTTCAACCATTACCCAGCAGCTGGCTAAGCAGCTGTATTCGGAGACCGCACACAGCGTGATGGAGCGATTGCTGCAGAAACCCATCGAGTGGGTGATTGCAGTCAAGCTGGAGCGTAACTATACGAAGGACGAAATTCTGACCATGTATCTCAACTACTTCGATTTCTTGCATAATGCAGTGGGCATCAAGACGGCTTCTAATACCTATTTTAGTAAAGAGCCCAAAGACCTGACCCCGACAGAGGCGGCTGTTCTCGTGGGATTGTGTAAGAATCCGTCGTACTACAACCCAGTCCGTCATCCGGACCGTTCGTTGGAGCGACGTAATGTCGTGCTGGGACAGATGTTGAAGGCTGGGTATATCACAGAGGCTGAACATCAGAAATATTGTGCAGAGCCGCTGAACCTGAAGTTCCATGTTGCTGACCATAAGGACGGCATAGCAGTCTATTTCCGCGATTTCCTGCGTCGCTACATGATGGCTAAGAAACCCAACGTTTCTGATTATCCCTCGTGGAATATGGTAAAATATCATATCGATTCCATCAACTGGGAAACGGATCCTTTGTATGGCTGGTGTAATAAGAATTACAAGAAAAATGGCGACCCATATAATGTGTACACCGATGGCTTGAGGGTCCATACCACCATCGATTCCCGTATGCAGGAGTATGCCGAGCAGGCGGCACGCGAACATGTCGTCAAGTACCTGCAACCCGCTTTCGACAAAGAAAACAAAGGGCATAAGAACGCCCCGTATTCTGGAAGTCTCTCGCAGGATCAGCTGAATAAAATCCTGATGCGTTCCGTTCGCCAGAGTGAGCGCTACAGACTCATGAAGAATGATGGCGCTACAGAGGAGCAGATTATGCAGTCCTTCAGAACGAAGACGGAAATGAGCGTGTTTACCTATCATGGCGAGAAAGACACCATCATGACCCCGCTCGACTCTATCCGCTACTATAAGTCATTCTTGAGAATGGGATTCATGAGTATTTGCCCTCAGAATGGTCACGTCAAGGCATATGTCGGAGGACTCGACTTCACACATTTTGCTTACGACATGGCTATGGAAGGCCGTCGCCAGGTGGGATCTACCATCAAGCCGTTCCTGTATTCCCTGGCTATGGAGAATGGATTCTCCCCCTGCGACCTGGCACCGAATGTCCAGCAGACATATATGGTGGCAGGGCGCCCTTGGACTCCTCGTAATTCAGGACATGCCCGCTATGGTGAGATGGTCACGCTGAAGTGGGGACTCCAGCAGTCGAACAACTGGATATCGGCCTATCTGATGAGCAAACTCAGTCCTCAGGCTTTTGTTTCCTTGCTTCGTGAATATGGCATCCGTAATCCGGAGATTCACCCGTCTATGGCCTTGTGTCTTGGACCTTGTGAAATCACGGTGGGTGAAATGGTGAGCGCTTATACGGCCTTCGTCAATCACGGCATTCGTGCTGCACATATGTTCGTGACAAGAATCGAGGACAATGAAGGCAACGAGCTGGCACAGTTCCAGCCGCGCATGAACGAGGTGATCAGCGAGGAAAGTGCCAACAAGATGCTTTACATGCTGAAGGCTGTCGTCGATGGCGGTACTGCCGGACGTCTACGCCATAAGTACGGCTTTACGGCTGAATTGGGTGGTAAGACAGGTACTACCAATAATAATAGTGACGCTTGGTTCATGGGACTGACTCCTACCTTGGTCAGCGGCGTGTGGGTCGGTGGTGACGATCGTGACATCCATTTCTCGTCGATGGCGATGGGGCAGGGTGCAACGATGGCGCTTCCTGTCTTTGCTCTTTATATGCAAAAGGTATATAAAGACAAGCAACTGGGCTATAACGAAAAGGCTGTTTTCGACCTTCCGCCAGGATATAATCCGTGTAATATGGACGAATCGGGACTCAGCGATGTGACCGAAGATAGCATAGAAGAAGTCTTTGAATAGCCCTCTTTTATATAATATAATAAGGTGTAAAGTTTTCGTATTGTCAAAGAATGCGAAAACTTTTCATTTTTTTGAAAAATAATTCTCGAAAAGTTTGGTGGGATGAAAAATTAGTCGTACCTTTGCATCCGCTTTCGCGCTAAAATTTGGTTCGAGGCATAAACGAGAGTTCTTTGAAAGACTTACATAGACAGAGAAAGAAGTAGTACAAGAAGCGAGTATATATATTAAATATGTACTTGGGTGTAAAAACAAACCGTTTAATTCTTGATAAGGTCGCGCAAGCAACCTTATAATAATACTACCGGATAAGCGTTCTGAGACAGAGTAAACGATGCAGAGAGATTTTACAAGGTTTCTAGGAGCGAGTGCAGAGCCAAGCTTGCTTGAGCTATGCCGAGCGACGACGAAAGCTGTAAAATTTTCTATCGGAGATATAAAATTTTACAATGTAGAGTTTGATCCTGGCTCAGGATGAACGCTAGCTACAGGCTTAACACATGCAAGTCGAGGGGCAGCATAATCGAAGCTTGCTTTGATTGATGGCGACCGGCGCACGGGTGAGTAACGCGTATCCAACCTTCCGCATAGTAGGGAATAGCCCGGCGAAAGTCGGATTAATGCCCTATGTTTTCCAATGAGGACATCTGAGCTGGAACAAAGATTTATCGCTATGCGATGGGGATGCGTCTGATTAGCTTGTCGGCGGGGTAACGGCCCACCGAGGCGACGATCAGTAGGGGTTCTGAGAGGAAGGTCCCCCACATTGGTACTGAGACACGGACCAAACTCCTACGGGAGGCAGCAGTGAGGAATATTGGTCAATGGGCGTAGGCCTGAACCAGCCAAGTAGCGTGCAGGATGACTGCCCTATGGGTTGTAAACTGCTTTTATGCGGGAATAAAGTCAGGTACGTGTACCTGTTTGCATGTACCGCATGAATAAGGACCGGCTAATTCCGTGCCAGCAGCCGCGGTAATACGGAAGGTCCGGGCGTTATCCGGATTTATTGGGTTTAAAGGGAGCGCAGGCGGAGGATTAAGCGTGACGTGAAATGTCCCGGCTCAACCGTGGAACTGCGTCGCGAACTGGTTTTCTTGAGTGAGTGCGACGTCGGCGGAATTCGTGGTGTAGCGGTGAAATGCTTAGATATCACGAAGAACCCCGATTGCGAAGGCAGCCGACGAGTCCTTAACTGACGCTAAAGCTCGAAAGTGCGGGTATCGAACAGGATTAGATACCCTGGTAGTCCGCACGGTAAACGATGGATGCCCGCTGTCTGCGATATACTGTAGGCGGCCAAGAGAAATCGTTAAGCATCCCACCTGGGGAGTACGCCGGCAACGGTGAAACTCAAAGGAATTGACGGGGGCCCGCACAAGCGGAGGAACATGTGGTTTAATTCGATGATACGCGAGGAAC